>CAZZAX010000116.1:0-18210 GCA_964653075.1 uncultured Pirellulales bacterium
CCAAATCGTCAGTGTGTTAACACCGTTCACTGTCCAGTCTTTATTGGATGTCAATGTCAAAGTCGCCTCGGATTTTCCGATGGCATTGTCATAGTACATCGGCATCGACTTATTACCGCTGTGAACGATAGTATCTTCGTAAAACGGAGGATCTAAATGACCGGCCTGAGAACCATTTGTCGGATCGTCTTAGCCGTCCACCCAGGCGTTATAAATCCTGTTACTACCAGGTTCACCTTCAGCAATGTCATTGTATGCCTCCATATCGTCAATGATAAGGAAGTTGGCCGTAGTAAAGCTCCAGAGTGGACCTGTCCAGGGGCTGTCCGGATTGGTGTTATTTACCTCGTCAACACGCCAGTAGTAGGTAGTATTCCACTCAAGCTGTCCCGGTTCATAGCTTTCGGAGCCAAGATTGCCGCTGGCTTTTAATTCCAGAGAGGCTGGATCGGTGCCGAAATAAACTTCATGTGAAGCACCAAAGCCCGGTAACCAAGTTAGAATAGGTGTTTGCGTTACGTCCACAGCGCCATTAGTCGGGTCGAGTGCTGCAACAGCACCTTCGGTTGTAAAGCTCCAAACATCACCTTTGTATGTATCGATGGCATCGAACTCATCGACGCGCCAGTAGTAAGTCTTAGCCATTTTAAGTTCATCCGGAGGGTTAAAAGTCGTAGCTCCCTGAGCGGGTGCTCCGGAAGCATTGTTGACATCTTCAAAGTTGTCACCAAAGTACACATGGTGCAGTTTCGCACCGAAACCCGGTGTCCAGCTAAGGCTGTCATCGATACCTACAGACTCTGCAGCATCAGCCGGATCGGGACTATAGGCTGTCTCGGGTACAATCGTGAAGCTCCAGACGTCCCCTTTCAAGGGACTGTTCGGGTTTGTATCATTAATTGCATCGATTCTCCAATAATAGGTCTCGCCGTTGATAAGACCATCCGGAAAAGGGAATCCGGGAAAACCGACAACAATAAACGAATCTGCCTGATTGCCCTGGAATGTGCTTTCAGCGCCGTTATTAACGTCGTCGAAATTATCACCTATATACACATCGTTCGTAACTGCAAAACTTGCCGGCGTCCACGAAAGGTTCACCCAGGTGTCCATAACCAGGGCACCATTAGCTGGATTTGGGTCCCTTGTTTTGGGGGGGGGCCGTACAGTGTTACATCTTCAAAGGTGACGAATTCAGCCCCTTTCATTTTTATCCCGATACTGTTGCTGGCGTCGGTGGCGGTGGCGGTATATACTAAGCTGACCTGCTGCCAGGATCCTATCGGCGCGTTGCCACTTACCTCAGCCAGATTGTTGCTATGATCTTCTTCGGTAAAGTAGAGGGACCAATAGTCATCATAGCCTTCCCACGCTAATCCCACCCAGACACTTAAGGTGTACGTTACGCCTTCAACAAATTTTTCGTCCAGAATCTGGTAAACATAGTCTTCTATCTCTTCAAACCCATACAATTTGTTGTCGCCGCTCAGGGCCGGTAAATCAACGTCGGCCGCCCAATAACTGTTATCAATGTAGGCGTCGCCGCCAGCACTTTGCCACGGCCCGGTATAATCACCAGTCTCAGCATAAGGACCATCGCCAATATATACCCAATCACCCACCGCAAGAACGTGGTCATCTTGTACCTCCTATAAACTTGAATGTTGTATTATATTGGGTCTGCTTAACAAAGGCCAAAACAAGCCCCGGAATTTGATTGAATCAATCCCGGGACTGCGTCTGAGCTTTCGATTGAGATTGCTGGATCTGAACCAACGCCAACAAAGAAGTCAAGATCCAATGAAATTCTCATTCCACTTCATTATTCATTAGGATTATTGTTCGCCAATTAGCGATATATTGTCAACATGAATCCAACTGGACCTTTCCGCGATATTCTGAAGCTCAATCCCCAGTAGTTTGCCAACTGCCATCTCAGGGAGTTCGGGCACATCCAGGATATAGATACTCCAATCCCAGGCCTCAGTCAGATCAACTATCTGGCTGGCTAATTCCTGCCTTGTACCATCGGTATCGACGTAGAAGAGTGTCATCTTAAGTTCAACCGGAACGCCCTCAACTGTCCAGATATGTCGTGCATCCACAGCCAGACGGAACTGATCGCCTTCCTGGATCTTGTATGGCAGAATTTGCCAGATTGACGGTTCAATCCAGCTGGGGTCATCATCCCATTCGCTGTAACCACCCATCAAGAACGCGGAATAACCGTAGTTTGGATCGGCTCCAACTTCTATACCTGAGTCCTTGGCTGAGATATCAGTTGTCCAGCCGGGGACGTCTGTCGTCATAACTCCAAAAAACGGTTCGTCCTGCTTCCTGCTTATTTCAATGTCGAAAGCTGTATGCTTGCCATCGTTGGGTTCAGAGAAGTCGCGGTTTATGATCGGAACAAGACCACCCTGATCCGTTGACGTTACATAGTTAGAAGGAGGAACTGGTTCGGTACCGTTCACATATGAAAGTGTTACGTTGTCAAACTCGACTCCGACAGTGTTGTCGGGAGGGTTATCCTTATCAAGCCCCAGATTGAGCAGGCGAATCTCCAAGGGCTGCCCCACAAGGGCCGAATCGGCCGAATCGTAGTTGTACCGAACGGTCGAAGTGGCCCACTTTTGGTATTCCGGCCACAACGTGTCATTATCCTCTGCAATAACGGTTCCACCGGCCAAGAGCTGGACGCTATAGCCTGCGAAGTAGTAAAAGTACGAATTTCCCATCTCAACGGTCAGCGTGTAGTCTGTGTTGGCCGCGAACGTTGCGCTCAAGACCTGTGCCACGCCGCCGGCGTCACCTACAGCGTTCTCGGTATAAAGCACATTCTGGCCCTCGGGTGCGACCACCGGATCGAAGTCTGCAACTGTAACGTGCCATATGCCGGGGCCTTCGCCGCCTACCAAGGTCCAGCCCGGAACGTCAAGCCATGTCCAATCATCTTCGGCCAATACGGGATCCTCAAAGCCCGCGTTCAGGACAGGGATTGTGACCGGTTCTACAGCAACATTGACGGACGTAACCACGACCAACAAAACAAAAATGATTAAACAGACTGATTTTCTACACATAATAATCCTCCCTTAAAAAGCCACTTCAACTTAGTTTTAGTCACACACCAAAACATTTATTGTTTATTAGGATTGCCTGATTTCAATTCAGTATTGAAAAAGAAAATCTAAAATGCTGCCTCCTTCCTTTTTAGCTCAAAAGTCACAATAACCTTATTGAGCGAGCAAAACCAATATTATATTTATAACAAATTGTCTATCTCCTCGTCAAGGTAAATCCTTTGATCGATTAGAATATCTGCCTGCCTCAATTTTGCTACAATCTATTGTCCACTAAACTTCTTTTTCATAAGAGGATTCCTTTCAAAAATATAACTTTAATGTCGGTTATTCCCTCACAAAGACTGGACCAGTTTTTTGGGAGCATTCCAGCGTATGACAACGGTAATACTATGCACACCGACGAGATCCACATCGGTACAACGTATGAGAGTGTTACAGAGTAACCTTGATCTAAAGTGACGACGGCAATGCAGCAAGAAGAGTAACCGTCGGAAAAGTAAATGTAAACCTTTAATGATAAAGGGGCGGCAGACAAAGTTCTGCCACTTCTTTATTTTAAAATATAATTCAATATAATTATTACCATTGATTAGCATTGAATAGATAGAATAATGTTTCGTGAACGCTTAAAAGGGAAATGTCAGGTCAACCAATTAACAAAAACCAAGGATAAAAACCAATGAGTAAAATAACAAGAAGAGATTTTGTCAATGGAATTTTAATGGCAACTGGAACTTCCATGCTTGGATTTGGAGCTATTAGCCAAACTGTATTGGCCAAACTCGAGCCATCGTATTATCCACCAGCGCTTACCGGACTAAGGGGGGACAACGCGGGATCATACACCACCGCACATAGCAGAGCATTGACGAATAAATCGTATTGGGGGCCAACTACCAAATTGAAAGAAGAGTACGACCTGATTGTTGTAGGAGGAGGACTCAGCGGACTGTCGGCTGCATTTTTCTATCAGCAAGAGCACGGTAAGGATAAGAAGGTGTTAATACTTGACAGTCATGCTGATTTTGGCGGCCAGTGCGCCAGGAATGAACATACCATTGGCGATAACACAAGATTGATATTTGGCGGATCACAGACTATCGTCAGTCCACATGCACGGAGTCAAACCACATTAAAACTGTTGAAAGATATAGGTGTAGACCTGGATCGCTTAAAAACGGCCTTTGACGTTGACTTCTATAAAAGGCACAATTTAAGGGGAGTGACCTATTTCAACAAACGTAAATTTGGTGTAGATAAAGTGGTCAAGCATCCTTTTTGTTATTATCAAAGATTTGTGCAAGGGCTCCTGCGTCCAAAGCTATCATACGAAGAGGCAGTAAAACAAACGCCTTTGAGTGAGAAAGGCAAAGAACAATTGCTTCGGGTGTTGAATGGCGGTGTGCATGTACTGAAGGTGCCCCAAGAGAAATTGGAAGATTACATTTCTACTCATTCCTACTTCGATTATCTTAAAAACACGTTGGGTGTTGACGATCCTTTGGTATTGGAAATGGCCAGGAATTCCTGCATCGACAATTTAGGGGAAGGCGCAGACGTGACTACCATAGGAGATGCCTTGACCACTGGTGGGCTGGGATTCGACCCTGCATCACTGAAGGATGTCATGGGCCAAAAGAGATACGAAAAATACATAAAGGAACATGGATACATTATGGTCGATGAAGACCCTTATGTTCATCATTTTCCCGATGGCAATGCATCCCTTACGCGTTTGTTAGTGAGAAAGATGATTCCTAACGTAGGACCGGGAGATAGCGCTGAGGATATTGTACTGTCTAAATTCAACTATTCCGAATTAGACAAATCCAGCAATATTGTTCGAATTAGGTTAAACAGTACGGCTGTTAATGTAAAGCATAGTGGCGATCCCAATAGTTCAAAAGATGTTTTCGTAAGCTATATCAATGACAACAAGTCTTATCAAGTGAAGGGCAAAGGCGTAGTGATGGCCTGTTACAACGTGATGATTCCTCATATAGTTCCAGATATGCCAGAAGAGCAGGCAGCGGCATTGAGACGGAATATGAGGTTGCCATTGTTCTACAGCACAGTAGGGTTGAAGAACTGGAGGGCAATGAAAGAGATGGAAATTGGTGTGGCCATCTCGCCCGGGAATATGCACCAAGCGGTGCTGATGGACTTTCCGGTTAGTATGGGTGGTTATAATTGTACCAGGACACCAGACGATCCTTGTGCCATTCTGATGGTAGGTTGTCCATTTGGCCAAACCGTTGGTGCACCACCCATTGAACAATTTCGTGAAGCAAGATACAGGATGTTAAGCCTACAATTTGAAGATTACGAAAAGGAAATCAGGGAGCATTTAACTGGTATGCTGCCAAAGGGATTATTTGAATTCGACAGGGATGTTGGGAGTATTACCATAAATCGCTGGTCACATGGTTACGGTTACAGAGGCACAGCACTTTTTGACTCAGACTTGCCCGACATGGTCATGAAAGGACGAAAACCATTTGGCCGAATCACCATTGCCAATATCGACTCGGGCCTGAGTTCTTATATACATGTTGCAATAGATCAGGCATGGAGAGCAGTGAAGGAATTGGGATAAACGATATTATTGGAAGTAGTATTTCAGATAATAAATCAGATGTCAGAGGAGATACCATGGAGAAAAAGTCGCTCAAGAATGTGTCTGGGCCTGCAACCCAAGCGTACAAAGTATTAAAGGCTGCATTTTCTGAACTCAAGTACTCCAATAAAATAATTAAATGAATTTTATTACTAAAAAATTGTTTTTCTTGACATAACTCGATACAGATGTACATGTGCTTCTACAACAGCAACCGAAACCAATTCGCCGTAGACATCGATATGCTCGATATTGGAACGGTCAGCTTAAATCACAGGAGTGCCTATAAGTCACCTCTTTCGAGAGCTAAGAATCCCCTGATTTAGAGGTGACAGCCTGACTCCATTTTGTCACCACAAATATCAAATCTTAGGGGTGATGGAAGTACCAAATCCCAAATTTTAGCTAAAAAGTGAATATTTTTTCGGAATTTATAGTGTGATATCGGATTGGACTAAACCGCTTCGCGGTAGTGTTTGCCTTGATCTACTTTGTAACGCGTAAGCTTTGATTTTATTTATTGCCCTGGATGTTTTCTGTCCTATGCTCCTTCTGAAGTACCCCGACGGTGGGTACAAAGAATGACAGTTTCTAATGAAGGAGTATAACAATGGAAGATATCAGACAACGAATGATCGGAGACATGAAGCTAAGGGGACTGACACCGAGCACTCAGGCAACATATCTGGAGGCCGTGAGCATTCAAGGACATACTCAAATGCCGTACACCCGCCATGGGAGGCCATGTATTTGAATGTAATCACTGTGGCAAGCTGCAGTATTCGTATCATTCCTGTCGAAACCGCAGCTGTCCGAAATGTCACAAGAGAGAGCCAGAGTGAGCAAATCCTGTGTTGTTTGTCCCCTGTCCGAAAAAGGCACAAGCCCATCCATACCTGGCTCTATGGAAAATCCGGTACCGGAAAGACTTCGACCGCAATTCACGTACTCAGGCAATTGGAAGCAAAGAATTCCATTAAGAGCATCGTCATGATCATTTGGCTTAGGTACACAGGCAAACGCTGCCGCCCTGATAATTTTCCTCTTTTCATATGGATGGGATTTCAAATTCTCTTTCACCTGACGGGCCCTTGCAGCTAAGATCTCCTTGAAAAATATCTCAAGCCCTGTGGAGGATACTTCATCAAAAGGATTCACTGGCTCTAAGACACCTGCTTTTAATATTGATGCAGTTTCTAAATGAAGTTGTAGGCTTGTATTTAACCATCTGTCCACTAATCGAGCTTTTGCCGAAGGAACCAAAGTCGCTAAGTCCCCAAATTGATTTGCCAGTTGCTCTGCAAGGCCGTCGTAGCGAGGTAACTGATCTTTGTCTACAACTGTAATAGAACTAAGCAAGTAGACTTTATCAAAATACAAAGCTGCCACTTTTAGTTCCCGGCTGTGATGCGGAGAGAAAAAGGGGTATAAAACAACATTCATCAATATAGTCCCATTCTTGCTGTAAATAGTAATATAATGAAGTTGAATATCCGGAAGTACGGCTTTGCTAACGGTGAACATGACGCGCAAGCAATGGCCGCGCTTAGCGGTTATTTCTTGTCGCCGTCGATGTTCTTGTTGGCCTCGCCCCCTACACTTCCGTCGTCGGCATGCTTCTGCTGTGCAAGCCACTCCGCCACAGCCTCTCTCACAGAGTGGTCCTTGTCGCCTGTGCCCATGGCTACAATCCTCTGTGCGCTCTCCTCGGTCAGCGGCATGCGAGTCAGAAGCTTCACCGCCTTCAATCGTACGTACCATTCCGGGCAGGAGAGTACTCTCTCAATTGAACTCTTGAACCCCAGAACAAAGGGATCCTGAATAATCTCTGTCTCCTTCGTTTCCGATACGAGACACTCCAACAACTCACTGCAGAGGTTGATATGACATGACCCTCCGTCGATGTCATGGATTGACTCCTCGATTACTCGCGAGAGGATCGGAACGCTGTCCATAGAACGATATTGGATGAGTGCTCTGCAGAGATCCAGATAGCAGTTGGCCTCGTCGTACGACGCTGTCCTGGAACACCATTCGTATCGGTCTTTCACAAGCTCCATCGCCTTGGTGGGGAAGCGTGGGTCGTCGAACCTGATGAGGGATTTCATGGGGGCGCTCATGAAGCCGTGGTACCACTTCCACTTCAGCATGTGGGTGTCGAAAAGGAGATCTATCGCGTCCCCATCATCCAGTATTCCGAGTACTCGACAGTAACCATATCCAAACCTTCTCTCATAATTCTTATGATCCATCCATTCTATAATAACCGATATAATGACTACCTCACGTTTTACTACGGAATAGATAAGCCGCCATGCATTTGGCAAATTGTATTTCCATAAATTGTCTATGTTATATTTCCTGATATATTCTCTTGGTATAAGCCTTCTTTGTATCTGGATGCCACAGAATGGATTATTCTTCAGGTCATCAAAAGCTCTATTGAGCCATTCGTATAATTTCTTGTCTTCGGTTTTGGACTCTTTCAGCTTCCCAAAGGTCTGCCTCAGTCTCTCCTCCGCAAAAACCACCTTGACGTTCATCTTACCACTAATTCGGGCTTAAGGAATCTCTTTACAAGTTCAGGATTCCATATCCATGCAATTTTTCCTTCTCTGTCCGTCACCATTTTTCCAGAAGCCATGAGGTAGTCAAATATCACGCAAAATGTCTGGTACATCATTTTCCGCGGAAGATTTTCCCATAGTTGTCTTTTCTTGAACTCTCCGCTATGTTGCTTTATAAATTCCTCTACCATAAGCACTGTATCCAGTTGTGGATAATGCAGTATTTCTCTTTCCATCATTGTTCGAGCCATAATAACACGGTTTGTTTTGTTATATAAATATATACAGCTAGTCTTTATAAATTTAACGGTAAATTAATCCCCTTATCGATGCAGAAAACATTCTCCAGCCTCAGTTAAACATGGAAACCACCATCTTCTCAACAATACTCTGTGACGAAAGACCAAATTTGCTCTGGGATTTTATGGGCAGATGGTATGTTATTAAGATTGTTTAAGGGCAATTACGATGTAATTGTAAATCTGCAACTCTGGAATCGATCTGTTATAAAATTCTGTCTGTCATATTTATTAAAGCTATTCTTAGCTGATAATTGGTTTTCATGTCCCGATGTATGATATGCATATGCTTTTTTACTGATCACTGTCTAATATAATGCATGGGGAAGCAGCTGGCATTACTGGTCGTAGTCATCGTTGTTTTAGCCTGGATTATTAGCATGAACCTTTTTTCACCGAAGCTGACAGGTTATGCTGTTTATTCCACAACAACAACTGAAACAAATCTTGTATATGGTGACAATAGTACCGGTCTTAATATTGGCAGCAACGCTACCAGTTATACCTGGACATATGTACGTGATGGTGCACGCCATACCATTAATGAGAATTCACAGGCAAGGATTATATGGAATTATGATTTTAACACTACCTATAACGAAACCCAACCGGCGAAAATAAACATCACGTTCCTTTGCATTACCATAGAAAACGAGTTCTTCAACATAAGCATATACAATTATAACACACTTTCATGGGACTATCTTGCACAGGCAAGTTCGACGCATCCCATATGCCAGAACATCAGCGCAGCCATTTCCTGGAGCGATGCAAACCTGACACATTATGTGAATTCCTCTGACGGGCGAATGATGTTATTGCTTGAGGACCTGGACCAATCCGGGACAGCAGCCACACTGCGAGTTGATTATCTTGATATCAATGTTACGGTTTCGCCTCTATTTGATGACTGGATGAGCCTGACAAATGCCACGAACAATTCCATCGCTAATGGATTGAACTGGACTCGCACGGACTCTATTAATGTGTCCACGCATTGGAATGCCTCGTCGGTATCTGTTATTGACGGGGCCCTTGTTCTGAATGACAGCAACAGCGGAATAACCGGAACATTCAATGCCTCAGAATCGTCATACATTTTCGGTTTCTCGGGCAATTGGACGAATTATACCCTTAACTTCTCGAACACGAGCATGTTCATGGTTGGAGGGAACTATACGGTACGGATAAAGTCGTGGGACAGCTTTTACCAGCAGAACATCAGTGCCGGGATGGCCTGGTTCGGGTTGCAGAGCTATGCAACAGTGAGCGAGGCCGGCCATAATGAGACAAACAACAGCATAGTTGAAGGCATGCCGGTGGAGCTTTATTGCAGGGTTGTGGACGTCAATTCCTCATATCAGATTAAGGGGTATAACGTTTCATTCTACAACGATACCGGTTATATCGGCTCCAATCTTACCAATTCGAGCGGCTGGGCTGTTTATGATTATATCCCCACTGCTGTCAATTCAACCATAATATGCAACATCACGGACCAGTCAGGCATTTTTTATTTTGCGAGCGGGGATAACGAACAGAACCTGTCGCTACAGATTGTGAATGACACAAGCCCGCCAATTATTAACTCGGTAAGGTTCAGGTACAGGAATGCAACGACGAATCGGACAAACCTATATGCTAACCTTAGCATTATTGTTAATGTGACCGAGAATCTAACGGATACGACCAGAGTTACTGCCGTGCATATGATCACCCATTACCCTGACAGCACAATTGTCACAACCAGCTTAATGCAGAACTCCTCGTCTAATGACCTGTGGTATACCTATTTCAACGCCACTGCTGCCGATATGCCTATAAACATGTCCGGTAATTATGGCGTTAACATCACCGCCTATGACCTTACCGGTAATGTCGTATGGGTTGACTGGATTAACTTCGCAAATACGAATTTCACTGCAAGCAATACGTTCAATGTCACGCTTACCGATTATGCCGGCAACACCACGAGCTACAACAGGGGCGAGGGGCTGGCCCTGTACACTCTTGACGTTAACGGATTTGTGATGAGCAATGTCAACTGGACCGTGAACATCACTATGTACGGCCGGCATAAGACAAGCCTGCCTGACGCCAATGACGCAACGAACAGGACCTACTTCATACTCCCCAACGGTTCGGTCGGCAACTGGACGATTGAGGTGCTGAACGTAACCGATTCACTTTACGGAGTCAATACAGGCACTGAGAACTTTTCATTCTACGTTAGCAGCACGCTTTACCCGTATTTCCTTTACCCGCTCTACCAGAACAGGGCATACGCAATCAGCAGTACCATAGCAGATACCGGCATCAAGGCCAGGATAAACCTGAGCAGGAATGTGACAACAGACTATAATCTGTCCGTGAATTTTACATATCCAGGCCAGGTATCGAAGATTCTCAGCAGAGAGGATTCAACAACCGTCTATTCGAACATATCCGGCTGGTCAATCACTGTTCCGGACACCTACGGCACAAGCTTCCACCTGTATCTGAATGCATCCGATTCTTACAATAACACCGGCAGCACAACGCTGACGATGAGGACAGTTTCGCAGCCCGTTATTATCGATGACAGTGGAGGCGGCGGAAGTGGTAGCGGTGTAGCTGGAGATGCCGGAGCCAATTGTACCTGCGAATGGCAGAGCATAGGATGTGGCCCTCTGTTCGGGGAGTGCCCAGCCGGCACCGACTACCAGGTGTTGGTCTGCGATCCTCCCGCTTGCAGGAACGATTCAAGGTGCTTCGTGACCGCAGTATGCAGCCTTGTCATGGCGTTCAACATAACTGCCGAAGAGACCGACTTCAACCTGCCGAGCGGCGAGAACAAGACACTCAAAATAACGCTGCAGAACACAGGTGAGGCCAACCTGACTCTGGACGTCAATGTCGAGAAGAGCTGTTGCGAGCTGTCTTTTATGCAGAGGAATATCAGCCTCACTGTTGGTTCGAGCCAGGACCTGCTGCTTAAGCTGCATTCCAGCCTGCTGGAGAGCCCCGGCTCCCATAACGTGACTCTGAACGCAAGAATCGGTTCCCTAAAGAAGTCGATTGCCTTCAACATCATAATAACCCGGAACCGGCTGTTTGATGATATTGAGGATTTGAAAGTAGATCTGTCCGGGCTGGAGCACAGGATAGCCGAATTCAAAACATCCGGGTTGTGGACCGGCGAGCTTGAAGCCCTGGCAGCGCAGGCCCGACAGGCAATCCAGGAAGCTGACAGAAGTATTGCCGATGATCAGTTGGCTAGTGCGAAACAGAGCAAGAAGGCCGCTTCGGCTGATATAGACAGTGTAAAAGACATCCTGGCATCACTTGAAGTGCAGAAAGCCCTGCTTGACAACAAATGGTGGTTACTGTTTGCGGTAATACTGATCGTTGCAGTCTATTATGCGTTGTTTAGAATTATGCTGCCGCTTCACAGGCTGTCCAAAGAGATGAAGATCCTTTCAACAAGGGAAAAGGAGATGGTGGCGAAAAGGAAGGAGATAGAGGTACAATATTTCCAGGGCAAGTTGAACAAGGCGACTTTCCAAAAAATGCTCGTTGGCGAGCAGGGCAAGATACTCAGCGTCAGGGCCAAAACGACTGAGAAAGTAAGCGAAAGGAAACATCTCATCAAGAAAAGGCTGTCGCCTATTAGTATATTGGGCTGGCTGTCATCAGGACTTGTCTGGGTAATCAGGAAGATCATCGATGGTGTTCAAAGGATTAAAAGGAAAAAACAAAACCAAAGCAAATCCAGCCAATGAACAAAAATGATGGTCTTATTTCATATTAAGATACAATAGTTGTATAATAAACTACCTTCACTTCAAAAGGCACTTTCGCCAGAATTCAATCAAGCTGTTCGGCGTAGTTTCCATCCAGCTACACTTAGACCGAACAAGGCAAGTATCACGGCTGGTGGAACTGGCACTACTGACGTCAAATTGCTGGATATAGTGATGTTGTTTTGTCCAAGCGTCCCGGTATACCCCGCCATCAAAGATCCGCTAGAGAAATAGGCATCATAAAAACCCATTGTTTCGCTGATTTTTTGGGCCAGAATTGTTATTGGGTCACCTTCCCAGGCGCCTTCGTCGATAGTATTTGTCACAGGACTGTCGCCGTATAAGCCATAATCTGACGGGAATAGCGAATCCTGGAAATTGTAATCGATCCTGCCATTTGTGTTATAGTACCCAATGGGCTGAAGGCCATCCAGGAATGTGGTACCGCTATCCCATCCAGGCGGCTCTGATCCTGCATCGAAGAACCAGAGCCTCCAGTTGACGCCTACTACATCACCATAAAGATTGCCCCATGGCCTGGAGACACCACTTCCGGCAGGCCTTCCGACGCTGTCATAAGTCTGAAGTTCTGCAAGGCTGCTGAATGTTAATGTATTCTGCTCTTTCCCTTTCATTGACAGAGGTTTGTTTCAAACTCACTTTGGATTGTTTTCGCATCGCTTTGTACAATCTGTCCAGAGCCCACTGCAAATCGGGCTCCATTACATCCGCATACACCTGCGTTGTCGCGACGTGGGCGTGTCCAAGCTGCTTCTGAACCAAACGCAGGTTGTATCCACTGGCCCTGTAAAGCTCGCAGGCATAGGTGTGCCTGAGACAGTGAATAGAATAATGAGAGGGCAAGCCGGCTCTGGCTGCTGTTCGCTTGAAGGCCTTTTCCAAAGCCCTTGTGCTCATGTGACTGCCAGTGTTGCTGGACAAAAGCAGCGGATCGCCAAGACCAGTAGGCTCGTTTACAGTTTGCTTCCAGAGAAGGTACTTCTCGTAGTGTCGCTTGAAAGAACCATTGAATCGTATTAGCCTTTTCTTGCCGCCCTTGCCGTTTCTGACCAGAAGTGCACAGAAGCGGTCTCTGAGGAAAATATCCTTGCACTTCAGGTCGGCAATCTCCGCTACCCGCAATCCCGTAGATAGAGCCAGATCCACGATGAAATAGTCTCTGACTGCCACTTTGTGGCCCCGGGACAATGCTATTTCTGCTCTTTTTCTTGCTGTTTCCAGCAGACTGTTCACTTCTTCCCGGGAGAGGAACTTCCCGGGATCCAGGACCCAGTTGGATTTGATCATACTTTTTTAGACATTTTTGTTCTCCTTTCGAAAACGTTCCTTTTGGATATGCCATGCGAACGTTTGAAATGCGACGAGATAAACGTAACCATCTTGCATGCAAGCAGTTACGCCCCGTATATGAATATTAGGAGGTGATATTTATAAAACTTACATTGTTAGTCGAAGACCGTAAGAGGTAGATAACTGGGTGATCATAATACCAGTGATAGCAAGCGGTTTTGAAAAAAAATGTGGTGAAAAATGGTCTTGATGGAAAATAAAAAGGTTCAGAATTCATATCTTTTCTGAACCTTTTATTATCTTGCCATTTCCTCAAAACAAAGTCAAGTAAAAAAAACCATAATTTGAGGAAGTGCTTTATATTTGTTCTTGGATGAAATGCAGCAGAACTAGGAGCGTGTCCGAGTATTCGCTCTCAAAATACATAAGTCTTTGGCAACAAAGAACTTAATGTTTTTGGGCCCAAAGCAACTAAGTCTTTTATCTGCAAGTAGTTATGAATTCAAAAGCCTATTACTCGGACAGACTCCTAGGCCATCTAAAACTTCGACAACCGCAGCCTCAGTCCACCAGCGGCTTCTGGGCAAAGCCTGTCAGAATATCTCTCAGCGGTTAAGGGTCATCCCCCTTCCTTTTCCATTGCCCTGTGGCACCATGAATTAGCAAAACAAGCCCCTGCTTCTCACTTCTCCTCCTTGTGAAACAGGCAGGGTCTTGAATATGTTGTTCTAAGTTCCCCATTTTGTCCGTCGTTATTTCCTACCTATGCGACACGAATGAAGTTTGCGTTTTAGCAGCAAAGTCAAAAATTTTTGGAAAAGTTTGGAGTGATTCGTAGGCGTGTGCCGATGTTGATAATAACCGCGAGTCTTGTTTACAAAGGGAAGTACGATGCAACTCAAATCTTTGATGCTCACTTCTATAATTTTGAGCCTAAGTCTGCCCTTACTCGCGGAGGTTCCAGAAAAAGGGGCGGTCGAGGTTTACGTTCGGGGCGACTATGCCGGCGCGGTTAAGTTACTGGAACCGAAGTACCGCAGCGAAAAGATAACCATTCAGGAATGTATCATCCTGGCGAGGGCCTATCTACATTTAGAGCGGGCTGACGATGCTCTGGCGGTACTGAAATCAGTTCTTGATATCGACCGGGAGAATCCGGAAGCCAACAGTCTTGCAGGTAGGATACTGAATGAGCAGGGCAAACATAAACAAGCTCTGGAATATTTGAAGCAGGCTTGGCGTTTGAAACGGGATTCGGCCATTGCTAGTACGCTTGGGACCTGCTACTATGCGTTGGGGGAATTTACCAAGGCCAAGGTGTATTTGGAAAAGGCACTGAGCGAAGATATTCGCGACCCGAGGAATAGTTTTATTCTTGGCAAGATATGCTTGGAACGAGATTTCGGGTCTCTGGCGGAGAAGAATCTGTTGAAGGCGGAGGAGGCAGGGATGGCCTCGGCGGAGCTATACCTTTTGCTGGGCCGAGCATACCTGCTTCAGCGTAAATATGTTGGTCCCATTCTTGTTCGGCGGCTCTCCGAGCTGGCAAGGGCCGGTGATATTGTGGATGACTATGTTGTGCTTGGCGGCATCGAAGGTGCCTTCAATCAGTACCGGGTTTGCACTCGGCATTGCGTCCTTTATGAGGGCTACCGTTTGTTGCAAGCGGAACCGGATAATATTTATGCCCGATATTTGCTGGCAAGGGGATGGCTGGCGGCGGGCAATAAGGATTTGGCAGCGGAGCATCTTTCTGCGCTATTGGAACGAGAGAAAGGCACGCTTCGGATCACTGAGCTGCAAATTCAACTGAATCTGGCAAGGAGAGAGTACGGAAGTCTGGAGAGAACTCTGGAAGCTGCCGCAAAGGCGGGATTGTTCGATGCTCAAAGGACGGCTGAGTCCTATTATCAGGTGGCGATGATGCTGCGGGTCGCGGGGAATCAGAAAGAGGCGATACGCCTGCTCTCAAAGGCCGAGAGCTATGCGCCGACTTGGTCACCAATTCTGCGGTCATTGGCTGGGTTGCATCTTGGCCTGGGTCATAGAAGTGAGGCACGAGGATATTACACCCGGCTGGTGGAACTATTTCCTGATGCTGCCGATATCGACAAGTTACGGAACAGACTTAGGGTCCTGGAGGAGCAAACGAGGATTGAAAGATGAGAACCAAGAGGCTGATTCAGGTCTTTGTGTTGGTAGTGGTTGTTTGCAGTTATGGTTTCGCGGCAAGGACTGACACGACAGAGCATCTTCAGGAGCATGTCAAGGCCAATCCATCTTCCCTGGAGGCTAAAGAAGCGCTGGCCGAAGCATATTTAATGCAATGTGAACTGGAAAAGTCGCTGGAACTGTGGCAGGCGATCCTGGCCAGCCAGCCGGAGCACGAGCGCGCTCAGTTCGTTGTATCACGACTTACGATTCAGGCATTGGACCTGGATAGCCACCTCGATGTCATAGAAACACTGATCGACAAGGGCCAAATCGCAGGTACGGATTCATTACTCGATGCAGCTACCCAGCGGGCCGCCACCGACAGTCAAAGGGCCCGGATCCTGTATCTTAACGGACGGCTCTATGAGCTAACGAAGAACGAAGCACGGTCACGGGCCAGTTATGAGGCAGCGGTGAAACTTTATCCAGACACTGAGTGGGGGGCGCGGGCGGCAACAGTCCTGGCGGAGAGCCGTTGGGCAAAGCAGTTGCCCGGCGAAGCGGAGCGTCTGCTTCGCAGTGTGGTGGAGAATGAGAAACTTGATCATGCCGTGCGGGAGGAGGCAAAGTTTAAGCTGCTTCTGGCTGAGTCCGCCGACTGGACAAGTCAAAGGCGAATCGCGACCCTGCGGCAGCTTCTCTCGGCGGTGTCGGAAGCCAGTGCGAAGCGACAAATCCTGGAGAAAATCGTTGATCTTATGGTTCAGGCTCAAGGCAAATGGGTATGTGCAGCTGTAGAGGCGGCAGGGGCGTTTCTGCAAAACTTACCAGAGGACGAACAGGCCGACGAAATGCTTTCCAAGTTGATGTGGGTGGCCAAGTACAATCAAGAGCCTGAAGTGCTCGATTGTCTTCTGGTGGTTTTGAGCGAAGTGAGGCCAGAAGAAGAGACTTTAGCCCGTAAGGTCGGTCTTATTGGTGTTGAAGCGCTAATAAGGCGAGCAGTTGTCGAATCTGACGCGAAGGCAATGAACAGGTTTATTATCAGAGCGAGTGAACGGCTGAGAAAACTTGATGAAGAAAGGATGCCATGGGAAGAAAAGCAAATCTGGCAGCTTCGCGGCAAATTATATCTGGTTGAGGCACAAAAGTTGGTTGCCCTGGTTGGCGGGATGGAGGCGCTGCCAGCAATCATGAGGGCAAAGGATCATTATCTGGCGGGACTGTTGGTCGACCCGAAAGGGTGTTTGGACCAGCTAAAGAAGATTGGGATGATGCTCGAACATGTCCAGGAGTGGGAAGTGGCTTTGGCGCTGTACCGCGAAGTTGCGGACGGATTTGCTCACACACCAGAGGGGCGGGATATGCTGTTGAAGGTTGCAGAGCTTTACGAAAAGCATCTGAATTCTCCGATGGCGGCACTGGATGTATATGCTGAATATGCGGGGCGGTATCCGGCGGAGTTTTCGTACAACCAACTTAGCATTGGCCAGCGTTTGAAGCGATTTGGTTATGCAAATGTGCTGGATTTTCAAAAACGGATTGGTCTGAAGCCTGACGGGATCGTGGACCCGCAGACACGCAGGAAACTGGCGGAACTCGAAGAGGGATTCGATATGATAAGTGTCCGGGGCGCCGAGGACACGGGTGTTCTGCGTGGTGGATTTATCCATCCGACCATGTTCCGGACCGCGCGTCAACTTGAGCAGGCCGGACGGTACTACGATGCGATAAAGGCTTATTTACTTGTGCTGAACCTCTTCCCCACCAAGAGAAAAGCCGACGATGCCCTGCTGGCGGTGGCGAGATTGTTCCGCGATAATATGCTATTTGAGGAGGCGCTGGGGGCTTATGAGGAATTGATGGAATACTTTCCCAAAGGAAACGTAACAAGCGAGGCATATATAGAGTCGGCCTCGTGCCTTGAGAATCTTGGGCGGTGGAAGGAAGCCAAGGAGTTATACCAGTTGTACATCAAGAAATTTCCGCGGTACAAGCGCGTAGGCCTGTGCAAGGAGCGGATCGCGCTGCTGAACGAAATCCAGCAGTATCAAGATTTCCACGACAATAATCCTAAGCACACCAAGGCAGCAGAGGCAAAGTATCAAATCGGTGTTATTTTGCACAAGAAGCTCAAGAACTATACTAAAGCGGCGGTGGAGTTTACACAGGTGGCGGAGCTTTACCCGAAACATGTGCGTGCAGCGGATGGTCTATTTACGGCGGGCGTTGCGCATCTTCGAAAAGAAAATTTCCCAGCAGCTCGAAATGTTTTCGAGCGACTTCTACGCAGGTACCCGGAGAGCCGCTTGGCCGACGACGCCCAGTACTGGATAGGTCAAGGCAAGGAGGCGGACCTTGCACAAGCGCAGATCACGTGGATTCGCACATACT
>CAZZAX010000117.1:0-18170 GCA_964653075.1 uncultured Pirellulales bacterium
GTCTCGAACAATAAAACGCTGTTAAACGTAAGGGCGGTTCGAGAACCGCCCTTACCCTAACAATATATACACAAAACACTACAAATTGTTAGCCCCTGGCATTGTCGGGGGTTTGCCTGTCTCTGAACGTAGGGGCAACCCCATGTGGTTGCCCTGATGCGTTATTACCAGGGATAGGGCGGCGGATGTCATTCCCGCAATCATTGTCCCCGAACGTAGGGGCGGTTCCCGACTTGTGCCACAGGTAACCGCCCATATGTGATTTACTCAATCACAATTATTCAACCCTTATGGGTCAATAATCAATCATCGATAATCAATAATCATTTTAAAAAAGGCCGATTCATACTGTTCTGGTAAAGTGTGCCTTTTCCCCTAATCAGCAGGGAACTTCGTGCATTCGATTGAATTACGTTGAACCGCGTGTAACGCCCCGGATAAGCGGCTTAGAAAGGCCGCGCTGCATCGCAGCTTTTCTAAGTCCGACTTGATCCAATTGTTCGGGTATTGTTTCTCCACGACATCGTGGCTACAAACCGGTCGCTCCCTGTCAATCTGGGTGCCAGGTCCACCATGCATGCCAGGTATCCAGGAGTTCCCCGTATCGTTCTCTTCCGTGGTAGGGTGAAACGCTGCTCAATGTCGGATTCAGCGGGATATCTCCGAAACTCTTCCCGGTAATCCGTTCGAATGAAGCAAGGAGCATTTCAATCCTTCCGTAATGGCTGATATCATCCTCCAACTCGATCTTCTCTGTCTTTCTGAGGCGACATAGCGCCCTTCGCATTTCCAGCAGTCCGGACGCATCCTGGTACTCCGTCAGGAAGCAGGCGGCATACAACCTGACCTTCTCGCTTTGGTCCTTCAAGCGATTCCTAAGCTCCGCCACTGCGGCAGGCTCGCGGCTGCCAGCAAGACCATACAGGGCAGAGACGCGAACGCGTTCTGCCGGGTCGTTCGCCGCAGATATCATGTATGGTACCAGTCCGCCTACCTTTGGCTCGAAATCCGGTCCCCTTCGGATACGCTTGCCCCCGCTGCGGTTGGTGCGACGGCCCATCATGCGAAGACCATGCACAGCCGAGCGGCGCACCAATTCCTCGTACAAGGCCCCATGCTCATCCTTGGGCACCCTGACGTCTTGGATCACATCATGAAGAAGCTCAGCGCAGTCACGGGTATGGATATAATCACCCAGCATTCCCACGATTTCTCTTCGCTGCTTCGGGCTGGCCTGCTCGAACAAGACTTGCCTGGCAGCTAGCACGGCCTCGTTCGGAAATGCTTTCAGTTCCGCCAGAATAAACAGTCTCGCCTGTCTCGCCCCGTTTATTTTCGCGGATACCACGGGATCGTAGGCATCGGTCTTTGATGGCCCTTTTGGATGGGGGGTCTCAAGGTAGCGCCTAAAGGTCGCTTCGACCTTAGAGACGTCATTTTCTTGTGCGGCGTGCACGGAGAATGCAAGCCCAAACATCAGAACAAAAGCAAATCTTCTCATTGTGTTGCCTCGTTTACTCTCCGGTGTCACCCGAACTATGTATATATGGTTTCCAGATAAGAACCCACAAGCGCCCGACTGTCGGCATAAGACACCTTTTTATTCAACACATAAGCGCCTTTCGTAAAAATAGTTACGACACTCCGCTTTCTTATCAAGCGTCTTATATGGTTTCCGTATAAAATCCCGAACTTCTCATCATTCAGAGGAATCCCAGCCGCTGTTGTACCCTCATAAAATACAAAAATATTTTGATATGTCAAACGAAATATAGCTGATTTCCCTTCGCTCAATACAGGGATTTGATTTAGTCGACCGTGTACTCAACCATCGTCGTTATTACACAACTTAGTACAGACAAACCACTTAATAAACCTGCGCTTAGTCCGGTTTCGTATGAGTCGCAAATTCAGGTAAAAAATACTCCCTTTTATGCGTAGAAAGAAGGTTGCACCCAGCTATCTTCTAATACCTTTGTTTTTTCGAACGGCCTTTTCTCTTGATCCAGCTTACACACCGTACCCCGTATTTCGAGCAGCGTTGCGCAAATTGCCTCACAGCAGGTCGAACTCCTTCATCAAGAAATTCGAGCCAGTTATAGCCGGTGAATCGTTCCACCCTTTTCAAGATTGCCCCGACCCAATCTGACATAATTCTACCTTCTTGATTTAAATTTATTTTCCCATTAGAACGCTTAACAAACATAATTTTCTTTGTAAGACATCAATAATCTTACCATATAACCTGATGTTGGGCAATTCAACAAACCAGTTGCATATAGTACGAGTTCTCATGCCGATGGCTGGAGCATACCATGATGTACCTTCTTTGTGCTGCCTGCGGTTCGGCTCGACGTCGCATTTCTACCTTCGGTTCGCTCCAGTTTTAATCACTCCACCTGCTTTGTGCTGCCTTCGGTTCGGTGCTTTTTTTATTTACTACGTCCTGTCAAAAGGCATCCCTTACGGGATTCACAGGACTACATAACACTTTACGAGCCTCATGCTGGCCTCAGGCAGAACAAGCGATAAACGCAACTCAATAAAAATCCCCTTCAACCTCAATAATCAATTTAAAGCTGGCCTCCGGCAGAAATGCTTTTAACTTGTCATTCCTGTGAAAACAGGAATCCAGAAAATAATCAATCATCACTCATCAATAATCAATTGAATGCTGTCCTATATCAAAACCTGTCATTATCGAGCACAACTCAGCGAAAAACGTACCGTACACCTTTAATTCCCCAAATAGGTAAACGTCCCTAATATTCATTGAAGGAAAGCGCAGTCTTTGAATCCTCCTTCGCTTAAAAGAATTCTCTTTTCAATCGTTACTCTTTGAGGATCAACGTCTAATAAATGCAAAGGCTGGAGTAACTTGCGG
The DNA here is from genome assembly GCA_964653075.1 of uncultured Pirellulales bacterium. Classification (GTDB taxonomy): domain Bacteria; phylum Planctomycetota; class Phycisphaerae; order Sedimentisphaerales; family Anaerobacaceae; genus NIOZ-UU13. The sequence continues at coordinate 2,885 of CAZZAX010000117.1, forward strand.
TGGCGTAATTTAGGGTTCCAGTATGAAGGTCCTGGCCGGTTGACATCGACTTCTTTCTTAATTGCAAGGAGCATCTTTTCTTGATCTGGTACCATATAGCACTTCGAAGCCAGATTCCATTTGTCTGGTGGGTATTGTTCCCGAAGGGACACACTTTGCCGGCTCATATTCTCCAAGTCAACTATATTAATCTTGCCTGTATAAATGGACTCAACCTGGTTCGGACCGGACGGCAACAACACATATTCGTTATAAACGAGGTAGCTTCCTGAGTCGCTTATTGCACAATCTCCCCACTTTCCCTCAAATGGGTCATTCATAACGTTGGTTATTTCACCGCTATCAATATCCACGCGAACTAAGCATCTTCCACCTCCAATGGATGAGGAAGAAGTGGGTACTAACAGTCTGTGCGCGAAGTTGACATGTAATAGATTACCTCGGAATCCATCCTGTTCGGACAAAGCTTTAATGCGTTTGATAATTTGGTCTGTTTGTATATCAACGACTAAAATTTCCTTTGTTTTGCGATGGCTTATGAACATAAATTTGCCATCGGCAGAGAAAATGGTATCAGGATATATCACGAATTCCTTTATCTTCTTTTCGATCTCGTACGTAAACGGGTCTATTACAATGGTGGGCTTCAGCTGAGGTACCCCACCACTAAAATAGAGCTTATTCCCATCCGGGATGACTGCCCACTCTCCGCCGTATACAGAGGCGAAGCCTGATAGTCTTTCTTTATATATATCATCGTTGTTCTTCTCCCAAGGTAACTTCGGAATTTCGGGTTTCAATACCCCCTTAATCAGCAGTGAGTCAGGCTCGAGAAATAACGCAAGCTGGGCTCCACCTCCGACCATGATATACCTGCCCTTCGGGTCGGTGAAGATTTTGTTAGAATAGTAGGCCTCGGGAATATAAGTTTTGTTAAGGATCTTTCCTGCATCAACGTCAATCTTAAGAATCTCACCTACATCATTAAGCAAAAGGAGCACTTTATTTTTTGCCTCTCCACTGCCCGTCAACAAGGTAGCAACAATTGTAACAAAATAAGCTTGCTGCTTAAACCATCGCAATTTGCACTTTTTCATTTTCAAAACCTCATCTTTTTATAAGCATATTCATTAATATCAAATACAATTTTCAAAATATGATATTTAGCTTAAAAAACAAGGTTATTTCTCCCTTTAGGTAAAAATTTACGGCAGGTTTTATAAAAAATGGCCTGGTTCAATCCTGGGTAACAGTTGGGGTGTACTTATCTAATGGAGATTGAAGATTCCTCCCGATTAAGAGAGTAAAAGTAGATAACAAGATAGAACTCTCAGATTGGAAAGGGAATTCCGGGGGAATTCCGGGGGGGAATTCCGGGGACACCATAGGGGAATTCCGGGGACACCATACTTAATTCCAGCCGATGTCTGCGTCCCAAAGCTCCGCAGTAATTCAGCCCAGCCGCTGTCCTCTGTCAAAATCTATCATTGTCACGAAAATTGTACCGTAACCCTTTTAAATTCTCCTCTGTTTGTGAAGTCCATCTGATCAAGGGCCTTCATAGTGAGACGATTAATTCTTGCGATCTTCTGATTGTATCGCTGGACTGTTTTTCCTATTTCTTCTCTTATTCTTTTCCTGTAATCATCATACATCTTGGGGTGTTGATGCTGCACATCTAGAAGAGCGTCGTGCGGGTCATAGATGTTATCTTCCGTAGCAAGGCCAAGGCTTATAAACGTATCGTGTGTGTTTTGGTTTCGTAGGTTAATGTCATCGTCTATTATCGACAGTATTTCTATATACGTGTCTGATATGCTTTGGTCGACAGCTGTTAGCTTCCTGACAGCCTTCTGCCGAGTTCGCTTTCTTTTGAGTAAATGGATCTTTCCTTTGTAGCCTGCAAAAATAGCAAAGAGGTTAACCGTCCGTTCACGCAATTCATAGACTCTGATTAAATAGTTTTCCATATGATACACAAGTCGTTGCAGGGCTAAATCGGTATCTCTTATCCTTTTGATGGCCGCGAATTCCTGCGATATGAACGCAAGCCTGTGCATACTTCCACACAACTGTCCCCAGTACCAGCAGTGCTCTTCGCCAGGTTTCCACTCACACCAATAGAAACACAGGCCGGGAGAGAAAGAGTTTTTCGAATCGTCATTTGTCATAATCTGTAGTATGCAGAAATAATCACAGAAAGGGACTCGATCTGACTATTCATATATCGTTTTCCGTATAACATCCCGAACTTCTCGTCATTCAGAGTAATCCCAGCCGCCGCTGTACCCTCATAAAATACAATCAAATTATTGCTCTTTCAAGTGAAAAATTGCGAATAAATAGGTGGTTTCTTTCTTACTTAGGAAACACTTTACTCAACCGTTTTAATCCTTGGATTATCACTTAATTTTGGGCAATTCAATCAAAATAGCATACCTTTTAAAGTTAAAATAAGCAAAATAAGCGCAATTTTCGACAAAAAACACTCAAAACCAATCCCCGAATTTACCCTGTTAGAGTGTCTTTTACTCCAATGGGTTTGTCTTTTCTATGCCTTTCAACTTTTAACTTTACACTTTTCACTTTTACTTGCTTGTCGCGCGCAAAAAACGCTGGTAATTTTTGACAAATTTCAATTTTTCTAAAAAAATTTTTATTCCTTTCCTCATAAGCACTTAGCAAAATTCAACTGCCCGAAAATCCCCGAATTTTCGTATCAAACGTGCAGGTACGTCTAATTATAGAGGGAGCGTTTTTTTCCCTTGTAAGATATGGTCATGATATGAAACTTGAATCATTAAAAATGAATCGTCCATCGTCAAAAAAGCAGTTAAATAATAAAAAAGGCAGTAAAATCAAAGGAAAAAGTACGAAAATTGCTGCTGCTTTTATGCAAAACAAACCCAATTCACCAAATGTCCAAATGAACGTAACTAATTTAATAACAATGAATTATGCAATTTGGGCCAGTCTGACGATAGTCAAAAACAAACCCAATCAAACCCAATACAAAGCCAATTCAAACCCAATTGTCGTTAACGCCATAATTGGCTTAAGCTCTTTTATGACAAGTAAATACGTGAGATTAGGCACTTTGCTGGGCAAAAAACAAACCCAATTCAAACCCAATCAAACCCAATCAAGCTTATCCTCGAATATCGAAGTCGGATACCCAATTTCAAAAGCTGGGAAACGAACCAAAGAAGCTAAAAAGAAAAAAAGGGCCTCAGGAACTTTTTTGCACCTCTGGGTTGCAGGAAAGATTGACTTTTTAGATGGATGTGATATTATATTAGAAAAGATTTATGTGAAAACTCAATTTAACTTTTTGTGGAGGATAATATCATGAACAGGTATCTAATTTCAATCATCACGGTTCTTACGCTTTTGGCGGTTGCCCCGGGCGCATTCGCCCAGGACGAAGAAACACCCGGCCAGAGAGTACAGCGACAACGGGAGAATATGAGGCAAAGATTACAGAATATGTCCGAAGCCGAAAGAGAAAAGTTCTTAGCCGAAATGCGTCAAAGAAGAGAAAGATTTCAGAATATGTCCGAGGCCGAAAGGGAGAAGTTGCGGGCCGAAATGCAGCAGCGGTTTAGCGGACGTATCAGTCTCTCTCGAGAGCAGCAGCTCAAAGCAATCAGCGCAATTGAAGAGCAGGTCGCCAAATTAAAAGCAGCCGTACTAAGTATAGGAACTGATGAACGAGGACGATTTCGAGACCTGTCCGAAGAAGAACGTACTGAGTTCAGAAAGAAAATGGCAACAGCAGCCCGAGAAAGACTTTCTGCAATAAGAGCGATTGAACAGCAGCTTGCGAAACTAAGGGGACCGGGCCGACCACAGCAACCAGGGCCAAGGCCTGAAAGATTGGACAGGCCGCCAAGGCAGCGACCGGCCGGAGATATCCCGAGCCAAAGCTCGGCTAAAAGAGCACCTGGCTTCGAGCTAAACGGCTTTGACGGCAAAACAGTAAACCTCTCCGAATACAGAGGCAAAATCGTTGTTCTGGAATGGTTCAACATGGAATGCCCCTTCTCTCTCTACCATCATAAGACAAAAAACACGATGGCCGGGCTTGCGGAAAAGTACAAAAGCAAAAACGTCGTTTGGTTCGCTGTAAACAGCACGAACCATACAACTCCGGCTGCAAACAAAACATTCACCGAAAAATATAAGTTGCCGTTTCCGATACTCGACGACAGGTCGGGGAAAGTTGGCCGGGCTTACGGCGCCAAGACTACGCCCCATATATTCGTTATAAATCCCAGGGGCAGGATCGTTTATAATGGCGCAATTGACAATTCACCTTTGGGCAAAAAGAAAGAAGGCGTGGTCAACTATGTCGATAATGTTTTGGCTGAACTTACCACAGGCAAAGAGGTAAGCACCACGAATACGAAACCTTACGGATGCACCGTAAAATACGCTCAAAAATAAAACCGGCAGTACATATTAATCAGGAAAGTCCAACAGCCACTGCACGACAGACAAAGCAGCTATTAAAATTATTTAGCTTTCCGCAAAAACTCGACCGCTAAAAACAGGCTCTTCTTTGCCAAAGAAGGTTTTTTACGAAACACATTGGCAAAGAAGGGTTTTTTTATTAAAATCCGGGAGCTTGAAATAAGTTTCGACTGTCTACAACTTATCTGCATAAACCTTCTCACAAAAAGAAAGGAAGTTAAAGATGAAAAGGTCCCGGATTTCTCTAATCATAATTGGATTAGTATTTTGCATTTTTTTTGTAGCTGGCCAATCAACAAAGGCCCGTGCCGAAGAAAAATTCACATACATCGACCTTATCCAAAGACTAACTGATTTAGAGCACCTGGCGACTCTGCCTGCACCGGGTGAAAAGTGCACTCAGTGGTCAAGCTACGACCGGCGCAGCAAGTATGATGAGAAATCAGGTAAATATATTAACTGGTCAGCTAATGGAGATGGCAACGGCATCATCCGCAAAGAAGGCAATAAAATGGTCTTCGCTGAAATGGAAGGACCGGGAGTGATATGGCGAATATGGTCTGCGCTGGCCAACCAGGGACACGTCAAGATATATCTCGATGGAAGCGAGCAGCCCGCAGTCGATCTGCCCTTCGATGGTTATTTCAACTGTAAGAATGAGCCGTTTACACGTCCGGCATTGGTCCATACAACAGCGCGGGGGCGGAATTGTTATGTGCCGATCCCATTCCAGAAATCGTGCAAGATCGCAGGCGAGGAAAAGTGGGGCGCATATTACCATTTCACCTATACAAAATATCCCGAAGGAACCGTGCTGCCGACTTTTAATCGTGCACTTTCTAATGCCGAATCGAAGGCCCTCGACAAGGCCAATAAGATACTTACCAAATGTGGTATTGACCCGGTAGGAGAACGGACCGGGGAGATTACCGTGCAGAGGAAAGTGGTGGTTCGGCCTGGTGAAACTGCAACTCTTGCCAAGTTGAAAGGCACAAGGGCCATCACTGATATCAATGTTAGTGCTCTCGCTACTGTCAAGATGGGTGCTGGCACTGCTACCAAAGTGAGTACAGGTGTACCTGAGCCTCCAGACATTCGTGATTTGCTGCGAGAGCTTGTCTTGCGTATTTACTGGGATGGCGAATCCCAGCCAAGTGTCTGGGCGCCATTGGGAGACTTTTTTGGAACCGCTCCGGGTATTAACAAGTACAGGTCCCTGCCGTTGGGCATGACCGATGACGGCTTTTATTGCTTCTGGTATATGCCATTTAGCAGTGGTGCCCGCATCGAATTAGCCAACGATGGTGACATGCTGCATACGTTTAGCTTTACGATTACACACGCTCCGCTTGCAAAGCCGATTACGAATCTTGGACGATTCCACGCAAAATGGCATCGTGATGCTTTTTTACCCGAAGAGCCTGAACGCAAAGCTATAGACTGGACTATGCTCAAGACGAAAGGACGAGGGCGATTCTGCGGCGTTATGCTGCATGTATGGAATCCAAGAGGTGGATGGTGGGGTGAAGGAGATGAGAAATTTTTCGTAGATGGTGAAAAATTCCCCTCTACGATTGGTACAGGCTCAGAAGATTATTTCGGCTATGCCTGGTGTGATCCCACATTGTTTACCAACTGCTACCACAATCAAACAATAAGCATGGGCAACCGCGGACATGTCTGTGTAAATCGCTGGCATATCACTGATAATATACCATTCCAAAAATCCTTCGAGGCAGCGATTGAGAAATACTATCCTAACAGTAAACCGACACTTTATGCCGCCACCTCATATTGGTACCAGGCCGCCGGTCAAAGTGATCCTTACCAACCCGCACCGGTGGGACAACGCACCAGGTACTGGACGGAAATCGAGGTCTTTAAAGTTAAAGGTGCCCAGGAAGGTGAGAAAAGTAAAATTCTCTCGAAAACAGCAGGCAGCGCAAGACTACAGGACATGTATGGCTTTGGTCCTGATTGGAGCGGTGATGCGCATCTCTGGTGGACAGGTGCCAAACCGGGTGATACGCTTGACCTGGCCGTACCAGTAGAGAAAACCGCAACATACAAGCTGAAAATGCAGCTTACAAAAGCGATTGATTATGGTATTGTTCAGCTCTATCTTGATGGGAAAAAACTCGGCAATCCAATCGACCTTTTCAACAACGGCGTGATACCAACCGGCTTTCTGGATATGGGTGTTCATAAACTTAACAAAGGCCGACATACATTAAGAATTGAGATTGCAGGCACAAATGACAAAGCCGTTAAGAGTTATATGTTCGGGCTTGATTACCTTAAACTCGAAGAAGTGCAGTCCGGTTTTTATCTGCCGGAGGACCCATCTTATACAATCTTTGATTCTGTACGCGATTCAGTCAGGTTCGCAGAATTTACATTGGTTCCTTATAAGGGGTATCTTTGCAGCAAATCGAGCTTTGTTGACAAGAACGGTAACGTAATGGGCTGGCATGATTTCGGAAATCTCGAAGGGCCGGGCTGGGCGGCAAATGCAGTCGGGGGTGCTTATGAAATGTACTTGTTCGCAAGGCATGTTAGAAATCCATCTCTGGCCAAAAAAGCTATTTCACTGCTCGACCATGTATTGGAGAATGGTTTTATCGACTACGAAACAGGTTTTATCACCGGATATCGCGAAAGCACTACCAACCGATTCTGCCTTAACTACCAGCAAAAGAATAACTGGTTTTGCCCCGGCTCGATGGCAAAAATCGCATATCAGCTACTTATCTTCAGCGACAAACTGGACGGTCAACGAAAACACAAAATGCGACAGGCGGCTGTAAAGACAGCACAATGGCTCAAGACTAATGTGAAGTCCACCTCGAACGGCTGGTTTCCCCGTCGCTGCGAACGCAATGGCAAGCACTACCCACAAAACGCCTACGGTGACTCGGATATCTTATTCGAAAAAAGCGGTGACGGATTATTCATTATTCAGCTCTATACCGGCCTGACGAAGCGGGGCCTTGCGGACTATACGGATATCATCAGAACAAAGATAAATGTTTTCATGGAAGCCGGAGGTTTTTTCGGAAGCATTAATCACGATACTTATGATGAACACGAAAACGTAGCATATTCTGTGGCATTTCGTGTACTGTCAGAATCAGCCAAGCTGCTCGACGATAAAAAAATCCGTGCTTTCGCTTACGATAAATGCCTTGCCGGCCTTGAGCAGTTTAAGATGAAAGAGGACAGAAACAGCGTGCAGACCAAAGGACTGCTCTTTATGGAGAAAAGCTGGGACACGGCCTATCTGTGGGAAAACGCAGAGGCTGCACTGGCATATATCGAAGCCTATACAGACACCAAAAATCAATCGTATCTTGCCGATGCACTCACAATCCTTCGGGCTATAGCCAAACATCATCACGGACAATACGGATTCCTGACGGAAGGAGTGGACTGGAACAATCATGTTGGCAAGCAGCATCATTTCAATGAGGTTGAGTACGGGGACATACAATATACCGAGCCTCTTTTGAATAACCTGCATATTGTAGAGCCCACTTTGCTGGCAATTAAACTCGAAAGTACGGCCCGCAAAGCCCAAAAACCTTAATCGTAATTATCTTAAAAAGAGAGGAAATCAAAGATGAAAAGATTATGGATTTCTCCAATCGTAACCGCATGTATAGTCTGTGGCTTTCTTACAACGACTCAAAATCCCCTCGTTGCACAGAACAGGCAGCCGAAACATCTTGTTCCTTCAGACAAAAATCTCTCACAGGATGCGGTGCAGCTTCTTTTCGAGCGGGGCCGGCGAGAAGTCTATAGCGGCAAAGACCTTGAGACGATAGGCATGCCGGTCGGAGGTATCGCATCAGGGCAGCTCTATCTTCGCGGCGACGGAACGCCTGGCCTTTGGCAAATCTTCAACAAACACGTTTTCACAGGATACGGAGCGAATTGTTACCGTACTTACAGGCCCGACTCGCCGGTGGACTCCGGCTTTGCCGTGATTGTAAAGCAAAACGGCAAAACATTTGCCAGGACTTTGAACCAGGATTTCGGTAAAGTGGAATTCACAGCCCTTTACCCCATTGCTAACGTTCGCTACCGTGAAGATGGATTCCCTGTAAGTGTTTCACTGAAAGCTTATTCACCTTTTATTCCGCTCAATGCGAAAGATTCCGCCCTGCCTGCAATAATATTCCGTATCAGCGTTCGAAATACATCAACCAAAAAACTCTCTTTCAGTCTCTTAGGGTGGCTTGAGAACGCCGTTCTCGTTGACTCGGCAACGGCGGTGCATGCTCTTCGTCGAAGCCGAATTGTCAATGAAAGGCAGCGGACACTGATTGTTCACACCGCAGAGAAGGCGCCGGTGCCCAAAGGAGCTGTAGAGCCTCGTCCTAAAATCGTCCTGACCGATTTCGAGGGCGAAGACTACAATAACTGGAAGACAACAGGCCGGGCGTTTGGCAAAGGCCCTGCAAATGGCACACTGGCAAGCCAGCAGGAGGTAAGCGGCTTCTTAGGCAAAGGGCTTGTCAATACATTCCTTGGTGGAGACAAACCCCAGGGCACGCTGACATCGCCGCCATTTAAAATTTCACGGAAGTTCATTAACTTCTTAATCGGCGGAGGCAATCACTCAGGCCAAACCTGTATTAATTTGCTTATTGACGACACAGTTGTGCGTACGGCAACCGGTAAGAGCAACGAAAAACTCGAATGGTACTTCTGGAACGTAGAACAATTCGAAGGTACAACGGCCCAAATCCAAATTGTTGATAAATTTTCAGGCGGCTGGGGACATATTAACATCGACCAGATAGACCTGTCGGATGAGCTGCACAAAGGCCCGATGGGCCCCCTCGACAAACTCCCCGACTATGGCTCGCTGGTTCTGGCCCTGTCGAAAGAGGCAATTACACCTCAGAAGGTTGACAAGCTTATTACATCTATCCCCGATAGAGAGGTCAAACTATATTCGAAGGACAATACCACCTGGCCTGTCACACAAAGACAGAGTACAACCCTGGCTACTCACTCTGTGGAATTAGCACCCGGCACCATGCGGACTTTCACTTTTGTCTTGGCCTGGTTTTTCCCCAATTACTCGAACGGCCGCCAGTACGCCAACCATTTCAATAGTGCTCCCGATGTTGCTCATTATGTTCTTGATAATTTTGACCGTCTCGCCGGTAATACAGGCACATGGCATAAGACTTTTTACGAACATAGCACACTTCCCCTATGGCTGCTTTTCCGTCTCCACTCGACGGTATGCAATCTGGCGACCGGGACATGTCAGTGGTGGAAGAACGGGCGATTCTGGGCATGGGAAGGCGTCGGCTGTTGCGCGGGCACCTGTACTCACGTGTGGAACTATTCTCATGCGCCTGCCCGTCTTTTCCCGCAGCTTGAGCGAAGCGCCAGAGAAATGCAGGACTTCGGCGAAGGTTTTGACACCAAAAGCGGTCTGGTCGGATTCAGGAGTAATCGCGCTTACGCCGCAGATGGACAATGCGGAAGCATGCTTAAAGCCTATCGCGAACACCAGGCATCCGCCGACAACAGTTTTCTCAAGCGCAACTGGCCGCGTATCAAGAAGGCTTTGGAATTCTCCATACAACAGGATGGCAACGATGACGGCCTCATCGAAAACAGTCAGCACAATACATACGATATTAACTTCGAAGGGCCGAACACATTTGTCGGCTCGCTGTATTTAGCTGCACTGCGGGCAGGCGAAGAAATGGCAAAAGATATGGGCGATGAGCAGTTCGCCGAACGCTGCCGAAAGATATTCGAAAGCGGCAGCCGGCTCACCGTTGAGCAGCTCTGGGACGGTGAATACTTCATCCAGCTTGTTGACCTGCAGAAGCATCCGAAACATCAATATGCAAAAGGCTGCCTGTCCGACCAGCTTTTCGGACAGGGCTGGGCGCACCAGCTCGGCTTAGGTTATATTTACCCGCCGCAGCATGCTAAAAAGGCGCTTCAGTCGGTATGGAAATATAACTGGGCCCCGGACATCGGGCCTTATAATACCGAACATAAACCGGAGCGATGGTTTGCCAGCCCCGGCGAGGCAGGTCTGTTTACCTGCACATGGCCGAAGAGTCCGTACCATAAAGAAGGTGTTCGCTACAAGAGTGAAGTCTGGACGGGAATTGAGTACCAGGTGGCCGGCCATATGGTCTGGGAAGGAATGCTTGACGAGGCACTTGTGATTTGCCGCGGCATTCATGATCGCTACCATCCGTCCAAACATAATCCCTTCAATGAGGTCGAGTGCGGCGACCACTACGCCAGGGCAATGGCAAGCTGGGGCGTTTATACCGCCCTTGCCGGCTATGAATATCACGGACCGAAAAGACATCTGGGCTTTGCGCCAAAGATAACACCCGAAAACTTCCGCGCCGCCTTCACAGCCGCCGAGGGCTGGGGCTTGTTCAGTCAAAAACGAGACGATAAAAAGCAAATCGAGCAAATTCACCTGCGCTGGGGTAAATTAAATATTAAAACACTTGCTTTCGCGGTCCCTGAAAATTTCCATAAAGTAAAAGCGGTTGTGATGTTGGACCGTGAAGCCATCGAAAGCAGCCACAAGCTTAAAAACAGCCGTCTCGAAATCACAGTGACAAAAAAGCTGACTATATCTGAAAACAAGATTCTGACCATTACTATTCAGCGTCTCGAATAAAAAAAACCGTTGTTTTTCAACAACTTTCGGTTATGCAATTGGTCAATTCCGGGCACCGTTGAGAAACTCTTCTCTTATAAAGGCACAGATATTGTGCTTCCTCCCACAAATATTTCTGGACATAACGCTGTTGATTTGCTAAAATCTTTTAGAAGTACTGCGGTGAGATTCTTCTTAGGCGGAATATAAAATGGATAAGAGGATAATTCTAAAGACCTGTCTCACAGTTTTTTTTGTTTTGGCGCTGAGCATTGCAGGTAATGCCTCAGCAGATCTCCTTGTTCACTGGAAGTTTGACGAGGTTTCCGGGACCACCGCCTATGACTCAAGTGGTCATGGACGCAACGGCACCTTAGAGGGTAATCCCGGGTGGGTGGCCGGGAAAACAGGCGGCGCCCTGGATTTCGACGGCGAAGGTGATCGAGTAGTTGATGAGGACGCTGAAAACTACCTCATTGGTCTGGACGCCCTGACGGTATGCATCTGGATCAAATCTGATATAGCTCCCACAGATAAGGGTTTTATTATCTGCGAGGAGCCCGATGGCGGTGACCAAATTATCACTATGCGCTACGATGCCTCCGGTGCGAACGGCGGTGGCACGAGCTTGCTGAAGATGGCTGTGGTAGCACCCAACGATGAACAGCAGCTGGAGAGTTCCAGTAACCTTCAGGCCACAGAATGGCAGTACGTTGCAATGGTCTGGAGCCGTGGAGAGCAGCTTAAGTTCTACATTAACGGAGTTGAGGACACACCCATGGTCAACGAAACACCCAGGGATGTAAGCACGTCAGACGTGACAAAATTGATTATTGGCCAGGGAGCTAAAGATACCGGTGGAGGCTGGGATGGTCTGATAGATGACGTACGGATTTACAATGAGGCGCTAACGGAGCCCGAGATTCAGGCCGCTATGAAAGGTGAAGGATATCCGTATGCCCTGGGGCCGGCCCCGGAAGATGGTGCTGTACATCTGGATACGTGGGCGAACCTGAGCTGGTCGCCCGGAGACTTTGCTGTCTCGCACGATGTGTATTTCGGTGATAATTTTGAAGATGTGAACTCCGGCGCCGGCAGTACGTTCAAGGGCAACCAGTCCTCGACGTCTTTTATTGTAGGCTTACCCGGATTTCCTTTCCCTGATGGCCTTGTACCGGGTACAACTTACTATTGGCGGATTGATGAAGTAAATGATTTGAATCCGAATAGTCCCTGGAAAGGCCGTCTCTGGAGCTTTTGCCCTGCCGTGGTCGCCGCACTCGACGAAGAGCCATGGCCGTTAATCGGCCGAAACAGCTTACCTGAAGACGCAACTTTGTTTTTGCAATTCTGGGATGAAGTGGAAAAATGTGATATTCGCGTCTGCGGTAACACGGTGCAAACAAAGGGTAACTACCGTTTAATTGCAACATTGCCAAAAAGTATAAATTATATTTACGTAGAGCTTACCGAGGGACGAGGTTATGTTTCCGTGTACCAGGATCCTTGCGAGGAAAATGACTATGAAGCAATCATCACTGTACAAGATGTTGGGGCCGGTCCGGGATGGCACGAGGCGCGTGCATATTACTCACAGATCTGCCCCGAAGATCCTCCATTCATCAGCGTGATTAGAATTCCAAATGCACCCCAGCCTTACCATACTACAGATGGTCGATTTATGGGGCCGGTGAAGCCCCGGCCTTTGACCAGGTCATATTACAATCAGGATGGTCGATTCTGGGGCGAGAAACCGGGACAGGTTCGCTCGTTTATTGACTTTACATCTCCGACGGCATTCCACTGGGAAGGGCAAATCAATGAGTACGCGGTCTTATCTTTTGACGGGACAGAAGTTGAGCTTTTCGATTGCGGCCTTACTGGTTCTCAAACCATCATTCAACAAACAAATCAGTATGAACAAAGCATTGAGGATTACTATCTCGTTTTGTCCGAGTGTACGGGACCGGGCCGCGTGAGAGTAATTCAACCAATGAACGTAATAGACGTTGGCCGGAGAGTTTTACCCGACCTAAAGGTTCTCATTGAAATAGATGACCGAGACATCCCGAACGAGTCGCTTTACAGTCTGACAGCTCACCTCGTACCAAAGGCCCAGGTGGATGAGTTCTATAGTATGACAAGCGACTTTGCAGAGATGATTAGCCTGGCTAATGAAGCGCAAACTCTGGGCGACATGAGTACGGCCGCTTCACATTGGGCCTGGATAGCCGCATATACCCAGGAGACTCAAAACCGCCTCTGGGCCATCGAAAAATTCTGTATGTTACAGCCTTACCGTGGACCGGAACCGAATCCACAGGAACAAGAAATGCTCAACATCCTGCAAAACCAGGCCATACAGGAAAACCCCGAGTTAAGTAATCCCACTCCGGTTCCCTTTAATGACCAGTTGCTGGAAGTACTGCCCGGCAAGAACATGATATTAGCATGGCCCAAAGACTACACACAACACGTTCCAACCAAATGGCGGTTTCTTGCTGAGCTGGACGTTTGTATGGAATGGTTGAAGGAATGGACCGGCAATAACGAGGTTCAACTACGCCGAAAGAGAATGATCTCCCGCTTCCGTGTCGATGAAGGCGGAACAGCAATATACGTCAGCTTTAGACTACATATACCAAGGCGGGAAATGTTAAAACCACCTGACCATGAGCCATACTCCCATGAAGCTTCACACGGTTTCGTTTACTTTCCTGCGATTTCACCTACAGGCCGGTTTAACGAGGGGCTCACGGAAGTCAGCCGGACCGGCTACTGGCATTTCCTTGGATTGGACAACGCGAGTATAGCTTTTCGCCAGAAGTGCCTGATTGGTCTGATGCATCACATGTGCCTGGGAGGAACTGTGCTGGATTCATCGGGTTATGCAGGTGCCGCCGCCTTGTATTTTGTAATCATGGAACACTTCTGCCCGGGCGCCGGTGAACAGCTTGACTGGCACAACTTAACTAAACTGTTCAACCTGGCCGGGGATGCCGGGGTCAACGAGCAAGCCGGCGAATCAGTGCGATGGCAATTAATGGCGGATTTGTGCGAGGAAGCATTTGGCAAAGAGACCCGTTCAGTCCTCACTGCCTTAGGAGTGCCAGTGCTGAGCAATTCCCGTTAAGAAACGAACGTCGCCAGCAATATAAATGGCGACTTCAATGTAAGTTTCACTGACTTTGCGGTCTGTTACATATTGCCGACGAGAACGTTATCAGCCTGAAAAACTACCCACAAATCCGGCAATAACCGAATCTGTTGGAAATCTTCAAAAATCTTCTTGTGTTTTTCGCAAATAGCTGCAAAATGTTATTCTGCAAGGCCCGGAACTCTATTCGGGCGGCAAAGTAGTTGCCCTCGGGGGTAACCGCCAAGCAGGCCGGAAGGAAATGCTTCTCAGGCGGGGCGGTCGAATTGGCCCACGAGAAGGCAATAGCTATCACGAATGCTACTGAACCAGAAAGGAGCTAAAGATGAGTTCGGATACCCTCCCCAGACTTCACAACGCCATGTGGCCCGGGCTGGTCGGCAAAGGAAATGAACCGGGCCAGGAGCCACCAATCAGTCTCGAACGGATGCTCGAATTGACCGCCGGTGCGGAGGTGAACGGCCAGAAGTTCGACGGGATTGACTACTTCCTTTTCCTGCCGCACACCGACCCTAACGCCAGCGACGACGAACTGAAGAAAATCGCCGACCTGATTCAGGGGTACGGTTTTAATGTCGGCTCGCTTGTCGCCCCGGTTTGGCCCGGCACGATCGGCGATTCGGCGATGGGGGATGCAGCGGCTCGCGAGAAGTTTCTCAGCGCCGTGCGCATGGGATGCCGCATTGCCGGCGTATTCAACGAGCATGGCGTGCGCAAGTACGGCGTGATCCGGATTGACTCGGCGGAGTTCGGCGTCGAAAAATGGCGCGAAGACCCAAAGACGAACACCGCGAAAATCGCCGAGACGTTCCGCGAAGCGGCCAAGATCGCCGCCGACCATGGCGAGCGCCTGGCCGCAGAAGGTGAGATCTGCTGGGCCGGCCATCATAGTTGGAAGGACACTCTTGATCTCCTGGAAGCAGTCGGAATGCCGGAGACGCTCGGCTTCCAGGCCGATATGGCCCACACGTACCTGTTTTTGATGGGTTACAATGCAC
>CAZZAX010000118.1:0-18152 GCA_964653075.1 uncultured Pirellulales bacterium
AAATTCTCCCCATACAAATCACACTGCAATCCTTGTGCCGAACAGGATTGAGAGGTTCTATCTGAACGTACAGATTTTAGGGGCCAGACTAAGGTGATAAGCCCGAAGAAACCAAATTGAGCGTTTTTAGGAGTACATTCTTAATCTTGAAAATTCTCAGGAATGTGTTGTACGAAGGAATGGAGGAATATGTATAACATGGTAAGGATACTACATACAATCAGCATATTGGCGATATTTTCTGCGTCTGTTGTATTTGTACTTTGCGCAGTCCAGCAACTGCGGGGAGTTCAGGAAATTTGAGAAAACCCGGATATTTCCATTATTGAAAAATTTAACAAGACCGGCGATCCCGGTGAAAAAAGCCCTCAGAAGATACTTAATCCGCTTGTAGAGCAGGCACAGGCTTTTGCCTTGTATCTCAATCCCCCTAAGCCTAAACCACCGAAGATCAGGGAAGACCCGGCTCCGGAAAGACGAACTGTAAATGTATTGAATGAAAAGATCACGGCCGCCGAATCAACAAAACTCACACCGAAGTTCACCCTTGTTGGAACGAGCTACTACCGTTCCAGGCCGGAAAAGTCCATGGCGCTCGTCTCAGAGCCCGGCAAAGGGATTCACTGGATTAAAAAGGGCTCTAATCTGGGGCATTTTATAGTTGACGAGGTTAAACGCGGGATGATCGTCTATAGGGATGGCGAACAGTTGCGTGAGATGGCGGTCGATACGAAGGCTCCTGTCCATACCGAACAAGCCAAACAGACTGAGCTGGCATCGGAGCAAACGAACCCATCTACGCCGAGGCATCCAAGTCCACCCAAAATAAAACCGAATACGAAACCTCGAAAACCAATGCACAGGCTCGGTCCTTCAAGACCGGAAATAAGACCTGTCGCCTATGATCATACAAGTGCCAGTGGGTAATACCTGGTCAGGCATTTTAAATATAGATATGGATGAGGTGTTTATTATGATATCGAACGTTACAATTACAAAAGACAGATATCCCGGACTTCGACAATTCAGTTACGTCCTTTTCTGCTGGGTTTTGGCACTTTTGATGTTTTCCGGCTGCCGGACAACCTCACCTGGTAAAGATACTTTGTCCGAATCCGGCAAACAGCAGGTCTTTGATCTGGAGCATCTAGGTAGTGAGCAGTGCATCGCCTTTCTTTCTCAGTTAGGCATTAGCAAGGTTTCAAAAGTGCCTGATGCCAATACAGTGTTGGTAACCGGCTCATCCGAGCAACTGGACAGAGCGTCTCTTGTACTCAGGCTGGTTGACACAAGCGAAAACTTTGTCATCGAAAACCTGGGCCCAGCTTCTATGGTCAGGTCCTTACCTTCCAACTCACAGTTCGCAACAGCCCTCGGTGATATCAGAATCGGGACATTTACCAACCCGCCTCAAACAGAAAAACAGGCAAAAGGAATTATCGACATTCACGGAGATGCTGTCGTGGCGATCATTCCTGCCCGTCATCGAAAACAGCTCCTGTATCTGTTAAAACGGTTCACCAGTGAGACGTTACCCATATACCCTTCACCGGTTGACAGCGAGTATCACGGGCCACACCCAACAGAGGATACATCCGAGATAACTGCCGATGTTGAATCCACTCAGACGAAAAGCAGGACATTAATACAGGATAAAGAACCAACCATGGATATTGTAGTGCAAATACCTGACAACGGCTATCCACACGAAGGTCTCGGGCCACAGATGTCCGGCGCGCGGCCCGAGCTTTCCTTTCCGGGCGAGAAGAAACTTTATCCGGACACCAAAGCTCAGGTAAGAACCGATTTTAACTCGCCAATAATCTTAGATAACGGCAGTGCCGGCGTGCCCAGGACATTGAGAATCGTCCTTAAGCCAGCCAGGAATGTCAGGGAAGATGAGGAGATTACTACTGAATCCGGGTCTGTAGAGCTTCAAAATGGAGAGGATATACTTGATATGGCCCTGCCTGAGACGATGACTTTAATGCAGTTGCTGGATCTCGCGGGTGAATACCTGGATCTGGACTATGTCTACGATACAGACGTCTTTAGCAAGCAGTCCGTTACCCTCAAGCTGCACGGCAGCCTCCAGGGCGAAATGAAGGTCAAGGACCTCTACACTCTCCTGGAGACGGTCCTGAAGTTCAAGGGCTTTGCCATGATCCGGCGTGAAGACAAGCTCGTAACTATTGTACCGGTTGCTCAGGCCCTGGATGCCGATCCACAGCTGGTCCATGTTGAGAGTAAAGCGGTGCAGGCCGGAGATATGGTGGTTACACGTGTTTTCGAGCTTCAGCACGTGGATGTCGCAAGTGTTACGAATCTGTTAAAAAATATGAAACTGGGTGTGGTTGTATCACCATCAGATGAGGGCCAGATCCTGTTTGTCACGTGCTATGCACATCGTATGGGCCGGATTGAACAGCTGGTGAGTATGCTTGACCGCCCGGGAAGAGCCAGGGAGTGCCGATTCCGACGTCTGCAATATACGCTGGCGACTGCGGTTGCGAATAAGGTCCGTGCTCTCGCCCAGCAGCTTCAGGGCGTCCAGGTTACGATGGCCTCTGCTGCGGGCAAGTCCACTACTAAACAAGATAAAGGAACTGCCGGTTCCGGACAAGCTGTGTACCTGGATACCGACGAGAGAACCAATCGTATTCTTATGATCGGCCATGAGGAGCAACTATCACTTCTTGAGGAACTGATCGATGCGCTTGATGTTGTTCAGGAGGACCTGAGGCTTCTCAAGGTCTATGATATTGAGCACATCGATGCAGAACAGGTCAGGATGAAACTGCAGGAGATGGAAATTACGGATCAGGCTGAGCAGGAGGGGACATCCCGAAGAACATCCAGATCTTCGTCGTCAACTACAACCGGTACGATAACTGGGGCTATGGCAGAGAAAGCACAGGTGGTCGTATTAACAACCACCAATCAGTTGCTAATCAATGCCACCAAAGAGCAGCATGCAAAGATAGCAACAATTATCAATTACGTGGACGTGGTGCCGGAGGACCTGCGGTTTTTTAAGGTATATGACATGAAATACCTTGATGCAGAGGAGGTGAAGAATAAACTGGATGAGCTGGAAGTCATGGGCAAAACCACCCAAACCGGTGAGCTATCTCGAAGGGTATCCAGAGCTTCGCCATCTGTTACGACAGAGAGGACGGGTATGGTGGCCCAGGCAGAGGATCCGGAGGTGGTAATATTAGCAGCAACTAATTCGCTGCTAATCAACGCCACCGAAGAGCAGCACGCTAAAATAGCGTCAGTTATCAGCTTCTTAGATACTGAGGTCAGTGAACAGGCCATCCCCTATGAGATATATTTCCTTGAGAACCAGGAGCCTGCGCGGCTGGCGGGAGTTCTTGAGAAAGTCATTCAGGAAACCGTCTTAAATAAAGAAGGAAAGATTGAGAAGGTTATCCAGAGGACCGATGAGCAAATACTGGTTGTTCCCGATGAAGCTACTTTTTCCATTATTGTCTATGCCAACAAGAAGAACCAGGAATGGATAAACAAGCTTATAAATACTCTCGATAGGCGAAGGCCACAAGTTCTCATAGATGTGACGCTGGTTGAGATAAGGAAAACCGATGAGTTCGATTATGATCTGAATTTGATTAGCAGCTTGCCGGATCTGGTGGAAACGGGAGGCCAGACGGGATCCTTCTTTGTCGATGAGACAACAACCGTCGTGGACAAGCTGCTCCAGCCGGGTATGCGTGACAGATTCGTTGATTTTCAGGTAAACGCAGGTTCGGGAACCGGCTTCTATGCAGACAGGCATGTAAATGCCTTACTACAAGCAATACAGACGAAGAATTATGGCCGGGTACTGGCAAAACCTAAAATCCTTGTAAATGACAATGAAGCGGGGACAATCAAGACCACGGACACAACATTTGTGACCAAGAAGTCCTCAATTCCAGTCACTTCAGGGGCGGGAGGGCAACAGAGCACCCTCATAGAAACGGCCATCGACTATGAGTCATACGAGGCCGGAATAACACTTGGAATTACACCACATATAAGTGAAGGTGATCTGCTTCGACTTGAGATAGAGCTAACCCGTTCAGATTTTGTGAACGTAACGGGTGAAAAACCACCAGATCAAACGGGCAGCGATGTAAAGACTGTTGTAACTGTTCCCGATGGAAGCACAATCATCCTGGGTGGCATGCTGAAGCTCAATCAAAGTAAAGGCGGATCAAAGGTGCCTATACTGGGAGACCTGCCGCTCGTAGGATTACTGTTCAGAAGCTCGGAGCATAGTAACATACAATCCAAACTTTATGTATTTGTTAGAGCTGAAATAATAAGACCGGCAGATGCACTCGCAAGTGCCCGTAATGATATGAAAAGAATATCCGACCTGAACAGGATTGCATTCGAGAAGCACGAGGAGGAATTTCAGAACTACCAGTATATACCAGGTCTCAAACCTAAAAAAATGGACCCGGCAAAGGTACTTGAAGCGCGGTAATAAGATTCAGAAAACGTAAGAAATCTGAAAGTTTCTGGTGTGAATAAAGACTAATTCCCCAGGATGTTTCAGGAATAGCTCTGTTTGCCCAAACATTTAGCCGTCATATAATCCATTAACACCGTTCTGCATATCCTCAAAGCTGATGTCGGCGTACATGTTCGCTGTGGTAGCAGGGGATGCGTGGCCCAACTGCTTTTGCACCTGCCTTAAGTTACCTGTTTTTTTCATTCAATAAATGGACGGCTATAGTATGCCTGGCTGAGTGGATTGACAACTCTTTGGGTAAACCGGCACGCTTTATAAGCAGCCAACATGCTCGTTAAATATCTTTATTCGCTTCCTCGTGGGGTGGTCTCTATCGAGGAGCTAAAGGCATGAATTAAAAAGATAGAAGATACAGGTGATGGCCTTTGTATCAAAAGTTTCTTTGGCTTTAATCCTGAAAGGGGGGGGGGGGAGTCGAACAGCCGACACACAAAGATTTTCAGTCCAAAGCTGGGTTTTGTCGGTGTTTGTGAATAAATGATTATTAATTATTTCATGAAAGAGAAAATACTTGATTTACTTTAAATTAGGTGTTAGTTTTTGGATTTTAAGAAAAATGTTTTACGCAGAGATATTATTGGAAATGGCAAGATTGCAGAGGGGCTTTACTGCAGAAGTTATTCTGTGTTACACTTTGTCGAATCCAGCGGTTTAGCTTTGTGGTGGCTACAGGAGGAAAAAGATGTTTGACGTTGCCGAAAAAAGGGGTTTTTCAGGAAGAAATCGGTTAAGGCATACATAGAGGGCATAATAATGGCACATAATCCGTACTTAGACCAGTTTCTGATGTTTTACAGTCAGTCTGAAGCGGGAAATGGCCTGACGAGAGGTCTGGATACGGATATATCCAAGCGAACATATGTACCCACCAAGCTGGACAAGGAGTTGGCCCAGGCAATACTTCTAAAGCAGTACCGTCTCGTGATTTTAACAGGAAATGCTGGAGACGGCAAAACGGCCTTCATTCAGAAGATTGAGGAGGCTGCGGCCAATAGAGGTGCTGAGTTTCAACTGCGTGATTCGCTGGGGACAACTTGTACTTTTGATGGATGGACCCTTAAGACACTCTATGATGGGTCTGTTGACTCTGGATCGATCGACAACCGACAGATGCTCACCCAATTTTTTGCAGACCTTAGTGGTGAGACACCACCAACAGTAGCTTCCAGCTTTCTCGTAGCGATGAACGAAGGCAAGCTTAGGGACTTTCTATCGCACACGAGTGATTTCCCATGGTTGAGCCAGACATTGCTGAACCACATACAGAAAGATCTTCCTCTCCCCAAGGACATCGCCATAGTAAATCTAAATTTAAGGTCCGTAGTAGATGCGTCATTGAGTGACACCCATTGTCTTTTCGATCAGATACTCAAACGCTACGTGGCAGAAGAGTTTTGGTCCACTTGCCAGACTTGTTCGTGTCGGCATCGATGTCCGGTGAAATTCAATGTTGACACGTTCAGAGTAGTTGACGAGAAAGGTCTTGGAGATAAGGACCTCGAGGCAGTCAAAAGCAGAAACCAGGCAACTGAAAAAGCTATAATCCGTCTTAAAGCTGTTTTTCAGGTTCTCCATTTCAGGAAACGCATCCACATGACGGTTCGGGATCTGCGATCGGTGCTAGCCTTCGTCCTATTCGGAAAAAGTACTTGTGGTCAAATAGAAAAGGAAGTCCAGACTGGTGAGGTGGACTTTACAAACAGATACTATTATAACGCCATATTTAGTTGTAAGGAAAAGGATCGAATTCTAACTCTACTACGCGAATTCGATGTTGGATTGGCCTGCGCACCACATACCGATAGCACACTTAGTTTCATGAGACCAAAAACGCCTGATTTCCGCCGCCTTTTCTACGATTTCGAAGACCATCGGCACCCCGACGTAGGCCGGTCCAGAGTGGACGAAGATGACTTACAGCACTTATATGATATGCGACCACACAGTCCTGAAGAGCGTAATAAGGAAGTGTTGGAAAAGTCTCGTAGGTACGTTGTATCCATGCGGAGGAAATTATTCTTCGAAGGCAACCGTTCGGGCCCAGATGGTAAGGAAAAAGATGTTCTGACAGAACTACTTCCCTACGATAATCTCAATGAATTTCTACAGTTCGTTGACAAAGGGGAAGATATTGGAGACAAGCTTAAAAACTGCATTGTCCTAGCAATCAGCCGAAGTGAGAGTATTTATGACGAGCAGCGCGGCCAAGAAAATGTTTGCATCCGGACACGACATGATCCAAATACTAAGGTCAAAGCATTCTTCACATATCCTGCCTCAGACTTTGAGATTTGTCTACCCCAACCTGGGCTTCAAGCAAAATTCATAGAGTACTTGCCAACGGCGATTCTCCTGAAACACAAATCCCGAAATATTACATTGGAAATATCCCTGGACCTATATGAGACTTTGATGCGCATCAAGGATGGATATGTCCCTACAGCTGGTGAAATTCGGGCTTTCTTCCTTAACTTATTAATGTTCAAGAAACAGCTTATGGCGACACCATCGGACAAGCTCATCCTAACAGAGACTGATTATCAACATTTCGTGCTAAGCAAAACCCCGGACAACGCTGTATCGCTTAGTGTCTTATGAGGGGGGAAAGAAAAATGGCAAGATCTAAAGCAAAAAATCTGCTCAAAAGAAATCAGAAACTGTTTCGCATGGATGTTGTTTACCCATTAGATGCCAATAACGTTGATGTTGAGGAGGCTATGAGTCGCTTATTTGTCTATCTGCGAACCGGAGGCCGCCAAATCACACGCACCGACAAACAAGTTTTTATTGCCAGCAGGCCAGATGCCGAAACGCCAAAGGCTGTGCTCGAGACGGCATTGGAAGTAAATGGAGAGTACTTCAAGGGTGTCGACAAACTTGACCATGAACGCAAGAACCTTTTGACTGATTGGTTGGAATCACACTTTGCCCTGATGGCTCGGCGAGGCAAATCAAAGGGAGGGCAATATCGCATGTCGGGCCTGAGACCATTACACTTTGCAGTCATAAAATTGTTCAATCCCCAAGTCAAGCGCCAAGACCGGTACCTTAGCGACTTTTGGTATAATGCTCTTAAAGACGACGAAGTGCTCACTTCACATACAGAGTCGCTATTCAAGAAGTTCTTCGGAGTGGGAGTACAGCTTTATGGGGACAATGATTACCGAATCAACGAAGCAAGCCTGACCAATCTTGCAACAGAAGGCAAGCTCGATATTGAGTTGCTATTTCTTCTTCGGCTATTACAACCCTTCGATACAGACAAGTACAGTACAAGGCCAACAGATCAGGTTCCAAATTTCTCATTTCTCTGCTCCGAGCAAATCGACCTCATGAGACAAGACCTCAAGCTCTTATTTCTTTATGAGAACCACATCCCTCGACGGGAATTGATAAACTATATGATGACTGTTATGATTTTCCATGCAGCGCTCTACTTCTTTCAGATAGTCAAAATCGCCAACCACATGGTCGAGCATGGCGAATTGCCAGCGCCTCGAGGTATCTTGCCAAAACCAGGAGAAGGCAGAAGCCACACACCATTTGAGCTCGACTTCTTCTGTGACATGACAAATGGGCATGACTCTGACGTAGACAAACTGGCTAAACATCGCTATTTGAAACATTTCAAGGAAATTGAGCAATATTTTAAGTCAGAGTACTTCATAAAGAAATTGGATGAGTTTGCTGGTTCATATCTCACACCAGATCAGAGAGAAAAACGTGGCCAAGAATACATACACATACTCCTAAAAGGCTTTCGGAACCACCGTGATCTTGATGGATATTTTGCTCGTGACATCCAAAATGTCCGTGAGGCTGGTTATGATGACGAATCCAAGCAGTATAATCCTGAAATTGAGCGGATCATCACCATCTGCAATGAACGGAAACTCAATAAGTTAGAAACCTTTGTTGAAATCCTTTATCACTTTCAATATGGCACCCTGCGTGATCAGCACCGTAAGCTGATCGCTGGGCTTTGCGGAACGGAACTCGACCGCGGCTTTATGCAAGGTCGCGGGCGTGCCAAGCGGAAGTATGCGATTGGCAACGAACTCCTCGAAGTGCTGATTCAATTGGCCGTTCTGGAGCATCGTGAGAGCGATGACATTTGGCAATCACGCCCTATTCCTATACGTGACTTTGTAGACTGGCTTAGGGGACGTTATGGTCTGCTTATTAACAACCTAGGAGCGTGTCCGAGTATTCGCTCTCAAAATACATAAGTCTTTGGCAACAAAGAACTTAATGTTTTTGGGCCCAAAGCAACTAAGTCTTTTATCTGCAAGTAGTTATGAATTCAAAAGCCTATTACTCGGACAGACTCCTAGGGCCTGATGCCCGTGAGGATGAACATACAAATCGGGCTTTGGCTGTAAACTTTGAGGCTCTAAAAACGAGGCTGCGGCAGCTCGGCTTTTTTACAGATCTTTCAGATGCTTCGAATTCTCAGGTTATTATGCCTCGTTTTCCCATCGCGGGAAAAGAGTACGTTACCGGCGCAGCCCCTGTTTATTAGAGAATCCCTATGGCGCAAAAGCGTAAGATAAAATCGAATAGGAGTAAAACAGAGACTTCAGAGGTCGTAGTACAAAATGCCAACGGTAATGTGATTAACGAATTGGCCATAGAGGAAAGCCAGGTTCTCGATCTAGTTACTGGCAATACAATTAAACTGACTGAACAGGAACAGATACGTCAGGAGGAAGAACGTAAGCTACTCGAGGACTTCGGTTACCCACAAAATCAGAAGCAGGATCTGATCTTACTCAACTTGCGAATCAAGCCACGCACACTTAAACCTCACAAGTTTCCTTTGGTAGTACTCCAGCCTAAGAAAAGTGCTGAAGATGATCAAATTGACAACCGCATCTATATTCTGATAGATATCGAGAAGCCAAAGACTAAGCCCGACGACTCAAAGAGAGGAGCAGAAATCCTTGCCGAGTTCCTCAAGGACACACCTTATGCTGAATTTGCTGTTTGGACAAATGGCACCGAAAGGCTTGTATATTGGAAGCAGTCAACACGCATCAAAATCCGATCAGTTTTGGTCAACGATATTCCTTCCTATGGCAAAGGCCCAGAGGACTGTTTTGCTCCTGGCAAGGCAGCGCTAAGGCCAGCCCGTGGCCTTTCCCTGCGACAAGCGTTCCAGCGTTGCCATGACTACATCTGGGCTACACACGGGGGGTCAAATGAGTCAGTCTTCTGGGAGTTACTCAAAATAGTGTTCGCTAAAATCCAAGATGAACGGAAAGCCCAACAAGCAGTAGCTGAGAACAAGGACTATGAGCGGCAGTTCCGCATCTTTAGTCTGGAAGAACGCAATGAGAAGCCCAAAGCCCAAGCTGTCAAGGATCGCATCGATCTGCTCTATGCGATGGTTCTTGAGCGCTATCCGGAGTTATTTGGGTCCAGAGTAGATAAAATCGATTTGGACGCTCCAACGGTCAGCTATATCGTTGCGCAACTTGACCGTTTTGATTTCCTCAACTCATCTGTAGACGTAAAAGGTGAGGCCTATGAAACTATTGTAGGTAAGAACCTTCAGGGCACTAGAGGGGAATTCTTCACACTCCGCAATGCGGTCAAAATGGGTATTAGGATGTTGGATCCAGAGCCGGGGATGAAGTGCATCGATCCAGCTTGTGGTACTGGAGGTTTTATTGTAGTTATCCTAAATTATATGGCTGATAAGATCCGTCGGCGTATGAACGAGGACAGCAAGGAGCCCAATAAGGGTGACCTACCTGAATTCAATCGCAAGCTCAAACTAGCCTCACAGAGGATCTTTGGGCTTGATCTCAACGATAATCTAGTACGCGTTGCCCGGATGAACATGGTGATGAATAACGATGGCCAAGGGGGCATAACACACCTTAACTCCCTTGACCGTACAGAGAACTGGCGCTTCTTAGAAAGCAACCTGAAAATTGAACAAGTTGACGGCGGCCTCAAAAGTATACCGATCACAGATTTCTTTTGCAGTGAGTTAAGAGAAGGAACATTTGATATCGTTGCCACCAATCCTCCGTTCGGCACGAAAATCAAGATAGAATCAGAGTCAATTCTCAGTCAGTATGAGCTGGCGCGCAAGTGGATATATGACGATCAGCGCAAGCTCTGGACTGCTACTCCAAAGCTCCAAAGCGGTGTATCTCCAGAAGTACTATTCCTTGAACGTTGTGTTAAGCTGCTAAAGCCAGCTTCTGGCAAGCTTTGCATAGTTCTACCTGACGGTTTGCTAGGTAATCCGGATGATGAATATATAAGGTACTGGGTGCTGCGTAACTGCGAAGTTCTTGCCCTGGTAGATATGCCAGTGGAACTGTTCTTGCCAAAGGTTGGTATGCAGACGCATCTAGTTTTCTTACGTCGTAAGAACTCCGAGGAGATGAATCGTGAGAGCCTCAGCGGGAAATCCGGTGACTACGCCATTTTTATGGCCATTGCAAAGAGGGTGGGCAAAGACCGCCGTGGTAATCGGATTTACAAGCGAGATAAGCATGGCAGAGTACTGGATCACTTCCGCACTGCCAATGACCAGGATCTCTACGAAGTCTGTAAGAATTCAACGGTCCTGGATTTTTTGCCAGAGGTCGACGAATACGGCCGGATGGTGGATGACGACCTACCCTTCATAGCCAAGGCGTATCATGAGTTCCTGGGAAAGAAGAAACGCGGGGAGGTCACTTATGAACGGTAACTTTTTTTCCAAGGGCACTTCAGCCACCTATAATTACACCAACGCTGAGATATTCGCTACACCATCTCAAGAAGTGAACAACGGATCTTTCCGTTTGGAAGCTGCCTTTTATGGCTCTGCCGGTTATCGAGCTTTGCAGCAGATGAAGCAGTCGGGATTTTCCACTACGACTATCGGCGAGCGCGCTCGTGTTATTTGGCTTGGTCCATTCCGACGCATTTGGGTAGCAGACCACCAAGCAGGTATCCCGTTTCACTCAAGCTCGACTATGCTTATGGCAAGTTCTGAACCATCTGGGTACATATCTCGGGCTCTAACTCCAAAGTTGCATAAGCTCATTGTAAAGGAGGGCACGATACTTATCTCCTGTTCTGGTACAATAGGCAACACTGCTATTTGCACCAGTGAGATGCACGGTGCAGCTCTGTCTCAGCATGCAATACGTTTGATTCCCGAAAACAGAGTTGACCGAGGCTGGATCTTCGCTTTCCTCGAATGTGAATGCGGACAGTTTCTCGTTAAACGTAGCCGTTCTGGTTCAGTCATTGAATCAATCTATAAGTCTGATATCGCCAGTCTACCAATTCCACTTCTACCGAAAGCCCTTCGTGAGGAGTTAACACGGCTGGTTGATGAATACTGTGCACTTCAGGTTAAGGCGAACCGTTTACTTGACGAAACCCAGCGAGAAGTCCAGCGATCATGCTATCTTCCGGATCTTACCACCTTCGTGCCAAAAAAACTGGTCGAATCTCATGGTAATGAGACCGTTTTCGTCTCGCATAGAACAGAGCGTTTTGCAAGTGCATGTCAGTTTGGAGAGCTACGTCTCGATGCAACATACCACGATCCTATAGCTGTTGCTTTCGCTAAATACATTCTCTCTTCTGAAGGTGGTTGCACTTTGAGCACACTGGTCAAGGAGATTCGAAATTCGGCTCTCCGCAAGCGGATCTATGTAGATGATCCTTCGCTCGGGATACCTCTGCTGGGTGGTAAGCAGATGATGCAATGGCGTCCAAAGGGCGTAAACTACTTGTCTAATGCGTTCACACGCAATCTTCAGAACGAAACCGTTCAAAACGGTTGGACACTGATCTCATGTGGCGGGACGCTGGGCAGAACAATGTACGTCCACAGGAACTTTGAAGGCTGGGCTGCTTCTCAAGATGTAATGCGAATCGTCCCTAACTCTCGTCGAGTATTCCCAGGCTTTTTGTACGCTTTCCTAGCCTCTAAATACGGACATATCCAGCTCCTCCAACGAGGTTATGGCTCCGTAATTCCGAGACTGAGAGACTTTCAGTTTTTGTCAATTGCTGTGCGTCTGCCAAGTGATAGAGGTGAGAGCGTTCACAACAAGGTAATCGAAGTATTTGATGCAAGGGCAGAAGCGCGGAATTGCGAAGACCAAGCCGTCACCTTGTTTACAACTGCCCTTGAACGCGGGCGAGAATATGTTGAATCTGAATGGGGAGAGGAGTACTAAGAAAATGTCAGCGACGACTGAACTCTATAGGCTAGACGAAGCAACTGTTACGGACTCTTATGTGGAGGCAATCTTTGGAGAACTCAAAGAGTTCCTGCTTCGCAAAAGCCAAGGGCATTGCCAACGAGTGGACTATCTTTCCCGTTATGTCATCGCTCGCTTGGCACAACGCCTTGCCAAGGATGCGGATCTTACCGATCTTAAGATAGTGTGTCGAATGGTTACAGACAAGACGTCCGGCGAACGTATTGAACCATGGGAAGTAACCGGCAGCGGAGCTGTTGCCTTTCGCGAAGATGCGACCTACAACAGAATCAAGGTTTTTTGTGCTATCTTTCCGGCTGGAATTCGGCTAGCAGAAGAAGACTCGCTGAATATATCAACCTTCAAGACAGACGATGCAGAGAGCTTTGACATCGAGAGATGTTTGCGACGCTATCTCTATGGTAAAGTCAACGAACTGCCTTCCCAGGAGGCGCAGATTCTTAAGGCCATCCTGGATAGCGAACCTGTCCGGCGTCGCCCAACGTCTTTGCGCTTGCAGTACGTTTTGGCCATACTCGGACAAAGTAACCGTAGCCACCAACCTGTTGATTGGGAACTAGCCGGTGCCTATCTCTACGAGTTGCATCTAATCCCCGACTTTGAGCTAAACTTAGACGTCCTGAACATCCAAATCGACCGAAACGCAAAATGCGCAGATATTCTCTGCGATGGCGAGAAAAATTTGAACCAGAACCTTGAACGATTAGGTGAAAATATTGGTCTACAAGATGAAGTACGATGCCGCGAGTTGGCCGTATACCTGGCGAATAAGAACACTCTGCAACCAAACAAGTGGATTCCACCAATTTGCCATGATGAAGCCCTTCGAGAGAAGCTATCATTTGAGTGCTGGATATTTGCTGAACCGACAAAGGGCATTAAGATCGAACTGAAACCTTTGCAGGATCCGAAAAAGCCTAACAAGGTAGCCAAAGGGCTTATGCTCAAAGCGGGGGCATTGACCAATGATGGGAGTAAGCCTATCCAGATCCGCTGGACAGTCTCGCCCAAAGAACCAACAGAACTCGGGGGATTTCGGGTAACAGTCATTCGAAAAACGGAGGACGAAGGTAATATCGACGTTGTTCCACCTCAGTCTATTGGAGCCAGGCGCAAATCGTTCATGGTACCAATAATCGACAACAATCTTGATGAAGATGAGAAGTGTGTGGGCCGATTTCGTATCCAGGCTATCTCGAAAACGGGATCGCCATTACCCGATGCCAACGATGAAAGCGAGGAGTTCTGGATCGAAAACGGTGGGGAGTTCACACCACCTCCAGCTGAACGAGGTACCAGAATTCGCCATCTTGATGAGTTACTTTTCCGCGTCACTCACAAGAACGGCAGGACCTACGACGTTCGAAACCGTGGCTGGGATGCCAAGAGAAATAATTCTTACAGCTTGCGACTAACCAACAATGCGCGAGGTGATTTAGTGCTTAATCCGCTCCTGCTGGAGGTAGAGCGAGAGAAGATCCTCCGCATACCAGAGAACATGGGCGTACTCGAGGTTGACGCGATAAACAAACGGCGGGCTGAGAACAGCGATTTTCGAGTGGTTCACCTACCGGAAAATGTCACAAGAATAACGAAGGATTTCTACTTGGCTCGACACCAGTTCTTCTCGCGTATAGTCGATCTGGACAACGGTACAGGCGTGATCGAAACAGCTGACCTCCATGAATGCGCCGAAGAGGTTCTGCGTTATGTGCAGAAGTACTTGAAGATGATTACGACCATGATGGACAGGATAAAGGCTGCAAGTGGACCTGGCGGCGTAAACAACGTCCTACATGACTACTCTCAACTGATGAGAATTGACACTATTCTTATGCACGTTGGGCCTTCTGAATCGCCGATGAATGTGCTTTTGCTAGCCCCGACGCATCCGCTTCGCATCCTGTGGTTATACCAGTTTGAGACATTTGTCCGTCGGTGGATAGAGAACATGGACGGAAAAAATCCAAACGACATTGAAAAGCTCATTTCTGTGGATAGTATTGATAAGATCGTTAGTCTGAACATACCAAATGCAATCTCTTGGAGCCAAAGCCAAGCATTCATCAACACAGACAATTTGGATTTGTTTTGGAGCTTACTACCAGATTCTCAAATAAGTGATCTACGAACGGCTGTGAATGCTACAAGGCAGTGCCTTGGGTCGGCGGCACGAGAGGTCGTCATCTCTACGATCACTCCCAAGCAGATAGCAGACAAAGTAGAACGCTACCTTTGCCATCATCCTTATGTTCAGACGCTGAAAGTAAACGTCGTTAATCCTGGAGACGGCATGATACTGTTGGAAGCAATTAAACAACTGCTTGATAAGCCTCTGTATGCTGGTTTGAACTTCGACGTGAAGTTCTTTGCACCCAGTAGAATACGCCATCAACTCGTTGGAAATGCTTTCGATGACCTAATGGAACAGCGAGATGATGAGGAGTGGACTGGAGGTAAAACACTCTCTGAGACAGAAGAATGCTTACTCCAACCCAATGCGAATCCACTCTTCCCTAAGTTAATGTACGCCAAGCACACTGTCAGAGAATTGCTATACGACCAGATTGGACGTTTCGACTCACATCTTACTTTCGTAATCGATTACTTTAGTACCACTGTTGCTACTCGACAACATGATCTTCCCACACGTAGCTCTGCCTTACATAACCTACTATCCGAATATATTACTGACTACACTTCAGGGGATACTACTGCCACATGGTCTAGGATGATAGCACCCAACAAGTGCCCTGCCCTGGCCAACGATGGAAATACGGATAATTTATATAAGTGTCAAGATATTTTATCACATCTTGTAGCCAGCTTCTTTGATTGGGGCAAGAGTATGGATAGATACTTAACAGTCCAGTTAGAGCTGACAGATGAGCAAGACAAGAACCATATAAGGATGTTGCGTAAGGTCCATATGATCTCAGATTGGGTGTTCACTATCGACCGCAACTTCGGAGTCGAATTCTACGATGATCCGGATAAGGGCCCAGGTTCTGGCCCAACGGGTGGCTACCTCATTGACTATACACCCGAGTTCCTCGACGCTGTCTCGCATCGTTTGATAATTTCAACTTATCACCAACGAGAGATCGAAAGCATTCTTCGAACTGGCTTCGCGGAGCTTCTCACGCCCGAGGATACTGAGCAGGAAGGTGAGATTAGCTCTTATACAATCAGCCGAATCCTTCAGGTTCTGAAGTCAGTATCTGGTAAGTTGGCACTCAAGCTCATAAATAATCCCCAGCAAGCCCAAGAGGTCATCGGTCTTGCCCTGACTCGCTTGGAACTGGAGCATGAAGGGAGGCTCACTAACAGAATCCTAATTCCAGTAGATAGTCACATCGATTTGTTTTACCAAAATCGCAAGGAACTTGAGAATAAGGATCTTACGCTGAAAAGAACGGATCTGATGCTGGTGGAATTCCGTGACCAAAGAGCATACATTGATCTCATTGAGGTCAAGAATCGTAAGTACACATCACCACAGGCAATGCTGGAGCTTCAATCAGAGATTTCGTTGAAAAACAGTAACACTGAATCACATTTTAGAGCCAATTTCTTGGCTTCAGAGGGAATTAAACGGTTCGATGCAGATATCAAGAACAAAGAACTAGCTAATACTATCGCCTTCTACTTTGAGCGAGCGCTGAGATATGGGTTGTTCCATCCATATCAAGTTAGTGGGATCAAACTTGATGATAGTTTGCAGTCTGAATTGAAATTTCGCCAAGGTATTGAATCTATCGCGTTAGGGAACTGCGAGGTCAACTTTTGTCATCAAGGCTTTATTGTCAATGGTTCTTCCTACGCAGATATCGAAAAGAAAGTCGTACACAACAACGATATTTATACAATTGGTAAAACGGGTATTCGTCGACTCCTGGGTATTATTCTACCACCAGAAGAAGAAACAGAGGGTGATGGGGAACCTAGCATTGTCCCCAGTTCTAAAGGTGTTCGCTCGGCCGAAGCGGAAGTGAAATCGGATCAGAGTCCAACCAAGGCACCGGAAAAGCCACCAGTTCATGAAGAAGATGAACCCAAAGCTACCGGACCGACTTTTGAGAAATGGCCGGAGAAAGAGACGATTTCCATTGGCTCCGAGGCAGAAGGAAAGGCCGAAAAAGTATCAATCCCGGGTGAAATTCATGTGAACCTCGGTGAAAACCTCGTGACTCGAGAACAGATATACTGGGATCCCTTTACAACAACACCACGGAGGCTGGCAAATCAACACCTTCTGGTTGTGGGTAAAAGCGGCGCAGGCAAGAGTGAAACAACCAAGGCTCTCATATGGGAATTGGATCGAAGTGGTATCCCCAGCATCATTTTTGACTACCAGGGCGAATATGCCACAGGACCATTCTACCAACAGGTTAATCCTCAGGTGTTTGACGTAATGGACGGATTACCTATAAATCCATTCGAATTGCCAATTGATCCGATCACCAACGTAAAAAAATCACCTCTCGAGATGGTTTTTCGGCTTGCGGACTCGCTGAATACGATTTTCAGCGGGTCAGGGGATATCCAACTTGGGATCCTCCGAGATGCAATTGAGGAGTGTTATTCCCAACAAGGTTTTCATCCACGCGTATCAAACACATGGGATAATGAACCGCCAACTCTACAGATATTAGAAGCAGTCCTGGAAAAATGGGTTGCAGAGAGAGGTTCTCAAGTTCGTAATCTGATGGTTCGATTGCAACCCCTCTTCAAAGGAGGCATATTCACCGAAGACCAAGCTGGCTTCAAATTCGAGGAGCTTTTCACCCGAACAACAGTTGTCCGGATGACCTCTGGCATAAGAGACCTCATGCTGGCAGCTAGCCGTTTCCTACTTGAGAAGATTTATGCTCGCATGCTAATGGCAGGTGTCACCAAGTCTCTTCGTGTTATGGTTTGTATCGACGAAGCACACAAGCTTTGTGGTGATGAGACTATAACAAGCCTGATCAAAGAAGCTCGCAAATACGGTTTGGGTCTTATTCTTTCCTCCCAGGAAACTCGTGACTTTCACGCATCAGTGTTTGCAAATGCCGGGACAATTATCTGCCTTGGTCTTGAGGAGATTGACGCCGAAGTAATGTCGAAACATCTAGGCCTTACAGATAGGGAAGAACGCAGAATTGCAAAACGCCTAGTCTTATCTCAGGCAAGCGGACAGGCGCTGATTCGATCGCAGCATTTTTTACCCTATGCACATGTGCAAATTGAGTCTTTTGAAAACCGCATAGGGGAGTAAGCTCTTAACAATTTAGCAGTTCTTAGGAGGGATTTCTGAATCTTTCTTTGTCAAGGGGCGCTTAAACCCAGCCACTATGGGCGCGTTCAAAACCAGCCACTTT
>CAZZAX010000119.1:0-17704 GCA_964653075.1 uncultured Pirellulales bacterium
TATGTAAGTATTGTAATAGAAACATGTTAGCGCGATTCAGCCAATATCTTAGTTTCTTTTGCATGCATCCTGAGAATCAGGTGAGGTGCTCGCAATGACATTTTTTTAAATATATCCTTCCCCCGACAGAAAAGCAAGTAGACTAACATCGGGGGTAAACTCTTCTGCACAGGGTGATCCCCGACAGGGAAGCAAGTCAGCTCACATTCCCCTGTTGCACGTCAAGTTAGCAGCACTCGGGGACAAGCTCTGGATAAACTTTTGTGTCAACTCGCTGTTTCTGGCCGTATTCAAAAAACGGTGGGGCAAGCCGCCACCCTACAAGATCGCCTTTTAAAGTCGCGTGAGCGTGCCAACACTAAAGGCAGATATAATTTTCTGTATAATCTTCTATAATTGGCGGCCACTGGTATGCGGATTTTGTTGATTTAAGGCAGGCAATTGATAGAATGGTCAAGGTATATCTGTGGAAAGCTCTTTTGAAAAAGGTGATATTATGAAAACGAAAAGGTTTTGGATTTATGTCATAACGGCAGCGCTGGTTTGTTCGGGTATTTTTTTTGCAGCGAGAACGATCGCCATAGAAAGGCGCCAGCTCCAGCAGGAATTACGCGAGCGTCTTCGCGACTCTGAAGGAGTCTATATATTCGTAGATGTCATTTCAAAAGACAAGTCGTCGGAAGAAGAGCTGAAGGAGCAGTTCGAAGACGATGTTGATCTTGAGCTGCGAAATTCGGACATAAAGATATTTTCCAAAGAAGAGCTGGAGACAATAATCGGGCGTCCGCGTCTGTCGGTATATCTGGTTGCGTATGAAGACCCGGCTTACAAAGATGCGTATCTTTATTGTTTTCGGATCGCCCATATAGAAGACGCGACCCTTGTGAGAAACTATGGCTATGCAGAGGGTATTTGCTGGGACAGCGGCCATTACGTCGGCAGGGGGAAAAAATCTGCAATAAGACAGGCGGTGAAAACCCAGCTTAATAAATACATAAACGATTACCTTGCAGCCAATCCGAGGAAGCCGGCAATACCCAAGCGGCAGCCGGGAAGGCCGGAAATATAAGCCTGTCCATATTCGAAGTGCGGTTATAGAGACAGCGGATATGTAAAAATCAAAGCATATTCATTTGCGGAAAGGGGCGATTTATGTTCGAACGTTTTACCGACAGGGCACGCAAGGTTATGGCGATTGCCAACGAGCAGGTCCAGCTATTTGACCACCAATACATAGGAACCGAACATATCTTTCTTGGGCTTGTTAAGGAAGGCAGCGGAACAGGCGCTGCGGTCCTTAAGAGCCTTGGCGCTGATATAGAAAAAATGCTGCCGGAAATCGAGCAGATGTTCAAACTCAAGGGCGGACAGGATGCGGTGGCCGGGGGCGACATTCCCCAAACGCTACACGCCATAAAGGTCATAGAGTACGCTATCGAAGAGGCGCGAAAACTTAACCACGACTACATCGGTACGGAACATATTTTGCTGGGCCTGCTTCGGGAAAGCGAAGGAATAGCGGCCCAGGTCCTGGCGAACCTGGGTGTTAGTATCGAAGGGGCCCGCATGGAGATAGAAAAGCTTCCTGACCGGCAGGAGTAAATCGATGGGGCAGACCCGGCTTTACCAACTGCACAAATTGGGGGGATATTATTGGGTAGTATCAGTGGGTTCTTTGGCTTTGCCGGTAATGCCTTTACCTGATTTCGATTTGGATTCGTCATCAAGACCAAGCTTTTTCATGTAGGCCTTTACTTTATCTTCTCTCTGCTTTTTGGTCAAGTGCTTTTGTTTTTCCAGTAAACGTTCATATACAACAAGCTGCTGGCTTTTTTTCATAGCATCAACAACTTTTCCCTCGATAAACGGCATCATTGGAACAAGCAAGAGCCTTTCCGCGAGGCCGATTTTTTTCTGTTTTATGGCCGCGTCGAGAATCTTCTTAAAGCCGTACTTTACGTTCCTGCCAGTTGGGACAAAGATACAGAAGTCTATCTGCTTATCCACATCTCCAGGAAACTTGGTGACGATTTCAGGCAACAGATTAGGCTCAACCGGTATAGGGGCTATGGACATTACCATGTCCATATCCATTCCCTGCTTTTCGATACCCTCTTTAGCCTCGATGACAGATTTCAAGTCCTTTTTTGATTTTTCAGTCTGCCGCTGCTTATCTGCCTGGCGCAGAACATCGATTATTTTCTGCAGGTCAACCAGAGGTTTTTCCTTTATATCGGTAACCATAGCAAGCCCGGTGATTGCGGTGCTTTTTTGTGTGCTGTCTTTATCCAGCTCTTTAATAGCTGCTTCGATTCGCTTATTCACCTGGGCCGCTTCGGACTTTCTCCCGGCATAAATAAAAGCATGCCTAAAGGAATACAGCGTTCTTTTATCCAGCCGTGCCGGCCAGCCATCGGGGGCGGGGGTCTGAGATACTGAGCTTCCCGCACGGACACCAACTTCCGGCGATAATAACAATAATGCAGTAAAACAGAGAAGATACAGGCTTTTTTGTCTGTTGAATTTGAGGTGATACTTATATCTCATCTGAAATGTTCCCTGGCCTTTTGTTCGAACTAATCCCTGTATTGACTATCAATAAGCGGGTGGAGCCATCTCACATTGTAACACCGACATCAGCCAGATTACAAACAACAATATCAGCACCACCAATATTAGCTTAAATACTCTGGTATCAAGTGCCTTCATAATGCATATCTCCCATTCAATGCACTATTGTAGCGATTTGTTTTGTAAAGTTCAACTAAAATTCGCCCCGGCCGGCTTTTTAACGCGCTTGATGCCTGTTCGGAATCAAGGGCAAGCTTCAGGGCCACATTTATATTATTGATTTTCTATTTTTTTCAGGGGCGCCGTCCATAAATATATCTTATGCTCGATATTGTCAAAAGAGGAAGTGAGCCTGACGACTTTGTTCGGTTTGACGCCTTTCATATCAAAATTGTGTGAGAGGATTCGCGAGCCTGGCTTGAGTTTTTCCAACTGCGGGATGAGCTTCACATTAAGGGCCGGAAGCAGGTAAAGAGTAATTACGTCCGCCTCGCTAAGGTCGAGTGTGAAGATGTCCTTCTGCTCAATTGTAACCAGATGCTCGACCTTGTTCTTTTTGGCATTCTCCAGAGATTCTTTGACTCGCTCGGGATCCAGGTCGTACCCTACAGCTTTGCAACCGTACGTTTTGGCGGCAGCGACCAGAATACGCCCGTCCCCGCAGCCCAGGTCATAAACCAAATCATCCTTTTTGATCTTTGCCAGCATTAGCATTTTGTCAACTACATCCTGCGGTGTGAAAACAAACGGCACATCCAGAGAACTGTATGTCTTGCCATCGACGATAATCTCTACAGCTTCGGGCAGCGCAAGTGAGCCTTCATGTCTAAAAGGCACCTTGATTGGTCCCAGGTTCGGGGCATCTACCCACAATTGTAGTTCTGCTCGATAGGAAATTGGTGAACCGGGTTTGCCGTTTAATGATCTCAGCAAACGCTCGTATATCACTTCGTCCGGCAGAGAAACCAATTTTTTCGAGCCGGCCGGCACAGAAACAGAACGAACATCAGTGGCCGTTAAAAAAGTATTACCTCCGCTCGTAAGGCTGTAATTTAAACCGCTTACGGTCAAATCGGCCGGACAGGGATTGTCAACTTCGATTTCGAAAAGCAGTGTCACGAAGTCTAACTGAACATCCTGAAATTTAATATCCACCATTCGCGCCGCCGGCTTGTCGAAGTTCCGGACCTGCTGACTTGTCTGACAGCCTGCAAAAAAAACCGCCGTCAACGTCAAAGAAAAAAATAGCAGCCGCACACCTGTCATAGTTTCCACCTCTTCCAACGTAAATTAATATCAGTTAATCCCCGTAAACAGCAGATGATTATATATTACAGTCATAGAATAATCAATATAAGTCTGTATAAATTGTTTAGTTCGCACTCACGGCAGTGGCAGGCACATTTTTCAGGGGGGAGTTGTTTAAAAATAAAAAACCCCCAAAAAAAGTATTTTGGGGGTCAGGCGCGAAGTTTCCCCGCGTTTAGTCAGAAGCGAAGATTTTAGTCGTCATAATAGTAATCATACTCGTACATATCTTCCTCGTATTCATACTCGCCATAACAATCATCTTCTGACTCGTAATCGTCCTCTGTTTCATAATCATAAGACCAATCGTCCTCTGCTTCATAATCATAAGACCAATCATCCTCAGTCTCATAATCATAAGACCAATCATCCTCGGTCTCATAATCGTCAGACCAGCTATCTTCGGTCTCATAATCATCATACCAGCTATCTTCGGTCTCATAGTCATAGTCATCGTACCAGCTATCTTCTTCCCAATCATTCTGTGACTCATATCCATAATCATCAGACCAGCTATCTTCGCACTCATCATAGTAGTCATAAGACGAATCTTCCTGGTACTCAGAGTAGTCATCATACCAGCCTTCTTCGTATTGAGAGTAATCATACATATCTTCTTCATATTCATTGTATGAATTGAAGGTCTCTTGCTGTCTGGGCTGTACGTTCTGTACCGTGCTGCCGGACTGAGCTGTTGAGAACTCAGGGACTATAAAAACAGCAGCCACAGACAAAATAAGGCTAATAACAATACATTTGATCCAGGTTGACAGCTTAAGATTCAGAAATGTCTGCTGTAGACCATTCTGCTGCCCCGTGGACGTCTGTTCCGGCTGCGGGCTGGTGCCCGGCTGGCCTTGACTCTCGAACGGCTGTTCAAAATTCTCATTGTTTTCAGATTCCATAATTCCTCCTCAAAATAAATTAATAAAATGGGTTTTAACGCCTTAAAAACACTTATGTAAAACATAAGAAATAAAAATTAGAATGCCAAATTTCGCTAAAAAAAATTTTTAAGAGGTAGTTTTCAAAGACAGAACCTGCAGGTTACCACCTGAGAATTACATGGATTGCAAGACTATATAAAAAAACCCCCAAAAGAGGATTTTGAGGGTCATATATGAAATCGCCCGGCTTTTCAGCGCGGATCGGAGTTTTTAGTACTGAAAACATTCATTAGAATCATACCAACTACCTTCTTCGTATTGGTGTTCCTCCTCATAATTTAGATTAAAATAGGTTATGGCGTATTAAGGATATCGTATAAAAAATAAGAAATAAAAATTCTAATGCCAAATTATTTCCTTATCGGGCAGGAAAAACAGGCTTTTAAGAAGGAAAACAGGGGATTTCTGCAACAGAGAGTTCCAATAATTCGACATTAAAGGCCTTCATATGCTATGCCGATATAACGTGTGATTGGAGTAAGGTACAGGCTGTTTTTAGCTATGTAGACACGTTATATCGGTCGGTAAATATAGTATGACAAGTCATACGCCGGGAGCAAACAGGATGACACAAAATCGATCCAGACTAATCGACATGATAGATGACATGTGCGAGGGGAAAGATGTCTTGTCTCATTCGGTACGCAACGTTAAGGACATTATGACTTCTGAGGTAAAAACGCTTACCCTGGACGATACAATAGAGACATGCCTGGAGATTATGACAGATAATAAAATCCGTCATATTCCTGTCGTGGACATCGCGACGGAAAAAGAAGCAAAACCAAGCTTTGTGGGTATTGTTTCTCAAAGAGATGTTTTTCGACAAATA
Source organism: uncultured Pirellulales bacterium (assembly GCA_964653075.1). Classification (GTDB taxonomy): domain Bacteria; phylum Planctomycetota; class Phycisphaerae; order Sedimentisphaerales; family Anaerobacaceae; genus NIOZ-UU13. The sequence goes on from CAZZAX010000119.1 coordinate 5,659, forward strand.
TCGCCGTACCTGGAGAAAATCGGCCAGGCGGATTCGGACATAAAGGCGCTGAAACAGCCTCTGGTACAAATCGTTACGAGAAAACCAAAGTGCGCATCACCTGAGACACCGATACAGCAGGCCACTGCCCTGATGGTCGAAAATCGTGTTGATTCGGTTCCCGTTCTGTTTGGCCATGACCTGGTAGGTATAGTAACGGCGACAGATGTTTTAAAGCTCTTTGTGAGACTGCACGCCATCGGACATTTATGCGGTGAAAAGGAACAAACGGGACCGAAAAGACGGTTTGTTGACTTGCTGGCAGGGAATTCAGATGAGGCGGTCTCTGCACTTTCGTCGGTTCTCGGAACGGTCAAAGATATTATGACTGAGCAAGTTGTATCTCTGGAGGAGCAGGATGACCTGGACAAGGTAATGAAGGCTATGCAGAGGGGCAAATTCAGACACGTACCGGTCGTGGACAAACAGAATAAACTCATTGGTATAATCTCCGACAGGGACGTTCTGCGTCTTCTTCCATTTCGCAAGAGTCAGCGCAAGCCGCAGTCTGAGGTATTTCGGGCCGAGCTGTTCGATGTTGAGCCAAACGAGCCGGTCATACATCAACAGGTCTATCGAATTATGAATCGGAAAGTAATTTATGTTCAACCGAGCTGCGGCTTCCAAGACGTTGTGAAAATGCTGCATGAGATGAAGATAAGCTGCGTGCCGGTGACAGACAAAGATAAAAAGCTTCTTGGAATAGTTACCGTCACAGACGTGATGCGAGGATTGCTGGCCGCTCACGCGCTGTTCGAAAAAATCCCGGCTTAATCCAATTCATAACATTTATCTATAACTGAATCCTAAGCCCACATCAGACATATATTCTGCCTTCTATCCCAAAGTACGCATAAATCCAAGGCATGTTGCCTTGAATGAAAATTAGCTGATACTTGATACACGAGGTAAAATATTGCAAAGAAATTCTGGAAATATCGCAACTAATCGTGTATCTTAGTAATAAAAGAGGAAGCTTAGTTGTGTGGCTAAGCAATCTTAAATGTAAACTTTTATCGAGAGGAGTAAACTACAATGAACCAGGCAAAAAACACAATACTTAGAAATACTATCCTGACTGTGGCGGCGATTATCGTTATCACAACGACCGGTGCAAGTGCCCAGCAGAAGCTGGGTGACCTTGTAACGGAAGGCGGCTTCGACTGGCTGATAGGCAGTTGGGAGGCCACGAGCGACGAGGGCGATAAAGTTGAGCTTGTTTATAAATGGGAGCTCGATAAACATCTGATAACGATGTTGCTTAAATGGCCCGGCAACGAGTTCCGCGCTATGATATTTTACAAGCCGGCCGAAGACCAGGTCGTACAGATAACTGTCGATAACAAAGGCGGGACCGGCAAGGGTATATGGGAGCCCGATGGCAACAAGGCCGTGCTTAAACACGAACACACCGGGGCCGACTGGCAGACCAGCAAAATGGGTTTTGCACACTCTAAAGTCAATGCCAACACAATGAAGTGGGAGATTCACGAAATGTACAGTTCCGGCGAGCTTTCCGATTACCCTAATTTCACGTTAGAGCTTAAGCGCCAGAAGAAGAAGGCCGCCAAAAAATAGTGGGCATATCCCGTAATAATGCTGAATTTAGGAGGGATAATAAAAGAAGTAATAAGAGAAAACAGCTCGGAATGATTCACTAAGAGCATTGTTTATTATGTAGAGGATTACGACGCCTGGGGTTTTTCCTGCTGCTCCTCCTGAGACTCCTTTTTCTGGGCTTTTTCACGCTGAATCGCGTCGTATATTTCTCTTCGATGAACCGGTATTTCCTTCGGGGCCGTTATACCCAAACGGACTTTATCCCCCCGTACATCGACGATAATAATCTCAACATTATCGCCGATCATAATCGATTCATCTCTTTGCCTGCTTAGAACCAACATTTCTAACTCCTTTTGTCGGCTGGTTTTACTATCATATGTTACGTAAATTCAATTCAAGTGTTCGCCTTGATGATCGTCAAATGCTTATTAAAACAGCTTTATTTCTTCAACTTTTCTTTAACTTTTCTTTTTCCTTAGCCAAAAAACCATATCTGACCGACAAATCTTAACAAACTATATTTCGGCTAATTCAAAGCCTAAAAATAACCATTTTTGTATTTGTTTGTGGATTGATGAGTTGTTATAGGACACTAAGGCGGTAAGTACCTGTCATATATGGGCTTATCTAAATAAGAAGACTAAAAAAATGATGTATTGAATTTGCTAAATAATTCGGATTACGCTATTTCATATCGTGTTTGCGCCAGTAATTGTAACGTATGGCCATCCAATAGCCGGCAATTGAGCCAAACGTGCCAAAAGCCACTAACTGCACAGGTAATATGGAAATAACCGAATTAACGAAAAAAGCTGAGGGCCACTGCTGAACAAAATACTGCAACATATCCTGCCTGGCATAACTACTTACCGCAAAGATAGTTAGCAAAACAGTGGCAATTGCCGGCCATATATAGCTGACATCGAGAAATTTTTTCACTAAAAAAGCAGCCACTCCGAACGAGACAAATACGGCAAAGATAATCTGTCCTACAGACGGCTGGGCCATAATCGCACCTAATTTGGGGTCTAATAATGAAACGTCCTGTGCAAATATTTTAATGCAAAATTGAGTTATGAAAACCGAGCCGACCAAAGCAACTATTACACTTAAGTAGTGTGCAGGCTTGGAATTAGATGTTTTTTGTTTCACAGGTTTTCCGGGACTTGCTAAAATTTTCTGTCCTAACAGCACACCGATGAAACCTGCGGCTACAAGAGCCAGCCAGAAAGCGGAATCCCATTTAAAGGTCGCAAAAATCGCCTGGCGTTGTTCGGTTCCTGGATTGAGCTGCATTAAAGTAGTCATACTGCCGGAGCGCACAGCCCAGATTGCCAACCCGGATGGTACAGCCAGAATGCCGATTTCTCTGCCGTGTGGCCAGGAAACAAAATAAGCAAGAAGGCCGGTTAGAAACGCCAGAACCACCAGCGTTATTAACCCGCCAATACTTATATCGCCGGCGAGCACAGTATTGAGAGGCTCCGATGATGCTGCTAACGGCCAGGCCAAAATTCCTATTAAAAGCGCACCCGTGGCAGCCGCAGCAGCAATTCTTAACCTCATTAGCAAAGATAATTCCATAATTTAGCTTCCTTAATTATGCCGGTGATAGAGTATCAACAAAACTAAAACAGGTCAATAACATATTTATATCGTGTTAAGATGCTCCCCGGACATCCCAATAATCGCAAGGATTTTCCTTGACGGACAGGCAGGTAATTTGGTATAGATAATATTAGTGAAATGTAGGCCTGCGCGGGCGGACATCTGTTGATTTTGTTCTTCCTGCGGGTACAATTCCTGTAGTATTCCAAATAGAGGAGGTGTTATTTGGTATTATGCAAAGCACAGAGTTTAAAAAAGCTTATGCGCTTGGTGGCCGGAGTGGTTTTACATTTTCAACTCACATCGTATATTAACACTTTTTAACGGAGTACGAATGTAACAGAAATTAACGATTTTAATGTCTCGGCTCCTGATTTCGAGTTTGGCAGCAACTCCGGCAGGTGCGGCTCAACTTGGATTTTTTCACTAAGGACGGACCACAAATATCAACAAATGAAAGGAGAGAAACAAAATGTTTAACAGACCCTCCAAACAAATCGTACTTGTTATTTTCATCGGATTGTTCTTAATTACAGCGCCGGTCCATGCCGTAAGAAACATGAAAATCTCTAACTACGGAGGTGGACACCAGATCTGGTTCGAAGCCGAGGATTACGATGAACGCAATCCCGACACGGACCAGTATTACCCGGTCGTTGATGCGGCTGATGCGTTCGGTCAGGCAATTACCCGGGCAGGCGGCGCGGGCGGCATGATTAGCTGGACGTTCGATATCAGTGCAGCCGATGGCAAGGCGGGGACGTGGTTCTTTTGGGCGCGTGTTTTGAATCCGGATAACCGGTCGGATTATATGCTCGTGGAGGCAGACCCGGGTGACGCAGAAATTCCCGCAGCCCCCCCCTTCCCTGGAGATGACGGAACAGCACCGTTCGACAACGCGGATGACCGAATCTTCGAGGAAACGACTGATTCCTGGGGCTGGTGGGGAAACGACGAAGGAAGCACCAAAGAGCTTCAGGCCGGTCAGAACACGATGTACATCTTTCACAGGCAAGGCAATGATGCCGTGTTCTGGGATGTCTTCGTCTGGTCGGATGATCCTGGCTATGTGCCAACCGATGAGGATTATCGAAATGCCACAATATTTACTCCCGGCACAGCCTATAATCCAATTCCTGTTGATGGGGCTGTGCATGAGGACACATGGGTGAGCCTTAACTGGTCACCGGCAAAGACCGCGGCCTCGCACGATGTGTATTTCGGCGAGAATTTTGATGAAGTGAAAGACGGCACCGGTGAGACGTTCAGGGGCAACCAGGCAGAGGCGTTTTATGTTGTTGGTTTTCCCGGATTTCCTTACCCTGATGGTCTTGCTCCGGGCACAACTTACTACTGGCGAATTGACGAGGTCAATGACACCGAGCCGGACAGTCCCTGGACAGGCAAAGTCTGGAGTTTTATGGTTCCACCAAAGACTGCATACTTTCCTGAGCCGGCTGATGGGGCTGAGTCTATAGTCCCGGACACAAATCTTCGGTGGACCGAAGGTTTTGGTTCTAAATTGCACACCGTTTACTTCGGCGACAACTTTGATGACGTGAACAATGCCACTGTCGGATTTCCTCAGGGAACTACAACCTATAGTCCCGGTTCGCTTGAATTGGCCAAGACCTACTACTGGCGCATCGATGAGTTCGACGGTACCAGAACATACAAAGGTAATGTCTGGAGTTTTATCACTGAAGGCGCCGTCGCAAGCCCCGATCCGGCTAAAGGTGCAGTGGATGTAATACAGACACCTGTTCTTACCTGGGCGCCCGGAATTTATGCCGCTTCATACGAAGTCTATTTCGGTACCGACGCAGATGCTGTTAAAAACGCTGATACAAGCTCACCTGAATACAAAGCTTCCGGGAGCCTTGGCTCTGAAAGCTTTGAGCCCGGACAGCTTGATTTGTCCACAACCTATTACTGGCGCATAGACGAGGTCAATAACGCCAATGCAGACAGCCCGTGGACCGGCCCTCTCTGGAGCTTTACGACCGCCGACTTCCTCGTCATCGATGATTTTGAAAGCTACAATGACCTTAATGAAGATGAACCCGGAAGCAACAGGATTTATTTGGCGTGGGTGGATGGATTCGACAACCCGACAATAAACGGCTCTATCGTCGGTCATGCAAATGCTCCATTTGCAGAGCAAACTATCGTTCATGGCGGTTTACAGTCGATGCCAATGTCCTATGATAATGCCGTCGGAATATCCGAGGCGACTTTGACATTGACTAACCAGCGTGACTGGACAGAGGAAGGTGTTGGAGTATTGTCACTATGGTTCCAGGGCGATTCGACTAATGCCGCCGAGCCGATGTACGTCGCTCTAAACGGAAGCGCGGTGGTCACGCACGATAATCCCGATTCGGCATTAATAAACACCTGGACCCGATGGACTATCGACCTGACGCGCTTTGCAGACCAGGGCGTGAACCTTGTCAACGTTAATACGATTACTATTGGCTTTGGCAACAAAAATAATCCTGTGGCCGGCGGTTCGGGTATGGTGTTCTTCGATGATATTCGTCTGTATGTCCCGGGCCAGTAAATTCCGTAAGCGGCAAATTAATAATTTTTTATCAGATGAAGTTTTAATGCGTGTTGAAAAAACAATCCCGAAAGGCCGGGATGTTGCTGAGTTGTGAAAGTATGGCATTTTTTTAAGGAGCACTTTTATGTGTAGAAGACTGCTTTGTTTGATTTCCATTGTTGTGGCGCTAAGCATGGCAGGTAATGCCTCAGCCGACCTGATTCTTCACTGGGGATTCGATGAAGGCTCCGGGACCACTGCCCTAGATTCAAGTGGTAACGGGTACGACGGTACCATAGAAGGTAGTCCCATGTGGGAAGTCGGGAAAACAGGTGGGGCCCTGCATTTCGACGGTGACGACGACCATGTGATCGACGAAACTGCCGGGGATTACATCAACGGCCTGGAGGCGATAACGATTTGTGTCTGGATCAAGTCTGACATAGTCGGAACTGATAAAGGTTTTGTAATCTTCGAAGACCCATCAGGCGGCGATAACAGGAATATGCGCTATGACGCAGCCAGCTGGGCATGGGAAGGCGGAACAAACTTAATCAAAATGGCTCTGGACTCGACCGGCGGCCATCAGGCTTTTGAGGGTTCCGACAATACGCAGACTACCGAGTGGCAGCACGTTACGATGGTCTGGAGCAGCGGTAATGAATTGTTGTTGTACATTAACGGACAATTGGATACACCGAGGGGCACGGATGCAGGCACTGAAGGCACTATAACCGGTGTAACAAAATTGATAGTTGGCAAGGGCGCCAAAGACGAAAGCGGAGGATGGGACGGTTTGATCGACGATGTACGAATCTATAACGAGGCACTGTCCGAAATCGACATTCAGAGTATCATGACCGGTGAAGGATATCCGTATGCGGTAGGTCCCGAGCCGGCCAACGGCGCCGTCATCGAGGACACATGGGTGTCTCTGAACTGGTCACCGGGAGATTTCGCCCTCTCACACGATGTGTATATCGGCGATAATTTCGATGATGTGAACAACGGAGCCGAAGGTACCTTCCAGGGCAACCAGACAGATACGTTTATTGTTGTAGGCTTTCCCGGATTTAAATACCCGGACGGCCTCGTTCCGGGTACAACTTACTATTGGCGAATTGACGAGATCAATGAAAACGACCCGAACAGCCCGTGGAAAGGCGATGCCTGGAGCTTTATGGTTCCACCAAAGATCGCCTATGTACCCAACCCGGCTGATGGGGCCGACTCTGTAGCTCTGGATGCAGACCTTAACTGGGCATCAGGTTTCGGAGCGAAACTGCATACCGTATATTTCGGAGAAAATTTTGACGATGTGAACAATGCCGCCGTAGGACTGCCCCAGGGAACTACAAAATATAGTCCCGACCCGCTCGAACTGGCCAAGACCTACTACTGGCGCATCGATGAGTTCGACGGTATCGGGACATATAAAGGCAATGTCTGGAGCTTTACTACTGAAGGTGCTGTAGGAAGCCCGGAGCCGGCTAATGGCGCCGTGGATGTATCGCAGAGGCCTGTTCTTACCTGGTCACCGGGAGTCTATGCCGCTTCATATCAGTTATATTTCGGCTCCGACGCAGAGGCCGTTAAAAACGCTGATACAAGCTCACCTGAATACAAAACTTCCGGGAACCTTGGCTCCGAAAGTTATGAACCCGGACAGCTTGAGTGGTCCACAACTTATTACTGGCGCATAGATGAGACCAATAACACCAATCTCGATAGCCCATGGACAGGCCCTCTCTGGAGCTTTACGACCCCCAATTTCCTTGTTGTTGATGATTTTGAAAGCTACAATGACCTCGACCCCGCTGACCCGGCCAGCAACAGGATATTTATGGCCTGGATAGATGGATTCGACAACCCGGCTGTAAACGGCTCTGTCGTTGGCAACCTTGATCCTCCATTTGCAGAGCAGACTATCGTTCACGGCGGTTTGCAGTCGATGCCTATGTCCTACGACAACGCTGTCGGTAAATCCGAGGCGACTTTTGTCTTGACTTCCAATCGTGACTGGACAGTGAATGGTATCAACACATTGACAATTTGGTATAGAGGCAGCACAGATAATGCCGCTGATAATTTATATGTTGCTCTTAATGACAGCGCCGTGGTCAACCATGATAATCCTAATGCAGCACTGAGAGCTTCCTGGCTCCAATGGGATATCGACCTGACGCGCTTTGCAGACCAGGGTGTGAACCTTGCCAATGTCAATTCGATTACTATTGGCCTTGGTAACAGAACCAATCCGGTCGCCGGCGGTTCGGGAATGATGTACTTCGATGATATTAGGTTGTATGCCCTGGAACCGGAAACTCCGTAAACAGCAGATTAGTAATTTCTATAAGATGAGGTTTTGAAAACATATTGAAAAATAATCCCGATAAGTAGGGATTTTGGCACGTTGCCAAAGTACAGTGATAAAATTTTATCTAAGGAGGACAAATTATGTTCAGGAAATTAACTTGTATGGTCTCTTTTATCGTAGTTCTGGGTCTTTTCAGCAGTGCATCAGCCGAACTGATAGCACATTGGAAGCTTGATGAAGGCTCCGGCACAACCACTACTGACGCCACCGGCAACGGTCACGACGGCGAGCTTATAGGCAACCCGGAATGGGTGATTGGCTACTTCGTTGGGGGCCTGAAGTTTGCCGGTTCGCCGGACAAGGTCGATGTGCCCCACAGTGTCGAACTCAATCCGGAAAATGAATTCACGGTTAGCGTCTGGGCCAATCTGGACCCCGGCGGCAGTGACTATCGCTCGCCGATTACATCCCGCGATGATTATCCCCAGCGGGGCTACATCCTCTACTGCACGCCGGACAACACGTGGCAGTTCTGGACCGGCAACGCAGCCGGCGGTTGGAACCAGGCCGGGAGCCCTCCGGTTACACTCGGGGAGTGGACCCATGTGGCCGGAACCTATTCCAATGGTGAGAAAAAGTTATACATCAACGGTGAGCTGGCCGGCGAAAGCTCCGCCATGATGCCCCCGAACACGGCGCAGGTCCTGCGTATTGGCTCCGGCGCCACCGAAGGCGACGGCAACTACTTCTTTGTCGGTACGATCGACGATGTGCGGGTCTATGACAATGTACTAACAGACGCTGACATTCAGGCCAGCATGCTCAACCAGGGCGGTGCAATGCCGAAGGCCTACGGACCCGAACCGCGAAGCGGCGCCCTTCACGAGGATACGTGGATAAGTCTTGGCTGGCGGGCCGGAGATTTTGCTGTCTCACACGATGTATATTTGGGTGAGAATTTCGACGATGTGGACGCCGGTGCCGAAGGCACGTTCATTGGTAATCAAACAGAAACCTTTATTGTTGCCGGCTTCCCGGGATTTCCTTATCCGGATGGCCTCGTGCCGGGAACAACTTACTACTGGCGCATCGATGAGGTCAATGACACCGAGCCGAACAGTCCGTGGAAGGGCGACATCTGGAGCTTCAGCATTCCTCCCAAGACAGCATACTTCCCCGATCCGGCTGACAGCGCCGAGTCTGTAGCCCTGGACGCTGTACTTAGCTGGACACCGGGTTTCGGTGCGAAGCTGCATACCATATATTTCGGCGACAACTTTGACGATGTCAGCAATGCCGCCGGAGGTCTGCCTCAGGGAAATGAAACCTATAGCCCGGGCCCGCTTGAAATGGCTAAGACTTATTACTGGCGCGTCGATGAGTTCGATGCCGTCGATACGTATAAAGGCGGTGTCTGGAGCTTTACAACCGTGGGCGCCGTTGAGAGCCTGGATCCGGCTAATGGCGCCGTGGATGTTACCCAGACACCTGTACTAACCTGGACACCGGGAGTATTTGGTGCTTCGCATGAAGTTTACTTCGGAACTGATAAAGATGCGGTCAAAAACGCCGATACGAGTTCCCCTGAGTATAAAGGTACTGGCAGCCTTGGCTCCGAGAGCTTTGAACCCGGACAGCTTGAATGGGATACAACATACTACTGGCGGATCGATGAGGCCAATAATGCCAACGCCGACAGTCCATGGACAGGTCCACTCTGGAGCTTTACCACGGCTGACTTCCTTGTCATCGATGATTTCGAGAGCTACAATGACCTCGACCCCGCTGACCCGGCCAGCAACAGGATATTTAACGCCTGGATAGATGGATTCGACAACCCGGCCATAAACGGCTCCGTAGTTGGTCATGCCAATCCTCCATTCGCCGAGCAGACTATCGTCCACGGCGGTTTGCAGTCGATGCCGATGTCCTATGACAATGCCGTCGGGAAATCTGAAGCAACTTTAACATTGACTACCAATCGTGACTGGACAGTCAAAGGTGTCAATACATTAACAATTTGGTACCGAGGTTCTTCGTCCAATGCTGCCGAGACGATGTATGTTGTTCTAAACGGCAGCGCTGGGGTTGATAATGATAATCCTGATGCGGCGCAGAGAGGTTCCTGGACCGAATGGAATATTGATTTGCAGGCGTTTGCCGACCAGGGTGTAAACCTTGCCAATGTAACTTCGATTACTATTGGTCTTGGCAACAGGGCTAACCCGGTTGCCGGCGGTGCGGGTATGATGTACTTCGATGACATTCGTTTATATGCCCTGGAGCCTTAAAACACTGTAAGCGACAAATTTATAATATTCAGGAGATGTTGTTTTTAATAAATTTAGAAAAACAATCCCGAGAGGTCGGGATTTTGGTGTGTGGCCAAAGTACTATTATTGTAACTTTTTTAAAGGAGGACTATTATGTCTAAGAAATGTTTTACTCTAATCTCTTTTGTTCTTGTGCTTGGGCTCATGAGCAATGCCTCGGCTGAGCTTGTGGGGCAGTGGAAGCTCGACGAAGGTGCCGGCACGACCGCGCTGGACACCAGCGGCAACGGCAATAACGGAACACTGGAAGATGATCCGACAGTTGTCGACGGACAATTCGTACAAGCGCTCGCATTTGAAGGCAGTCGCGTCGCAATCGGCGCCTCTGATTCGTTAACCGCCGACCTGTTTCAGGGATCATTTACGCTGTCTGCCTGGATTAACCCGAAGCGAACCGGCAACACGTGGCAGCAGATTTTTCGGGCGATGATAGCGGCTGACACCTCCAATGACACGCTGTTCATTAACAACGATGGGAGGCTTTCATGGCGTGGTCGCGTTGGCGGAGATTGGGCGGGAGGTATGTGTGAGACAGCCCCACATGTTGTTCCTGCCGACCAATGGACACACGTCGCAGTGACAGGGGATGGGACGAACTTTCGCATCTACGTCAACGGGGCCCTCTCACAGGAATCAGCCTTCCAGACAACAGATGGCGCGAACGAGACTTATTACATTGGAGGTGATCCTCCAACTACTGGTGAGTCCTATACGGGTATGGTCGACGACTTGCGCGTTTACAATCACGTGCTGAGCGAGGACGACATCAGGTCAAGCATGGAGAATCAGGGCGGCGCTATTGTAAAGGCCTACGGGCCCGACCCACGAAGCGGCACCCTTCACGAGGATACGTGGATAAGTCTTGGTTGGCGGGCGGGTGATTTGGCCGCCTCGCACGATGTGTACATCGGCGATAATTTCGATGCCGTCAACGAAGGCGCCGAAGGAACATTCATAGGCAATCAGGGCGAAACTTTTATTGTTATCGGCTTTCCGGGATTTCCTTATCCGGACGGCCTTGTTCCGGGAACAACTTACTACTGGCGCATCGACGAAGTCAATGACACCGAGCCGAACAGTCCGTGGAAGGGTGACATCTGGAGCTTTAGTATCCCTCCCAAGACAGCATATTTTCCTGACCCGGCTGACAGTGCCGAGTCTGTAGTCCTGGACGCTGTACTTAGCTGGACACCGGGTTTCGGTGCGAAATTGCACACTATATATTTCGGCGACAACTTTGACGATGTCAGCAATGCCGCCGGGGGTCTGCCTCAGGGAGCTGAAACCTATAGCCCAGTCACACTTAAAATGGCCAGGACTTACTATTGGCGTGTTGATGAGTTTGATATTGTCGAAACACACAAAGGTGAAGTCTGGAGCTTTACGACCGCAGGTGCTGTTGCGGCACTTGACCCGGCTAATGGCGCCGTGGATGTAACGCAGACGCCTGTTCTCACATGGGTGCCGGGCTTAGGTGCTTCACATGAAATTTACTTCGGTACTGATGCAAGTTCACTTGTGCATAAAGGCAGCGGAAACCTTGGCTCCGAGAGCTATGACCCCGGACAACTTGAATGGGATACTACCTATTACTGGCGGATTGATGAAGCCAATAACGCCAACGCCGACAGCCCGTGGACA
>CAZZAX010000120.1:0-17571 GCA_964653075.1 uncultured Pirellulales bacterium
ATTCCTTACGGCAATCTTGCGATTGAAATGATGGGGCGAAAAACAAAGGTTTATGAAACAGTGGTCAGCAGCGATATAGACGTTTTCAGGCCGGAGAATATTCGGCAATTCGATGCGATATGCTTTAACAATACGACGGGGGTGCTTTTTACGGATACAAAGCTCAAGAAAAGCCTGCTGGATTTTATTTCCGGAGGTAAAGGATTCATAGGCATTCACGCTGCGGCCGCGACTTTTGTGCAGTGGCCGAAATACGACCAATGGCCTCAGTTTGGTGAGATGCTCGGGGCTTATGAAAACGGCGGCCATCCCTGGAAATACAACGAATGGATAACCATTAAACTGGATGAGCCCAGTCATCCGCTCAATGCGGCCTTTAAGGGCGAGGGCTTTAGAATCAGTGACGAGGTATTCCAATTTCAGAAGCCCTATTCACGTGATAAGCTCCGTGTTCTGCTTAGTATTGATATGGATAAAACCAAGATTATAAGCGGGCGATTTATTTTGCCGCAGCGCCATAAGGACAAAGACTTTGCTGTAAGCTGGATACGCGGCTATGGAAAAGGGCGGGTGTTCTATTGCTTTTTGGGCCATAATCCGCAGACATTCTGGAATCCGCCGATACTTCAGCATTATCTGGCGGGGATTCAATTCGCCCTTGGTGATTTACCGGCCGACGCTACGCCAAGCAACAAGGCGAGGCAGTAGAATTGCAGATAGAATACTTAGTCCACAGTTGTTCAGAAAATTACGTGGTCTGGGTGGCCTAGAAATGCACTTCGATTGGTTTGAACTCACCAATATTTAACTGAGGTCAACTGGGCTGCTGTTTTTGGTATATAAAAATAAAGTTTTTTCCAAAATATTATTTTACCAAACAAACACCATTATTCACCTGAATAAGCGCATAAAAAAGGCCGAGCCAGACAGACTCAGCCTTTTTGGGGGATACGATTAAGTCGCGAAACTACTGGCCGTCCTTGAGGGTGCCGAATGACCAGATTACTTCGGTTCCGTCGCTCAGAGTGAATTTCTGCCGTTCGAATACGAACAAGCGGTCCTTGACGTTCTGCTCGTATGTACCAAGGTCCTCTCCAGAGCCGCTATTCTTACACTGAACCCATTCCTGTCTTTGCGTTTTATTCAGGGCGAAGTTGAGTTCGTCACCTTCCCGCAAATCCATGGTTCGGCCGTCGGAGAGTTGATACTGATACACGAACACTCTCCTGTCCAGTTCACCGTTGGCCACTAATTCATCGACCCCTATCAACTTCCTCTTGTCCTGCTTACGCAGGGTCGCTATTTCCCGCTTGTCTTTTAGGATTTGATCCGCTTCTTTCGCGTCTTTAACAATCGTCTTTACCTCGCTCTGATTATCTTCACCGGGCCTGCCGACGGACCAGATAACTTCGGTTCCGTCGCTGAGGACAAACCGATTGCGCTCGAAGGAGAACGTGCGTCCCCTGAATTCCTTTTTCTCAAAGCCAATTGTCACATATTCATCTGCTCGCAGGAGGCTGATAAGCTCTTCCTCTTCCACTTCGGTCATAGACTCGTTAAAGTCAGGATCAGTGTCGCTACTCTTAATTACGCGACCGTCCGCAAGTACGTACTTGAATATGAACGTTCTTCTGATCAGCTTGCCGTTCACCTCCTTTTCGACAACTCTCATCAATTCTCTGGCGTCCTGTTGGCGAAGCAGGTCAATTTCCTCTGCGGTCTCCACCGCCTGCTCCGGACTGTCAGCCCAGCTCTCAGGGATGGTTCTCCCTTTCAGGCCGTCTTCAGAACTCAGTAGATAACCAGCTTCGGGGTGTTTGCCTACGAAGTAGTACTTTTGAATCTTAACTCCTACTACTGCTGCAGCCACGACCCCCGTGCATATCAGGGCAATTACCGCAGCTACTTTCCACGCTCTTTTTCTAACAAACATAATCTGTTTCCTTTCTATTTTGTTGAGAATCTGCCGGCGCAACTGTCGTCGATGCTGTTCGGAAACATGTTCCGGCAGAGCAACACCTTTGAGGTATCTATCAATTTTCTCAATATTCTTATTCATGGTTCTGTTCCTAACTATTCCGGCAACACACCCCAACGCACCAGGATATCCTGTAACTTGGCCAGCCCGCGGTGCAACTGGGCCTTAACTGTGCCTTCTTTTCTTCCGGTGATCTCACATATCTCTGCAATTACCTTGTCTTCGAAGTAACGCAGGATAATCACCGTTCGATATTTCATTCGCAGCTCCAACAGCGCCTTATGAACCAGCCGGTATTCTTCGGCCGCTGCCACGCTGTCACCGGCTGATGGATTGCCACTTTCAAGTTTGCGGTTCTGCTCTTGTTGGCTGCCACTGTCCGACTGAAGACTGATGGCCACGAAACGTTTTTGACGGCGCCAGTACATCCGGACCTCATTGGTGGCGATACGATAAAGCCAGGCACGAAAGGGAATTTGCCTCCACTTGTATCGCCCTATATGCTTTAAGGCTGAAAGAAAAACATTTGATGTCAGGTCCTCGGTAACGGTGCTGTTAAAGGTGCAATGGTAAATGTAACCGATGATCTCGCTATAGTACTTGTCATAGAGCCTTCCCATGGCTTCTGTGTCTTCTCTGGCCGCAGAAACCAGAACTTGGTCTTCGTCCATAATTTCGGCCTGGGATCCCATTTGGTACTCTATTACATTGCCTGCCATCTTCATTACTCCGGAGTCAATCTTCACTTATTATAATGCACAGACAGCGGAAAGGTTGCATTTTCTTAGTAGCATTTGCGCAATAAAAAAAGCCGAGCAGTTTGCCCGACCTACTTATGCTGGCTTTGGCCGCATGTATTACAGAAGTGTTGTCATCGGCAAATGCGGCTCTATTCAACTGAAAAATACTATTGAAATAAAATCCGGTCATCTTATCATAAGTTCATTCGATAAAAGATATACAGGATTACTGGCAGGGGCTGAGTCTGCATCTGTCACCAAAGATCAGGGGTTCGGTAAGGAGAATGAAGATGAGAAGAATCGTAAGCGTTGTGTGTTTATTCGGTGTCTTGCTGCAAACGGGCTTTGCAGCCGGGAAGCCGCGGTATGAGCCGAACTGGGAGTCTATCGACGGACGGCCAACTCCACAGTGGTTCACAGACGCCAAGTTCGGTGTTTTCATTTGCTGGGGCTTGTATTCGGTTCCGGCGTGGACCCCAAAGGGTAACTATTCGGAATGGTATCAATACTGGCTCCGGCAGAAATCATTCGAGGGCAAGGTGCACGATTTCCATGTCAGGACTTACGGCAGGAATTTCGAGTTCAGGGATTTTGCCCCTATGTTCAAAGCTGAGCTGTGGAATCCGGATGAATGGGCCGAGTTGATTAAGAAGGCCGGGGCGAAGTACATCGTATTTACAACCAAGCACCATTCAGGATACACGATGTGGCCAAGCCGGGAAGCAGAGCAGACTTATGGCGAGAATTACAACCCGGTGAAGGTCGGCCCCAGGAGAGATATTGTGGGGGACATTACCTCAGCGATGCGGAAGAAGAACATCAAGGTCGGGCTCTATTATTCTTTGTATGAATGGTACCATCCCTTGTGGAAAAGCGATAAGGAGCGCTTTGTCGAGGAGCATATGTTTGTCCAGTTCAAAGACCTTGTCAGGCGCTATCGCCCGGCCATAATCTGGTCTGACGGTGAATGGGAGATGAGCTGGGAGAAGTGGAGAAGTCCGGAACTATTAGCCTGGCTTTTCAACAACGCACCGAATGAGAAGGACCTGGTCATCAATGACCGCTGGGGCAAAGGAATTCGGCACAAACACGGCGGATTCTATACGACCGAATACGGTTCAGGTATGGATGACGATTCTCACCCCTGGGAAGAGAACCGCGGCATGGGTTTTTCTTATGGCTACAACCGTGCCGAAGATGCGGGAGACTATCGAACCGCCCAGGAGCTGGTCCTAATGCTGATTGATGTCGTGAGCCGCGGAGGGAACCTCTGTCTGGATATCGGGCCGAGAGCCGACGGCAAGATTCCTGTGGTTATGCAGGAACGCCTGCTGGGCATCGGGACGTGGCTAAAGGCCAACGGCCAAGCTATCTACGGTACAAGAATGTGGAAGGCGCCCTGCCAGTGGAGTGCGGGTCGTGTCCCGAAGACCGAGAGAAAGGAATACATGTCCAAGTTCAATATTCTGGAACAAACCATTGCTCCGCCTGAGGGCCAGGCTTTTAAGGAAGTTCTGTTCACTTTTAAGAATGGAAATCTGTATGCGATTACGCCGAGGTGGCCCGGCAGAAAGCTAACCCTGAAGAATGTCAGGGCGGACAGCGATACGGAGATCACCTTTTTGGGAACGGGAGAAAAGCTGCTTTGGGAGGTGGATAACAACAATCTGGTGATAACTACTCCCGAGTTAGATACGAACAGGATAAAGAGCCAATACGCTTATGTATTCCGGATAAGCAACATAGAACCTGAAGGCAAATAAAAAATAGTCTGTTGAGACAATTCCCGGGAGTTTAGAGGCCGGCTTCGAGCTGGGCAAGAATTGTTCTGGCTTTGCAGACTTTGTTTCCTTCAGGGCCCTGCCAGTTAAGCTCGCCGTTTCTCTTGAGGAAACCATCGATTTTTTTACATGCCATTAATACGGTGGCGTGATTTTTATTGCCCATAAATCTGCCGACCTCGGAGGAGGACATCTTCGTGTGCTTTCTTGTCAGATACATACTGAAATGCCGGGCCAGAGCGACGGTCCTATCTTTTTTTGACGAGTGCAAATTAGCGGGGGTCGTGCCGAAATAGGCGGCCACGGATGTCTCGATATCGGAAACATGGACAATGGGGTCGCACCTGTCCAGATGTTCGGAGAGAACGGCCTTGGCCGTAGAGAGTGTGATTTTATTGTTTTTCAGGGCCGAGTATGCAATTACTTTGAGCAGGGCCCCTTCCAGCTCGCGGACGTTCGAGCGGAGATTTTCGGCGATGTACGTTATTACGCTTTCGGGGATTTGCGAGTTTTGAGTATTTAGTTTTAAGTTTTGATTTTTCAGGTACTGCCTGCATATCCGGCAGCGTGTGCGGAAATCAGGATTGTCAATTTTTACAACCATCCCGGAGACGAAGCGGTTGATGAGCTTTTCGGAGAGCTGTCCAATCATTTTCGGATGGGCATCGGAGACCAGCACAACCTGTTTGCCGGCCAGACTGATGGTATTGAACGTATGTAGGAACTCCTCCTGGGTCGAAGGCTTGCTGGCCAAGAAGTGAATGTCGTCGATTGCCAACAAATCCGTTTGCCGCATTCGGCGTCGAAAAGCCTCCAGCTTTTTTGTCTTCAAGGCCAGCACAAACTGATTGACAAAATCCTCCGCTGAGAGATATAGCCAATTAGTCTGGGGGCGTTTTTCGCACACTGCATTGCAAATCCCTTGCAGCAGATGTGTTTTTCCCACCCCATATCCTCCGTGAATAAACAGCGGATTAAAAGGGCTTTGATGTTCATTTACGACTACTTTGGCAGCGTTGTAGGCCAGCTCATTCGAGGAGCCTACAACAAAATTCTCCAGAGAAAGTTTTAGTTTTTTCCTGTGACGTCCGTGAACGCCGGTCCGGGCCAACTGTCCGGTTTTGCCGGTGCCGCCCTGCCTGCAAGTCAAGCCATCCGCTGCGGAGGCCTTCGAATCCAGCCTGGTTCGTCTCTGGTGGCCTGACAGTTCCGGGTCGATTCTGAAAGTTATCTTTGCCTCTGCGCCGGTGACAGTCCGAACGGCCCTGCTTATTTCTTTTGAAAAATGGTTCTCAATCCAGTTCGCTATAAAAAGATTCGGTACGCCGACTTTCAAATATCCGTCGGCGAGCGTCATATTGGTCGAATTTTTAAACCATATCCGAAACCTCTGCGGTCCCACCTGCTCAGAAAGAGCTTCATTAATTTCACTTATCTGAGACGCTGCGGTACGAGAACTCTCATCCGTGATTGCGCTGGCCATTGTAATCTCCCGGTGCCAAGTTTTTATTCGCAAGGCCTTCATCCTGCAAGAAGTCGAACAAAAGCTCAACCATTAATTGCAGGACAAGAATCCATTCTTTTATAAGCTAATTCATTCTTTGCAGCAAAGCCACTTTGAAAAACTAATAATACTGATAATGTGCTTATTATTGGACAACTCGAAAACAAATCAATCGCGTTTTGGCAAATTTCTTTTCCACCCGATAAAGGTCTCTGTGGTTATTGACTTTGCGCGCGAAAAAAAAATGTTTTTAACAGGTTTTGCACATCGTAAATATGGTTTGTGGAAAAGTTGTGGATTGTGTTTGTAAATGCAAAAAACAGCTCGATACTCAATTGCGGATACTTGTCATCATTTTGCGGCGAGGATTGCCGTATAACCGCCGTCGCAGTCGAGGCGCTCAGCCGATGGGAAAGAGAGCTTTTCGGCGTTGAGTACAAAATTTCGGTTTTTTCGCAGGAAGTTTTTTACAAGATTATTGTTTTCATCTTTTTGTATGCTGCAGGTGCTGTAGCAGATTATTCCATGTGGTTTGAGCATTGACGCGGCGGTATTGAGAAGCTCGCTTTGCGTTTTGATAAGTTTCTTTATTGCATCCGGAGTTATGCGATAGCGTACCTCGATGCGTCTGGCCAATACGCCGGTATTCGAGCAAGGGACATCCAGCAGGACACAATCGAATTTAGAATTAAGAATTGAGAATTGAGAAGTTTGTAACTGCTCATAAGGAACTACTTCGACGCTCTTGATACCGAGGCGTGTTATATTTTCTTCGACCTTTCTGAGCCGCTCGGCGTCGATATCGGTTGCAATAATCATCGCCGAATCGCCGGTAATTTCGGCCAACTGAGTTGTCTTTACGCCCGGCGCGGCGCAGAGGTCGAGTATTTTCCAGTGGGGCCGAGGGCTGAGCATTCTTACCACCCGTGAAGCTGTAATATCCTGAACGGTAAACAGGCCTTCGGCGAAACCGGGCAGTTCGGTTATTGTGCGGGGACTTTTTACTCTTATCATCGAGTCTTGCGGAACTATTTCGATTTCAATATCAGCAAGGCGAAACTTTTCGGATAATTCCTGCACTGTCGTTTTTAAGACATTGGGTCTTAAGTAAATACCGGGTTTTCGATTTGATGCCAGGCATATCCGGCGGGTCAATTCCGGACCAAAGACGCTGAGCCAATCGGATATAAGCCATCCGGGCAGTGAAAAGACTGTACTGAGGTAATCGGCCGGAGAAGATTCAGGGTCGGGTAAAAAATCCCTGTCAAATTCGCAGCCTGTTTCCGGGGTCTGGCAAAGAGTACGTCCAGGATTGCTCTGTGACAGGTCAATCCGGCGGTTTGTTATGCTTCTTGTGATTTGGCGCAGAACCGCGTTTACAAAGCCGACCTGTTTTTTGCCTATAAGGGCTTTTGCGTTCTCGACCGCCTCGTTGACGATGGAATGCTGAGCTGTAACAGGAGAATATACAAGCTCGCAGGTCCCAACCCGGATGATGTTGAGCAGTTTGTCCGGTATCCTATCGACGGGCCGGCCGGAGAACGCGGCTATAACAGTATCGATAGCATGGCGGTTTCTTATCGTTCCGAGGACAAGGTCTGTGGCCCGCTGTTTCTGATTGGTTTCGCTTAGCAGCTTGTTCAGGACCGGGGCGGCATAGCTGCGTTTTGGGTCGCAGCGATTCAGGGTTTCAATTGCGATAGTGCGGGCGGATTTTGGTTTTTGACCGGCCATATCTTACTTGTCAATTTTTATAAACAAATCGGCGGGCCGGGTTTGCCTTCCGTTGGAGAAGTCTTTAAAATCCATAAGCGGAGAGCCGGCCGGCTTGATTTTTGTAATCTTTAAGGCGTCTGTACCACAGATTACATTCAGGTTTTCATCCAACGTTCCCGGAGATAAGCCAGTGGGATTTGAGGTCTCGGTTACTTGTGACATAGCAATAGTAACTCGGATGGATTTGCCGGTTTTATTAGACAGGTAGTTTGCAGATGCGCCGGGCCAGGGCCAGAAGCCGCGTATTTTTCTTTCCAAAGACCCGGCGGGTTCATTGAAATCTATAAAGCCATCGGATTTTTTTAGCTTTGGAGCGAGGGTGGCTTTGGAATGGTCCTGCTCGGTATAAACAACCGAGCCGTCGGCGATTTGGTCTATTGTCTTGAGTAATAACGGCGCCGCGATCTGCGCCAGTCTGTCGTGCAGCCGGTCAGCGGTTTCATCGGGGGCGATATCGGTTTTTGACTGGCCCAGGACACAGCCTGCGTCCATTTTTTCAGCTAAGGTTATTATGCTGATGCCTGTTTCGGTTTCGCCGTTGATTATCGCCCAGTTTATCGGTGCTGCCCCGCGATATTTCGGGAGCAAAGAGGCGTGGACGTTGACAGCGCTTTTCGGGGGCAGGTTTATCAAGTCGTTGCCGACTTTCTGGCCGAATGCAATTACGACAATCAGGTCGGGCTTATAATCAGCTATCCTTTCAATCATCTCGGGGGTGTTTGCATTGTCGGTTTCGACGAAAGGTATCGAATTAGCATTCGCCCAGCGTGCGGCCGGGGTCGGGTTTGGTTTTCTGCCCCTGCCCGCAGGATTCGGGGGCTGGGTTACGATAAATTTCAAATCATGGCACGAGCTATTCAACGCATTCAGGCACTCAATGCCGAACTTGCCGCTGCCGAGATATACTATCTTCATTTGCTATTCCAAATGGGTTTATTCGTATATGAGTAAATGAGTTTTTATATTAGTTGATGTACAAATTTGCCCATCCACTCATCTATCGCTTTTATTTATTTTGTTCTGTTAGTTTTTTAAGCTGTCTTCTGTGAGCAATTCTTGCGGTCTGCGTCATACGGTTGACAATTGTCATGCCTTCGATATGGTCGTACTCGTGCTGGAGTGCCCGTGCATAGAGTCCTTCTGCTTCTTCACTGAATTCCTTTCCATCGAGGTCTGTGGCGGTAACTTTACACTTTTTGTATCTTCGAATCTTGGTAAACACACCCGGCACAGACAGGCAGCCTTCTTCATTCGAGACAAGCGCACCGTTGGGGATAACAGTCGGGTTTATGTAAACCTTGACGTTTTGTGCTGTTCCGTCGAGTGATATTATAAACAGCCGCAATGACACGCCGGCTTGAGGCGCAGCAAAGCCTATGCCCTTGCGTTCCATCATAATTTCGACCATTTTCTTTACAAACTGACGGATATTTTCGTCGATCTTTTCGACCGGCTCGGCTTTGTTAGCTAAAACCTCAGAAGGATAACGCGTTATTTGACACTTCTCTAAATCAATCATTTTTCATGTTCCGTATTTTGCATTAGAGCTTATCTGTCATCGAATTCGTCACCGGCGAACGTATTTCCAAGATACGATTTTATGACGGTTTCGTTACGAATAATTTCAGCCGGGGGGCCGGCCCCTATGACCCTGCCGTGGTCGATGATATATGCTTTATCGACTACTTCCAGTGTTCTCTCGACGTTATGGTCGGTAACGAGAATGCTGACGCCGGAAACGACAAGCCGGCGTATTTCCTGCTGCAGGTCCTCAACGGCAATAGGGTCAACGCCGCTGAAGGGCTCATCCAAAAGAATCAATGAAGGGTCGGTTACCATAGCACGGGCGATTTCGAGCTTTCTGCGCTCGCCGCCGGAGAGGAACCTTCCCTGGCTTTTGGCAACCTCGGTAAGTGCGAAACGTTCGATGAGCATATCGGCTTTGCGATTGCGCTGAGCCTTTGTGATGGACATGGTTTCGAGAATGGCATAGAGATTGTCTCGGACGCTGAGACGCTGGAAGATGCTTGGTTCCTGTGACAGGTAACCAAGGCCCAGCCGGGCGCGTTTATACATCGGGAATTTCGTAATGTTCTGTCCTTCGAAAATGACCGAGCCGCTGTTCGGAACAACCATCCCCATAATCATTCTAAAGGACGTTGTTTTGCCGGCGCCGTTTCGTCCCAGAAGCCCGACGATACTGCGCTGGTGGATGGTAATCGAAACTTCGTTTACAACAGTCCGTCCGGAATATCTTTTTACCAATCCGCAAGTTTCAAGCAGGTTCATACTTACCATTTTCTTATCTCGTATTGCAAAAAATCAAAATTGAGGAACCCGGCAATTAAAAACTAAATACCGGTTGTTTTTCATTTTCCATGTCTTATTTTTTACGTGGGGTATTATAACAGCACCAACGGCCAAAGAGAAAGGCCTTTTTTGAATCTGTCGAGTTCACACAATGAAAACCGTGTTTTCTTCAAAAGGCAATTATTATTCTGGCATTTTTTGAATATTTTTGCTATTTAAGTGGTTCTCTGTATAGAAAAGTAGATTTTATCCGGCTACCCCCAAGGGGGAGCCCCTTAAAGGGCGTTTATGTTTGCAGTTGTAAGTGATATACATTCGAATATCGAGGCCTTGACCGTGGTTTTAGCTGACATTGAAAAACGGGGGATTAAGACGATTTATTGTCTGGGTGACGTGGTGGGCTACGGGCCGAATCCGAAGGAATGTCTGGATTTGATTATAGCCAAGACCAAGTGGTGCATCCTCGGCAATCACGATTATGCGGTCTTTTATGAGCCGACCAATTTCAACTACGGGGCAGAGCAGGCGAGCTTCTGGAGCCGGGAAGTTCTGGAAATGGAGGAGGAAAAACAGCCCCGCAACAAGCGCTGGAGCTTTCTGGGTGAGCTGCCGATGCGCCGGACGCTCACAAGCAAATTAGGAACAAATTCGGCGACAATAGATTTTATTCACGCATCGCCGAGAAGGCCGATTAACGAATACATTTTTCCCGACGATGTTTATACCAACCCGATGAAGGTACGGCTGCTGTTCGAGCGGGTCAAACACATTTGCTTTGTTGGACATACTCATATGCCCGGAGTTTTTCTCGATGAGCCGGACTTCTATCTGCCGAACGAGCTTGGCAATGTCTATCCGATTGTCGAAGATGAAAAGGCGATTATCAATATCGGCTCGGTCGGGCAGCCCAGGGACAAAGACAACCGCGCCAGCTATGCATACGCGGACAAAAACGAGGTGCATTTTGTCCGGCTCGAATATGACTATAAGACCACGATGAAAAAGATATTAGCAATCGACCGGCTGGACAACTTCCATGCAGAGCGGCTGCAGAACGGAAGATAAAGGAAATTGATTATTTATTATTGAATATTG
The DNA here is from genome assembly GCA_964653075.1 of uncultured Pirellulales bacterium. Taxonomy (GTDB): domain Bacteria; phylum Planctomycetota; class Phycisphaerae; order Sedimentisphaerales; family Anaerobacaceae; genus NIOZ-UU13. Next base: position 11,185 of record CAZZAX010000120.1, read on the forward strand.
AAATATTTGGCTGCAAAAATAGAATTAAAATAAGAGATACGAAATGCGATATTTAGCTTTGGTCGTGATTGGTTTTGTTGTTTTGTGCGGATGGATGGTCGTGGAGTCCGGGATTTTTGAATGCCCGGGGACAAATACAGGGACCTGCATCTTACTGCAAAGCACTCCGGAAAATCAGAACAGTGGAGCCGCGAATGCGCCTTCCGAGGAACCGCCCAAGATAGCAGCGGACGATTCTGTTACTTTCAGCGCCGTCGGTGCGCCGGCCAAAAGCGTTACGCTTGGCTCAGTGGATCCCAACAGCGGCTATAATTACCAGTTGGAGCTGAGCTCAAAAGGCGCAGCCATCAAAATAGCGACTTTCAGCGGATTCGACGACCGTGATTATAAGAACCCCCAGCCGTTAGTAATCCTTTCCCCCGTATATCAGGCCGACGGCAGTGAGATTCTTTCGATGGCCATCTCGAATTTCGGATTATTTCTGGATCCGCAGAGCAAACTGCTTAGACCCTTCCATCTCGAACAGTTGAGCTGGCGAAGCTTCGACGTTGTGAAAGACCCAAACGGCTCGCAAACGGCACGCTTCGAGGCGATAATACAAATCCAGGATACGAACGAGCAGGTTCTGAAACTTACGAAAACCTATAAAATCATCCCGGGCAGCTATCTGATGGAATACAATATAACCGTCGAGAATCTCAGCGGTACCCAGCAGAAAGTCCGCTTCAATTTATCCGGGCCCTGCGGACTTGGCAGAGAGGGTATTCGCAGCGAGATGAGAAAGGTCGTGGGAGGTTTTAGAGATTCACAGGGACAGGTTGTCAGTGCAAGGCAAGATAAGAGAGATCTTATAAAGACAAAGCAAAACCTCGACAGGGCAAAGCAAGACTTCGCTATAGCAAAAAACAACGGCATGGCGCAGAAAGACATCGACGACGCAAAGACACAGCTCGATAAGGCAATCCGCGAGAGAAAGTTAACAAAACCCGGCGCGAATTTCCTGTGGGCGGCGGCGGTCAATAAATATTTCGCGGCAATAGTAGTTCCGCTTCCCGACGAAGGAAAAGAGTATTGCGACTGGATAACGGACAAAACGGGGTGGTTTTATAATCCCGACGGCGACCCCAAAGCCAACAGCGGCGATGAAACGATAGGATTAGATTTGAAAATCGCGTCAAATACGCTGGCAGCGGCCGGACAAACCAAAAGCTCAAAAACATACAACTTCCAATTTTATCTCGGGCCCAAGGACAAAAGTCTTTTCGATAAGAACGAACGGTATCGAGAGTTGGGCTTTTTTCAGACGATAGATTTTATGGGCTGCTGCTGCCCGGCCAGCATTATCAAGCCTCTGGCCTTCGGGATACTGGCTTTGATGAAATGGATGTACGGCTTTATCGGCAATTACGGGGTGGTCATTATCATATTAGTTTTCCTGATGCGGCTTATCATGCATCCTATTACCAAAAAGAGCCAGGTCTCGATGAGCAAGATGAGCAAGCTGGCGCCGATGGCCGAGGAGATAAAGAAAAAATACGCCAACAACAAGGCTGAAATGAACAAACAGATGATGGCGCTTTACCGGGAGCAGGGCGCTTCACCGATTATGGGCTTTCTTCCGATGATGGTTCAGATGCCGATTTGGATTGCTTTGTGGAGCGCGGTTTACGCCAGTATTGAGCTGCGGGGCGCGCCGTTTTTGCCGTTCTGGATTACGGACCTTTCGGTTCCTGATGCGCTGGTGAGATTTTCAGCAATAAATTTACCGCTGCTCGGCAAGCTGGATTCGTTTAATTTGCTTCCGATTATGATGGGAGTTGCTTTTTATCTGCAGCAGAAGCTAATGCCGTCCCAGGCATCGGCGGCGTCCAATCCCCAGGTAGCCCAGCAGCAAAAAATGATGATGATTATGATGCCGCTGCTGTTTCCATTTATGTTATACAAGGCGCCGTCGGGAGTGAATCTTTATATTATGGCGAGCACTTTTGCCGGGGTTTTCGAGCAATACGTTATTCGCAAGCACATCCGGGAAAAGGAACAAGCAGAATCGAAGGGTCTGGTTGCGGTAACGAGCAAGACCGGCGGGAAGGTCAAAAAGAAAAAGCCCAAGCCGTTTTACAAAACTTAAAAGTGCCTAAAGTTTGGAGTGCCTAAAATTACAGATTGTTTCCTAACTTTAGCTCACTTTAGGCACTTTAGTTCACTTTAGATACTTCTAATGTTTAATGTATGAACTAAGAGACACAATCGTAGCTGTCAGCAGTCCAAGCTGTGACAAAAGAGTAATCATTCGAATAACGGGTCCGGATACTGTCGAGACCTGCAAACAGATTTTCATTTCACCCGTTATCATAAGCAAATCCGGGATTGTATGGGGCAGTGTAGAAGTTGATGATGAGCTAAGCATCGAAGCAAAACTGTATTTATTTTTTGCTCCGCATTCCTATACCGGCGAAGATACAGCGGAGATTCACATCGATACCAACGCGGCCGTTACCGAGGTATTAATTGACGGTTTGTTAGGCAGAGGGCTAAGAATGGCGGGGCCGGGGGAGTTCACGGCGAGGGCGTACCTGAACGGCAAAATCGACCTGGCCCAGGCCGAGGCGGTGAACGAAATCATCGTAAGCTCGAACGCATTTCAATTGGCCGCGGCCGAGAAACTTCTCAGCGGGCGGTTGTCAGAGACTACGGCAAGAGTACGCTCGGCGATGGTTGATTGCCTGAGCTTAATCGAGGCGGGGCTGGATTTCAGCGCCGAAGATATCGAGCCGGAAAGCGGCAGGCAAGTAATTGAAAGACTCTTCGGCATAAAGGGACAACTCGAAGAGCTGCTCAGCGGCAGTATCAGGTATGAGACCTTGATTGATTTGCCGGCGGTTGGAATCGCCGGTGCGCCCAATGCGGGAAAGAGCAGCCTGCTTAATAAACTATTAGGCACCGAAAGGAGTATCGTCTCACACAGGCGCAAAACCACCAGAGATGTGCTGAGCGCTCCTTATTCATTGGCGCACTGCAGGTGCGTTCTGTTCGATTGCGCGGGCCTGATGAGACAGCCGGAGGATGTTCTTGATGAATTGTCACAGCAGGCGGCTGTTGAGGCGCTGCGAAACAGCGCTGTGGTTGTGTTCTGTATCGATATATCAAAAACCGACTTCTCTGAGGACATATCAATATTCAGAATACTAAAGGCAGAAGACAGAAAACAGAAGACAGAAAACAGAGCTTCTGTCCCGTGTTCTCCGCTGTCTGCAATGATAACGGTTGCGACCAAATGCGATTTGTTATCCGAAGGGATGTTCTCCAGCCGTCTTGCGAAGCTGAATGAATTGTTCGGCGTCGAGCTTTTGGCAATTTCCAGCGAAACCGGCGCCGGTTTAGAGGTTTTGAGAGAGACAATTGATGAAAAAATTCTGAAGCTGGAACGCGGTTTTTCAACGGCTAAAACAGCCGGCATCTCACTTTCCGAGAGCGTTCAAAGCTCCGTTGCGCTTACGGCGCGGCACAAACAGGCGGTTACCGAGGCAATTGAAAACGTCGGTGAATCGATTGCAGAATTGAAGGCGGGCAATGATGAGATTGCCGCGATGATGCTGCGAGCGGCTTATCAGGCGGTTTCAGGTATCGAATCGGCTGCAGCGGGACATATCGATGAGCAGATATTGGAGCAGATATTCAGCCGGTTCTGTATAGGCAAATAAGCCGGAGCGAGACATCATCAAAGTGCCTGGCTCCGGCTTTTAACACTCACCGTTTTCAGGTGCGGCAACCTTCTTGTAAAGGAGTCAGCAATTATTTTTTGGAGTCTTTATTTGTCTTTCGCTTCGAATTCAGCGTCGATTACGTCTTCGGCCTTTTTTCTTTTAGGCTCATCTTCGGGTGGCGGAGGCGGCGCCTGCTCGGGCTGGCCGGATTGGGGTTGAGGCTCGGTTGAGGTGGCCTGCTTTTTTGCGGCCTCTTCATACAGCACCTTGCCCAGCTCCTGGCCGACGGTACCGAGATTTTCAATAGTTTTCTTTATCGCATCGACATCTTCGCCTTTTACAGCCTCTTTGAGATTGTTTACGGCGTTCTCAATGTTGCTGCGGACATCGGCGGAGACCTTGTCACCGTGTTCTTTGAGGGTTTTTTCCGTCGAATAAATCAACTGGTCGGCCTGGTTTTTCAGATCCACAACCTTTCTTTTCTTTTTATCTTCCTCGGCGTGGGCCTCTGCATCCTTTGCCATCTTCTCGACTTCATCTTCGCTAAGACCCGAGCTGGATTTAATCTCAATCGACTGTTGCTTGCCGGTGCCGAGGTCCTTAGCAGAGACGTTCAGGATACCGTTGGCGTCAATATCAAAAGCAACCTCAATCTGCGGGATTCCGCGAGGCGCCGGCGGAAGCTCGGCAAGCTGGAACCTTCCGAGAGTACGGTTGTCCCGTGCAAATTCCCTCTCGCCCTGTAGGACGTGGATGTCAACGGTTGTCTGGCCGTCGGCGGCGGTTGAGAAAATCTCCTTCTTGCTGGTCGGAATCGTGGTGTTTCGTTCGATCAATCTTGTCAAAACACCGCCCAAAGTTTCTACACCCAATGAGAGCGGGGTTACATCCAAAAGCAGGATATCCTTTACACCCGCGTCACCGGCCAGAACCGCACCCTGAATGGCGGCACCAACCGCGACGACCTCGTCGGGATTGATGCTCTTATTCGGCTCTTTGGCGAAGATGTCCTTTACGATTTCCTGGACTTTCGGGATTCTTGTCGAACCGCCGACGAGCAATATTTCAGCGACATCGCCGGAGTTTAGTTTTGCGTCCGACAGGGCCTTGCGGCATGGGTTTTTGAGCCGCTCCAGAATGGGTTCTACGAGCGACTCAAATTTGCTTCTGCTAAGGGTAACCTGCAGGTGTTTTGGCCCTTTGGCATCAGCGGTTATGAAGGGCAAGTTAACCGTACTTTCGAGCTGTGTGCTCAATTCGCACTTTGCCTTTTCAGCGGCCTCTTTGAGACGCTGGTGAGCCATCGGGTCGTCCCGCAGGTCGATTCCCTCTTTCTTTTTGAATTCATCGGCGAGGTAGTTTATCAAGATCGCGTCCAAATCGTCACCACCGAGATGCGTATCGCCGTTGGTGCTGAGCACCTCGAAGACATTATCGCCGATATCGAGGATAGAGATATCGAAGGTTCCGCCGCCGAAGTCGAAGATGGCGACCTTTTCGTTCTTTTTCCTTTCGAGCCCGTAGGCAAGTGCCGCAGCGGTGGGCTCGTTAATTATCCGCTCGACCTCAAGGCCGGCGATTTTACCGGCGTCTTTTGTCGCCTGGCGCTGCGAGTCGTTGAAGTAGGCCGGGACGGTAATGACAGCACTGGTAACCGTCTCGCCCAAATAATCCTCGGCGGTCTTTTTCAGGTCCTGCAGAATCATTGCCGAGATTTCGGGCGGGGTGTATTCCTTGCCTCTTATATCAACCTTGACAAGCTCGTCCGAGGCGCCGGTGATTTTATATGGGACAATCTTTTCCTCCGATGAAACCTCGTTATGGCGCCGGCCCATAAAACGCTTGATTGAAAACACAGTGTTTTCGGGATTGGTCACCTGCTGGTGGCGTGCAATCTGGCCGACGAGCCTCTCGCCTTTATCGGTAAAGCCGACCACGGAAGGTGTCAGCCGGGAGCCTGAAGAGTTAATCAGTACCTTCGGCGCTGAGCCTTCCATAACAGCTACTACTGAGTTTGTCGTTCCTAAATCTATTCCGATGATTTTAGCCATAGTCATATTCCTTTCGCTATAGAACCTTCTTATCAGATGTTAAATGTGCAAAAGACGTGCCAGTTAGAGGATAATGTTGGCTTAAACTGTTTAACATGTTTGCTAATAAGAAGTTATATTTTCCCCGGGTGTTGTTTTGATTTTCAGGGGCTTCAATTTTTGTGCCATTTTGGCAGATTGTAAAGATAAAGTTAAGAAACAAAAACTTGGATTCATCCGGTAATGAGTAATTGCCCTGGGAAAATCGGGCTTTGGAGTTGATTCGAGATTGGCTCCCCGACTGCGACATTCGAGGACAAGCTTGATTGGGTTTGCCTCTTAATTGATTATCGATTATTCCTTGGGGATAAATTGATGATTGATTATTTGCTGATTTGGCTTTAATTGGGTTTGAATTGGGTTTGTTTTGAAACTCCGCCAACGGGATAAAAACGTTATATTTACTTGTTAAATAGCAACTTATAAAAATTTGGACATTTGGTGAATTGGGTTTGTTTTTACGAAAAGTGACGGAATTTTTCGTAAATTTTTCATTGAATAAACAACCTTTTTTATTATTTACCTGCCTTTTTAACGATTCCTTGTGTCTTATAGTAATTGAACAGCCGGATAGGTCAGCCATTCATGCAGAG
>CAZZAX010000121.1:0-17409 GCA_964653075.1 uncultured Pirellulales bacterium
CAGGTGAGCTAGAATTGGGGGTAAACTTTTGAGTGATAAAAACGGCGCGAACCGAGGGTAGAAATGTAATGGTTCAGCGTGAATTGGACATATGCGATTTTTGGTCAAGAAGCTTCCTTGTATCGCAGGATGCGTTTTCTTTCGGCCCTCATTTTCTTGCGAAGGGCCGAAAGAAAACTTGTTCGGCACGTGAACATTCTTATCTCTGAATCGAGTAAGAATGCGTTTATCGCATTAGGGCTGACAGCAAGGTCATAAAACGGGCTCATCAGGTAAACGGGCAGGTGCATTCGATACTTCGGATTTCGAGATTCGAGTTTCGTACTTTGTATGTTCTTACCGGTGCTCTGGAGTTTACCCCCGAGATTTACTCACCTGGCTTACAACAGGGGGCCGGGGGTCATCACGAGTGAAGCGCATCGTAGCCGAGACATCTGGCCTGAGCCTGCCCTGAGCACAGCCGAAGGGAAATTACATTTACAAACATTTAAAAAGGCAGGCCATCCAATCTGAGATCTGAGATTAGAAATTTGAAATTCACTCCCCAAATAATCAATTGCCAAGGGGTGTATTTGACATGGTTTCCGGCGGCGCAGGCCCTGTTGACATTGGCCCGGCTATGCAGGCCGCAGTACGGCCGGTCTATGAACAGCCCCTTGTACGATGCCGGCTTAAGAGAAAAATCGAATACGCGCGTGAGAATCGAAATCAGGATTACACCAAAGGCAAATATCCTTAAAACGCTTCTCACATAGACCTAACTGTTTATCCACCTTTATTGGCCTGTTGTTTATAACTACCAGAGGCCGCATGATTTTTCGTTTATATGCTGGCACTGTACCGGCAGACAGGGATTAACTATGAAGCAAACGATATATGGGCCACGGGACGCGGATTACGGATAATGATGGTTATTAAATGTTAGAACTAAAAAAAGACAGCCTACAAAATTCGGTGACTGTCACTAGTTTCTTCACTAGTTTCTTCAACAAGGAATGGTGAATGTAGAAGGGAAGAATTTCTGCCGCAGGCAAGCACGGTAATTTAGTTTTGAGATTTTAGTGTTGAGTTTTGAGTTGGGATTGAGATAAGAGAATTAGTTAATTGGAGATTAGAGAATTTAACAGAGTGACGAGTTTTAGTTCATAATGAATTTTGTTTTCACTTCTGGGGGCCATTGAGAACTTGGTTGATCAAATTTTTTCAGTTCGTAGCATTTGTAAAACATAAATGATATAAAGACAATAACCGAAATAACCAAGCCCAAAATGCAAATAAGAGATCTTTTCCCACATCCCATAAGACCCAAGTAAATACAAATGCTGGGGATCGCTGCAAATAAGACTGCGTTAGCATAATAATGCTTGCGAAACACATGTGCAATTCTCATTCCTTTTCTGAGGTCTTGTTCCCAAGAAAAAATTCCTAAACCACACTTTGAATTCAACCCGCGTTCTATTCCCCATAGATACCAACTAGCTCGTCTTGCACGTCGCATTTCGGAATACCAAGTATAAAACGTAGCAATACAGATCACAGGGACGAGCAGAAATAAAACTACTGGAGCATATTCATGGTCCCCACCTGCAAGCGCTCTCACACTATGCGCCGCTAATAATGCAACGCCAGCAAGCCCAAGCGACAAAATTTGGAATCTAGCTGATATCGCCCTCAGAACCTCTTCTCTAAGAGACCTATATTCTTCCAAAAGCAAATTAATGGATTCCTTATCACTTAGCTTGATTTTGGTCTCTTCCATGAACTTCATCCCCTTCTATGCAGTTTAATCGGTATTTCGGATGATTTGAATTTTATTAAAATCTCTCTGTAGTTATTAAGCATTTCTAAAAATTCCTATCCAATGCGACTGGATTCCTGCCTGCGCAGGAATGACAAAACGATTCAAAGAAGTATTCCGCTCCAGGTTGTTTCACGCCTTTGGTGGTAGAGGATAACGGATAGAAATGGAAAATGCAAAGAAAAAAGTAAAGCATTTTCCATTTCTCGTGACTCGGATTCCGGTGCACGGGGCACGGAATACGAAAAAAATATCGAATATCGAACAAGGAATGTTGAATATCGAAGGGCAGGCTTTTGCGCTCGCCCTTCGACTCAGCTCGCCCTTCGACTCAGCTCATCCTTCGTCTCCGCTCATCCTTCGTCTCCGCTCAGGATGAAGGGGGATATAGCATGAGCATCAAACAATCACGCAGGCACGAAGTGATAAAAAATTAGGGCGAACCGCAGGTAGAAATGCGATTAAGGATGACCCATAAATGAATTGATGGGCTAAATAGGGAAAAGGGAAAGGGGTATAAGGGTATAAGAGCATAAGAGCATAAGAGCATAAGGCAAAAGGAAAAAGTAAAAAGGGGAAAAAGGAGCGTACAGTGTGAAGCGTACAACTTATTGTTTATAGAAAACGGCAAGGTTATTCGGAGATAGAGTGGCCGGAATCTGACAGGACTGAAATGGCTTTTTCGACCTTATCCTGTTGTACCAGGAAATAATCGGTATTGTAGGTTGAGATTACGTAGATACTGATTCCGGCGTCTGCTAAAGGTGATGATATTGCGGAAATTACACCTATTTGGTTCAGGTCGAATACGACGTCGACTTTGAAACAACACCAATTAAGGTCACATTGATATTGTGAAGGTATCAAGTCCTGCCGGGATACGATGGTTAATTCATCCTTCGTACGAGTGATGAAGACCAGATATTCCATTTGCGCCCAATCAGGAATTTGAGCAGTGTTTGGGAGCGTGCATATACCATATTTATCTTTGAGGAGAGAAAGCTTTAACTGTATTTGTGTCATAAGTTCTCTAATCCCTGATAGGAAATCAAGTGGACTAATGCGAAGAATAACATTAAAAGTCAAAATGTAAATGGAAAAATTGCCATGTAAAAAGTGGATTCCTGTTCTCACAGGCAACTATTTTAAATAGACCCGTTCGACTGCGTACCTTGGGCACAAGCTCAGGGTGACGGTTGCGTATTTCGTGTTGCACCCTCGGCCCCCGGCTCCCAACAGAAAAACAGGACAGCTAACATTGGGAGTAAACCCGCCACGGCGGGCAAATTCCGGAGTGATTAAAATTAGTGCGAACCGCAGGCAGGAATTAGAGAAGTTAGAATTATGAATGTAGAATTTAGAATTTCAGAACATTAGGCTTGTCTTTTGGAAGCGTCTTAGGGTGCAACCTGTGAAAACACGGCCAGGATGGCCGTGCCACGGTCTTGCCGGCCGAAATCCTAAGCACGACCTGCTGCGACCAATCGCGACGAGTCCGACACGTCGTGCTGTTATTTTTGGGGTGGCGGAATAGTGACGTCGATTTCGCGGACATCGCCGAATACGGATAACGGCTCGTCGAAATCCTGTGGGCGGCCGACAGCGAGGATTTGGACCTCATCGGGCCTGAGATATTTTTTTGCAACGCGGAGAATATCCTTTTTGGTGACCTTTTCAATGCTTTCTTTGGACTTCTGTAAAAAATCCAGCGGATAGTCATAGTAGGCATAGGTCATCAGCCGGCTTACAATTTCGCCCTTGGTGTCGAAGTTGAATACGAACGAGTTCAGATAGCTGTCCCTGGCCAGGGCAAGCTCCTCGTCGGTAACCTCGCTTTCAGTCATCTTCCGGACCTCTTCGGTCATAGCACGAATGGCCCGGACGGTGGCCTCGGATCTGGTCTGGCAACCAACATAAAAGAGGCCGGGAAAGTCATAGTTGGCCGAATAGATTCCGAAAACGGAATATGCCAGCCCCTCGCGTGAGCGTACGTTTTTGAAAAGACGGCTGGTAAAACCGCTGCCGAGGATACGATTCATCAGAATCAGCGCAAAATAATCAGGATTGTTCCTCATGCCGCCGATATGTCCGAGGTAGATGTTCGACTGGTTGACATCGTCCTTGCGAATAACGTTCACTGTTTGCGGGAATTCATACTTTACCTGCGGGACTTCCGGTAATTGCACATCAACCTTTTTCCACCCTTCGAATGCTTTTTCAATTTTTCTTATCATCTGGTCGATGTCGAAATCACCCCAAACCCCAAGCATCATATTATCGGGACCAAAAAACTGTTTATGAAAGGCAACCAGGTCGTCACGGCTGATGCTGTCGATTGTGGCATACTCGGTATGCCGGGCATAAACACTGTCAGGCCCGTAGATGAGCTTCTCAAATTCCCGGGCGGCTATTGACCCGACATTATCATTGCGGCGGGCAATAGAGCTGCGATGCTGTATCTTTGCCAGCATGATTTTATCTTCACGAAAAGCGGGATTCATCAGCACATCGGCCAGTATTTCCAGCCCGACATCGATATCTTTTTTCAGCACGGAAACAAAGGCCGAACCGGAATTAAGTCCGATGCCGGTTTCCACCGAGGCGGCGATACTTTCCAACTGCTCATCAATCTCGTCACCTGTCCTGCCGACTGTTCCGCCCGTGCGCATCACTATTCCCGTGATGGCGGCCAAACCAATCTTGCCGGGCGGCTCATAAATCGAACCCGTCCGTACCCGTGCGGAGACACTGATAAGCGGCAGCTCATGGTCTTCGAGGAGAAACAGCCGCATCCCGTTTGCGAGGGTAACCTGCTGAACCTCCGGGACTTGAATATCACCCAGTTTGGAATATTTCAATTGTTTGTAATTAAGGGGGGAGTTTTGCGTACAGCTTGTGACTGCAAAGCACAATACGAGAATTCCAAAAATAACAATTTTCCCCGCGTACGATTTATAAGCTCTCATTTGGCTTCTCCTGTGAAAAATTATCTTTCAGTCCGGGTCGTATCGATAATACCCACTGTCCGGTTTTTGGTTGTAAAATACTGTTCGGCAACGCGCCGGATATCCTCAGCCGTAACTTTATCGATATCGTCGAGCTGCTTAAACAGATTTCGCCAATCGCCGGTAACGACCTCGTAAAAAGTCAACAGGGACGCAAGTCCTGAATTGGAATCAAGCTGCCGTATCAGGCTTGCCCGGCTGCGTGTCTTTGCCTTGGCCAGCTCCTCAGGCAGGACAGGTTCGGTTTTCAGCTTGTCGATTTCAGCGTAGAGGGCCTCCTCACATTCCTGATTCGTATGGTCCCTTGCCGGTACGGCATAAAACAAAAACAAACCCGGATATTTGTTCCCGGGCATGCCCGGAAACCCCGAGGCGGCAACAGCAACCTTCTTTTCTTTAACAAGATTCTTGTATAACCGTGACGTGCGACCGACACCTACAATCTCCGTGATAGCATCAAAGACCGCATTGTCAGGATGGTTAATATTCGGCTTATGATAACCAATCAGGACAAAAGGCTGCGCAGGATCCTGCACAATTACGCGTCGCTGCCCGAGTTGTGGAGGTTCGACTGTTTCCACCGGGTCGGGCTTGGGGCTGCTGGGAATTCGACTAAAATATCTTTCAGCAAGCTCCCTTACTTGCTGCGGATTCACGTCCCCGACTATCGCGACGGTCAGATTGCTGGGCAAATAATACTTTTTGAAAAACATCTCAGCTTCGGAACGGGTCAGAGTCTCTATATCACTCATGTGCCCCACGATCGGCTCACCATAAGGATGGGCCTTGTAAGCAACGGCTAAAAACTCCTCCAACAGGCGCCCGACAGGCTGGCTTTCGGTGGTAAGACGCCGCTCCTCCATTACCACATTTCTTTCTTTATAGAATTCCCGCAGTACCGGATTGCCGAACCGGTCCGATTCCATCGACATCCAAAGCTCGATTTTATTGGAGGGAAGACTGACTATATACTGGGTAGCATCCTGGCTGGTATAAGCATTGAAACCGGCGCCTCCTTCCCGGACAAATGCCTCCTCAAATTCATCATGAACCAGGAACTTCCGGGCTTCTTCCTGGGCTTCCTTTAATTGCTTCTGGAACTCCTGAAGCTTTGCCTTATCCGCCCTGTCACCTTTCCTTCGCTCGAGTTTCATTGCCTCAAAGGCTTCATCTGCCTTGGCCATAGCCCTGGCTTCCGCCTGGTAGTCATTAGTTCCAATGGTTTTTGTCCCCTTGAAGGCCATATGCTCGAACAGATGTGCCATACCCGTGATTCCCTTGACCTCATCAACCGCACCGACATCGGCGTAAGTGTGAAATGAAACCACCGGAGCTTCATGTCGTTCGAGCACCAGGAATTTCATACCGTTGTCCAGTGTAAATTCCGTCATCCGCTCTTCGAATTTCACCAAATCCTGTGCTTTTGAGGTTTTCGGAGCCATCGTGGTGATAACAAAAAGCAGCAGCATCACACCGATCGCAACTAACTTTAGTTTTCGGATTTTGTGCTTCATCTCGAATACTCCTGTGCTATTACATACTTTTGTTTTTTACCTGAAATATAGAAAAAAGGGTGCCCTTGTGACAATATTTTCAATAATAGATATTGATAGTCAACTCTTTTTTTCAAAAGTCGAAAAAGAGCTTATAGAAACGTAAAATTCCCTGTTCTAATTGTACATAAAGTACGCCGTCGCCCTGCAATCATCACTTACCCCGATTCTTACCCAGTGAGCTGAAAAACCATCCGGAAAAACGTGATAGCTATATCCTCTCTCGCCCGGGACTTTAACCGGCTCGTACGATTTCCACGTTCCATTACCGAGAAAATCGACCTCTATCCAGAACCATATATCCTTCTTCGAATCATGAGCAAGATGCACGACCTTCTTATCAAAGCCGGTCATCAGAAACGGGTCCGATACCGTTCCGGCCTTCACGGGTGTTTCCCACCAGGGCCCGCCCCAGCCGGCGGGCTTACCCATCGACCATAAGTCATCGATATTTCCAAACCACAGGCCCGACTGCGGCTGTCCCTGGTCATGGTCGATCTGGTCGGAAGCCATAACGAATAATCCCCGCCAGTAACAAAAATCAGGAACCACACGTAAATGACTGCAAATCGGACGAATCCCCCATATCTGGCCCTCATAAGCAAAAGGCGGAAGGTCGTAAAACATCCCGTGAATATCCATTAACAGCCGTTCCGTCTGAGCATGACGGATTCGCATCCATTCTGTGTTCCAGGCATGGTCCCAGGAGTGGCCGGCTTTTGGCAGCAGATAACGCAGCCATTTACCCTTAACGAGCACGCGAAGCACAACAGAAGATTTTGTCCAGCCAGCAGCGTAAATCGTATGACCGCCGTAAGAGCCGCCGGAGGCACTGCCGTGGACTTCCACGAAAGGATTGCGCTCTATAATCGTCCAATTTTTACCATCCCACTGGCCCAATCGTCCGGCCTCTCTGAGGCCAAGAAACTCTTTCTGGTCGTATGTATTATTGGCAACAACTACCCGCCCCTGGGCGGTATAAGCGCTTTTGAAATGTTCTTTGGCGTTTGTGATTTTCAGCTCTTTAACCAGATTGAACAGGAGTTTCGCCTTAAGGGTATGCACGTCAACCTCCCAGAAGCGGCCTTCCATTCCAAGGAAATAGACCTTGTTGTCCCGGTCGGTCAAGTGACTCATAGTTGCGGTCAAACGATAGTTCCTGAGCGCTTCAATTGTTCTGACGTTTCCATCGGCATCGATGGCGTGCGGGCCGATGAAAGCCTGGTCGGAGGGCCAGTGTGCCATCCGATTTGCAAAAGTGCCGGTAATCGAGGCCGGATGCCGCCGCATCGTCATATCCTCATTTATCTCATAAAGACCGAGCCCCTCGCCCTTGATATGGGAAACATACCCAACCGCCCACAGCTTGTTCGCCCATGGAATCAGTGCTCCGATACCGGCCTCAGAGTTACTGCCCAAGCCTTCGGCCATAACAGTCAGGTTTGGAAACACACCGTTTACCTGAATAGGAAGTTGTCCAGCCTTAGAACTCTCTTCGGAGGGAGTGTTTGCATCAAGCCCCCGTGCACGCCCATATCCACTACCGAGAACCAACACCCACAGGACAATTAAAACTAATCCGGTGCGGTACCTGAGATTTGCTGAATTACATCTTTGGGAAAATTGCAACCTTCCGCATTTTTTCATAACGATTTCCTTCCTCAAAAATCACGGATTATCAGCTTAAAATCAATGGTTCCGAACTGGTTAAAACTTACAACTAAAGATATTACGGGCAACCGGCCATGTCAATGATTAAAATTCCCTGTAAGAGAATAGTGTATGCTTTGAGCCTGTGTCAGTGAAATGTATTAAAGATTAGACAAGCACACATCTAAATGGATAATGAGGTGTAGTTAAAATCTGCGGCTGAATAAGCCGAAACCTCGACTCATAAGTGAGATGCTAATTTTTATCCGGGGCTCCAACTGCTGCTTTCCGGCCCAAGCGCCGACAGCTCTCACAATCACAGACTCCAATGTGCCTTAGATGTGAGACTCCGGCCAGCCTCCTGGTTTCAATTATTTTCGCTCCTTTGGTCTCCATCTTGCGAAGTGCAAGCCTGGCCTCCCTTTTATTATGCGAGCCTACTGCATCGATTACAACTGTTACTTGTTTTCCTCGCTGCAATAATCCCAGCGCGGCGGCCGAAACAGCACCTTCGAGACTGATACCAATGATAATAAACTCATTGGCCCGCACTTCAGACAGCAATCTGTCAATCCGAGGCTCATCAAACGGGTCAACACATCGCTTGTGAAGGATAACCTGCTTATAGCGCCGCAGCATATCTCTGGGCAAATCAGTATTTCCATCCGCTGCAAAACTTACACGATTATTAAATAATGTGTAACGTATTTTCTTTTGCCCGTCCGTACCATCAATACAGTAGCCGGTCTGGCTTTCCCCATTATGATTCGGGTGAATCTCCGCAGTCGAGATGATGGGGACATTCCTGAATCTTGCCCAGGCCATGACCCTTCGGATATGCGATAAAACCCTCCTGTGGTTTCCTATGCATGCTTTACCGCCGGCCAGTAGAAAGTCCTTCTGGGTATCAATATCTACTATAATCTGCTTACGTTTAGTTCTTATAAATTGTAGAATCATTTCCAGACTTCCTTATCCTGGCTTCTATGATTCAGTCCTATAATGAATACGTTTCAGCCAACAATCAGGTTCACTGTTTCTTATCGAACTGTCCCTGCACTCACTTTAATCACAACAAAATCTCAAAAGCAATTTCAATCTTAGCCCAAACGGCTGTAATTCTGTATAATACAGGTGCTTAAAGGTTGTTATCGTCTTTATGTGTTTTTTTGGCTTGATTTAACTAATGGCACGTACTTTAAAGGAATATCCTACTGTCTCACTCAAACTCGATGACTTAGACGGCAAAATAGACTTTATCCGGATTTTCGGACGTACGGGACCAGTCCACATCGAAATCGGTTCAGGTAAAGGAACATTCCTGCTGAAACAGGCCGGAGCCAGGCCGGGTGACAATTTCCTCGGTATCGAATGGGCCCGTAAATACTACCGATATGCCGTCGACCGCATCGGACGATGGGGATTGAAAAACGTGCGGATAATGCGCACTGACGCCGCTGTTTTTTTAGCCGATTTTATTCCTGACAATTCCGTAGATTTTTTCCATATTTATTTTCCTGACCCCTGGCCGAAGAAACGTCACCACAAAAGACGGCTCATCTGTCCGGATAATTTGGAGCATCTAATTCGCTGTCTAAAGACGGGCGGGCGATTAAAAATCGCCACCGACCACGCAGATTATTTCGAGGTAATACAAAAGTTAATCAGCAATGAGGACAAAGGGCTTGAAGAAATTCAATTCCACCCCACTGCCGGTGCTGATACAGGAGAATGGGTCGGCACAAATTTCGAACGCAAATACCTCGAAGACCAAAGGCCGATTTACACCCTCGCTGTTAAAAAAATATAAATTCTATCTATTAGTGTTTTCGCTCTTTGTAAGAAACTTATATAGACTTAAAAAACTCATTTAAGCCTATATATCCCAGCCGGCACATCTATTGCTCCTTCCGTGATTCTAAGGTTAATCGGCCCTGCTTTTCCGATAAGGCGAACGAAAGCACTCTGTGCGGGCATTTGTAGACGTCCCATCGGAACCTCTACCGGCACGACCGCTAGGGTCTTGCCGTCCCGTGTGCACGCAACCTGGAATACTCTGCCGTCACAAAAAAAAATGACTGCCAATAAAATGCTGCTCAGTCCAGTGAATCTTGCCATCCCCATCAGCGTCCCATCCAATCGTGTCGTAATCCAGTTCTCGCGGGCCCAAGGTGCCGACTACTCCTCCGATCTCTTCGGCCCTCCTGGTCCGAGCTGATCAGCCATCTCACCGAGTTGAAATCCTTCGGAGATCACAATGTGTTTCTGATCCGTGAGAATCAGCCAGGGCAACGACTTGACAGCCCAGTCGAAACGGGTGTTCTCTTCGTCGCCTTGAACCATGCCGACCGGAAAGGGAATGTTGTTCTTCTTCACCCATCGGCTGAGGGTGTTTCCATCAATTTTCGAGACCTGGACAGCGACAATCACTACATCTTTTGCTTTAAGCTCCCGTGCTTGTTCACTCAACCGCCGAAGGCAGTTTCGCGACGGCCTCTGCTCCATGTCAAAGAAACAAACAAGGATTACCTTCTCATCGGCATCGGCCGGCGACAGGTCTATTCCGAGGTCTTTCAATTCAGGCAACGCCTTACCCGTCAACGGTATTGGTTCGCCATCTGTCACTTGGAGTTCACCGCAGACCCATTTGTACTCAACATTTGCCTCGTAATCTTTAACGCTCATCCCCTCTGAGAAATCGATTTGAAAAGCATTCATCGAATCAAAATCAGGATTGACCTGTATCTCACTACGCGTCGTGGTTAGTCGTTTTACAAGGTTCTCCGGCGCGCCAGAGATTTTGTATGTATAGGTTGCAACAGCCTTGGTCGGAAAGGTTACCTCATCGATTCTAACGTATTCAAGTACCTCCACCTCGAGGTTAAATGCGTTTACGTCAAAAAGTTGTGATACCAAGTTGGAACTTGCTTCGAACAAAGCCCTCCTGAGTGTTGTGGGCTTCTCAACGTTGAGCCAGACTGTCATTGTTCCAGACGGGATCTCCCCTTCAATGCGCAGCAGCTCATCGCCCGCAATTGTGGTTTCGCGCGCGATCTTCAGTTCAGGCACACCGAGCAAGTCGTCACTATAGTGATTTGATTCGATGAAAACGCCATCGGCAAACCAGCCTTTTTCATCGGGCCGGATCTTGTCGTGAAGCTTCACGCGCGTTGTAACAGCCTCTTCGCGGCCTGATTCAAGGTATTTCCGGAGTTCAAATGCACGTCCGTCTTGCCATACTGAATGCCTCTCGGTGCCTTTCTGAAAGTCATTGTTCAGGCTGGCGCTGACGCTGTAAGTCTCAAGTTCCTCTCCACTGAGCCGGACAAGGCCTTCCACCGTATAATAAGTAACCTGCTTTTCGCCCTGATTGACGCTAATCCGGGCTACGGTGCCGCCGAGAAGCTCAAACTCCGTCAGGAACGACATCTGATACGGAGGTCGATCCTGGAACCGGCGTTGTAGTTCTTGCAGGATCTGGTGTGCCTCTTCCTGTGCTGCGGCGGGCACCTTTTTCTCCTCTCCAAACGCAGGAAAACAGACGAAAGTGAACAGGACGACGAACAGCGTACATCGGATGATCATAATCGATGTAGATTTCATTGGGATAGGCCTCCTAACTGATAACAAGTTATTATCCGGGATTTCCCATATATCTTCATAAACGGCAATCCTACACGCTACAACACATTATTCTACCCGAATTATTTGGATCATTTCAACATCCTTGGCGGTTCAATCGCCCAAATCATGAAGAACGCTCTCAAATCTAACATTTTGGCACTTTTCCAACGCACCTCAACCAGCTATTTCTCATCACCTGCTAGGGTTTTTGCTCCGTTGCCGGTCATCCTACCCCCGCCAATTCTGGGCTGGCTCTCAGTCGCCCAATACGGTCAAGAATTTCCCAAAAAAGTGCCTTAGGCACGGCCACTTCCGCCATCTGGAATACCACATACCGCGAATGCGTGACCACCTTGGTTCCGATCTTGATGAGCTTCAGTTTGCGGTCAAAATCGAGCCTCAGAGCGTCCTTGCATGCTTCACCCATAGGGCTCTCCCGTAAAGAATGTCTGAAACTGGCTTGAGTGGTCTCCATAGGCTCTATACTATCAAAACACGGCTCTTTTGTCACCCACTACACGGGAAATCTGGGTTATTAGTGTTTATTTACTCTCTCTGAAAGATATAAGTCTCGAATCAATACTTTGAGGTACGCGCTGCCTTTAGCAGTGGTCCATAACTTTTTATCATGCGGTGACGCGGACCAATGGAACGCCAATAACCAACCCAGTCGAGACTTTCACGCGCATTAAGATCGACCTGGGCCCAGAAGACGCCTTCTTTGCCATCGCTGCTAGCCAGTATCCTTCCCATCGGGTCGATAACAAGGCTATTGCCGCTGTACACAGATGGAACCATATAAATTCCGTTATCACGAGACCGAACCCGAAATACCGACTCGCCATCGACCTTTCCGGCTCGGTCAGGCAATGTATTACCCCAGGTCGGAGCAAAGATAATCCTGGCCCCTTTGAGGGCAAATATTTCCGCCGCCTCCGGAAAGAACCAATCATAACAAATCTGAATCGCTACCTTTCCGAAATCCGTATCAAAAACAGGATATTCATCACCCGGCCTGATGCCATTCTTCCATTCCTCACGGGGCAGATGAACCTTTCTGTACTTGCCCGCAATCCGCCCCTTGCGGTCCAGCAGTACGGCGGTATTATAAACAACGTCGCCAGCCTGTTCAGTAAGACCGGCCACGACCCAAATACGGTTTCTCCTCGCAGCGTCAGCCAACTGCACAGTAGCCGGCCCGGGTATCGGCTTGGCGCAGTCTTTGGCCGTACAACCGGTCCCAACGATAGTAATCGCCTCACCAAGGCACACGACATCCAATCCGAGCTTACCGGCCGCATCAATCTGTCCACACCACAGCTTCAGATTATTTTCCGGCGTACTTTGCCTGGGCCTTAGATACACAGTCCCAACTTTCACCTTACGCGGCTTCGGCTGGGCTGTCTCTTGTAAACTAACCTTTTTCCAAATGACCGAACCGTCGCCGGGCCATTTAATCTCCAGCGACAATTGCGCCCCATCAGCCCCTTCAGGTGCGACAAGCACATCTTCAAAACTCGCAAAATCCGCTTTAAGCGTAGGCCCCCGCACAAGCATGCCCGCCGGATGAAGTGACTTGCCATTACGGCTCCAGCTTATACGCACAAGTATCGAATAATAAGGGTCAGGAATATCACGCAATCGGCAAACCGCTTTAATCGCATAAGCCTGTCCATGCTCGATATCCCTTATTTCCTGAAGCACCCCACCGACAGCGTACGGGTCCCCCGCCGCTTTAACCAAAAGCCCCTCGCCGATACTTTGGAACCGGCATGCCGTCTTGTCCAGCACAGGTTTCCAGACAGACCAACGGGCTGGCAATTTCTCTTTTCCGGCCGATTTAAATGTCGGATTGGCTACTAATTCCTTCGCCTCAACACCCTTAGCACCACGGAAAATAATCCCACCTAAACAAACAACGACCAATACTCTAAACACAAATCGCTTCCACATTTTCAACTCCCTGGCAAATTCCAAACGCAGGCAGAAAAACCGCCCATATTCTAATTATAAGCTATTTGCTATAACCTATTTAGCCCCTATTTTATGCAGAGTTTTTGCTATTTGTTTTCCAGCCGTTCGATTGTTGTGCGTGCTACCCGCTGTACGTAGTTTTCCGAATCCTCCAGGGCGACCTTTATCTGAGGCAGGGCTGGCCGGGCTTTTTCGCCAATCTTATTCAGAGCGATAACCGCATACAGCCGGGCTTTATCTGTCTTATCCTCCAGCGCCTCAACTAAAACAGGCAGCGCCTCTTTTTCCCGGCCCCAGTCGCAGAGAGCGTGCGCCGCTGCTATACGGACAATTGCTGCGGAGTCCTTAAGCAATTTTCCAAACGCCGCTTGTGCACGTGTGATATCGGAAGAGCTTTTACAATTATTATGCAAACCTATCACGGCCCAGTAACGAACAGGGGCATGCTTATGACCCAAAGCCCTGAGATATTTTGGTATTGCCTTTCCGCCCTGGCCGTCCAGTATTTTAATCCTGCTCAGGCTTTCGAGCAAGTCGGTTTGATTGAGTTTATTCCGCCAGTGCCGGGCGTCCTTAGCAGGTGTTCGAGGACGCTGTGAAGTTGTGACTTTGTCGTCAAATTTGAACCGGACATCGCCGCTGTCCTTAAAACCAATACGACATGCTTTAGCGTGCAGTATTTTATCCGGCGTAAGCCACACGGATTTTCTATACAGCTTCCAATCGGTCTGCCCCACTCCGCCGCCGGTTATTCTATAAACTATCGAAGCTCCGGCTGTCGGGCAGGCAATTGTAACCCGACGTGCATCCCGTCCCGGCTGCCACTTAGGTGACCAGAAAACAGGATCCGCGGTTTGCTGGTACTTACCGCCCGGCCGCTTCATTTCGTCAAATTCAGGCTCCGGAACCAGCCCGATATCTTTGGTTTCTTTCACCCACTTTTTATGGGCTTTGCGCATTCGCTCAAGCACCTTTTTATACTCGGGATTGCCCGCCAGATTATTGACCTCATGCGGGTCGCTGTGAGTGTCATATAATTCTTCGACCGGTTTTGTTTCCTCGAAATACTGCTTTTGAGGCCCTCTTAACTTACCTTCTGCATTGAGACGGCGCATCTCCTGCATCGTCGGCATCTGGTTCATATAATTGATATCCTGGCCACGGGTCAAATGCCACATATAGTTTCGAATATATTTATAACGCTTGTCGCGAACCGCGCGGATAAGGTCATATGCCTCATCCATCCGGTCCCGCGCAGCGAAGATATACTCTCTCGAACCGGCCTTTTGAGCACCTAAGAAAGCCCTGCCCTGTATGTACTGTGGAATCTTTATGCCCGCCAGTGACAGCATTGTCGGTGCAAAATCAATAAAAGCCACAAGGTCGTCGTTTACGGTGCCGGGTTTTAGCACATTGGGACTTCCCGGCATTGCATGCGCTCTCAATTTCTCGGGTACACGAATAACCAGCGGAACTCTAAGGCCCGAATCATAAATCCATCGCTTGCCGCGGGGCAGGCCTCGCCCGTGGTCGCCCCAGAACCACACAATCGTATTATCGGCAAGTCCCTCGTCTTCGAGCTGTTTCAGAATGTCACCAACCTGCTTATCCATCAGTGTAATAATATCGTAATACTGGGCCCAGTCTTTGCGAACAGCCGGTGTATCAGGATAGTAAGGCGGCAGAACAGCCTTAGCCGGGTCGTGTTTGTCCGGCCCGAGACCCGCCAAACGCTCCAGCATATTTTTGCTCCGGTTGCGAATCTGACTTTCGTGCGAAGTTGTGAAATTGAAAACAGCGAAGAACGGCTGGCCTTCGGCGCGACCTCGCCAATGCGCCTTGCGGCTGCTCTGGTCCCACGCACTTGGAGGCGGATCAAATTGATAATCGGTTTTGGAGTTATTTGTGCAATAATAGCCCGCAGCCCTGAGGTACTCGCTGAAACATTTTACATAGGCCGGCGGCACGCCCTTGCAGCGCATATGATGTGTCCCGATAGTCGTCGGGTACATTCCGGTGATAATACCCGAACGTGTCGGGGCACAAACACCGGAATGCGAATATACATTGTTATAGCGCACCCCTTCAGAGGCAAGCTTGTCGATATTAGGCGATACCGCGTAACTGTCTCCGTAACAGCCAAGGTCCGGGCTGATGTCCTCGCAACTGACCCAGAGGATGTTCGGCAGTGTTTTCGAGGTTTCCTCTGCATTAGCGGAAATCCGGGTTAAGAACATTGCGGCCACCGAACCCGAGCTAATCTGCAGGAACCGGCGTCTGTTAATATTGTTTGCAGAACTTGTCATAAATGCTGCCTCCAAATATCATGGGTAAAAAATGGTATTATAAATATCGCTGGCACAAATACTTATATGAGGCAGGATTACCCGCCCGCATATATTTTTCTAAAGTTGTTTTATTATAACGTGCTAAAATGAATAAGCAATTCAAATTACATCCGGCCAGAACTTTAAGATTGCTTATTGATTACCGGTTATTTATCATTTCGTTTTGAAAAGAATTGCAGGTTCGGTTAATATTACATTGTACATATCGCGTATCGAAGCAGAGAATGCCTGCGGGATATTTTTTCGATTTGACGGATTTGGAAATTCCGAGTATGGTATTTATGAAATTTCGTAAAGTTTATTAGGTTCATTATTTAAGGCAACGTAATTACTAATTCGGCGCCTAAAGAGAAAGATAAAATGATAGAACCTGAGAGCGATGATGAGATTTTGCAGTTTGCGATTGCCAAAGAAATCGAGGCGTATAACTTTTACCTTGCGTTGGCCG
Organism: uncultured Pirellulales bacterium; assembly: GCA_964653075.1. Taxonomy (GTDB): domain Bacteria; phylum Planctomycetota; class Phycisphaerae; order Sedimentisphaerales; family Anaerobacaceae; genus NIOZ-UU13. Next base: position 16,401 of record CAZZAX010000121.1, read on the forward strand.
ACCGTGTGGCAGATCAGCGCATACGCAAGGTCTTTGAAGAATTAGCACAAGAAGAGTTAGAGCATAAGGCCAGGCTGGAGCTGGAAGTCATGAAGCTGGGCAAAACTATTGCAGTTGAGGAAAATCCGGTCCGGCCTGAGAGAAGCTATATTGTATCAAATGACCCGTCACCTTTGGATATGGATTACAAGGACATGCTTATGCTGGGAATGGAAAAGGAAGAGGCGGCATTCAGGACCTATGTAAATCTGGTGGCAAGCGTTAACAACGAGAAATCACGAGAAGTGCTTTTGGAACTGGCCGAGGAAGAAGTCAGGCACAAACTCCGGTTCCAGACCGAATACGATGCACTTCTTAAAAATCGCTAAGCTTCAGATTTGCTCATCCGGCCTCGATGGCTATTTTTGTCGGCGGCATCAGCGCTTTAGCTCCGGAAAGAGTTCGTAATATCGGAAAAGTTGCCCTTCGTGCATTTTTGGCGGCAACTTCGTCGTGTCTTTAAACCGCCTGTATCGCCGGAACATTCTTTACAAAAGGAATCGATTTTATTAAGCTCTGTCTGAAATAAGTGATTATGTTCATAAAGTATCTGAAAGATTGCCGGCAGTTCACAGCAGGTGACGACTCAATCCTGCGCGAGCTTCTGCACCCCGACAAAACGCCTCTGCAAATCCGCTACAGCCTCGCTCACGCAGAGGTCCATCCCGGCCAAAAAACCAAACCCCACAAACTAAAATCCGCCGAGGTCTATTACATCACAGCCGGCCACGGCTTAATGCATATAGATGATAAGTCTTCTAAAGTCGGCCCCGATTGTGCCGTTTATATCCCGCCGGACTCGATACAGTACATCGAAAACACGGGAACCTCCGACCTGAAATTCCTCTGCATAGTCGACCCCCCCTGGCAGCAAGAAGACGAGGAGGTGTATGACAGCTTGCCCCGCACTTATTGATTGAGTGCTAACTCACGTCTAATTAGTGCGGGGTCATTCCGAAGGCGCAAATGT
>CAZZAX010000122.1:0-17399 GCA_964653075.1 uncultured Pirellulales bacterium
ATTGCTGTTATCTGTCCAAGTGGATGATGCGAGTTTTCTCAGGATGCAATTCAAGTCCGAACTTCGCAAATCGCTCTCGCATCGCTTGCTCTATGTACCGAGTATCAGCTGCATACTGAGTCATGCAGAGAAAATCGTCCGCATATCTCACCAGATGACAAACTCCTCGAACCTTAGGCTTGATTTTCTTCTCAAACCACAGGTCCAGCACATAGTGCAGGAATATATTGGATAGTACTGGGCTAAGATTACCACCTTGCGCTGTCCCTTGGGTGGTTAAAACAAACTCATCCGCATCAACATAACCAGCATTAAGAAATCTTCTGATAAGCAGAAGAAGGCTTGAGTCTTTGATACGAACCTGCAGACACCTGACCATCCAGTCGTGCGGGACGTTATCAAAGAAACGCCTGATATCCGACTCAATGACATATTTGATGGGGCGTCGCATCATTGTCTTATCTACCACGTTCAACGCCTGATGGCAGCTGCGATTTGGCCTAAAGCCGTATGAGCAATTCAGAAAATCCTGCTCATAGATTGCCTCTAAAATCCGGGCAATCCCCTTTTGCACTATTTTGTCCTCAAGTGCGGGTAGGCCGAGCGGGCGTTTCGAATGCTCATCCTTCGGTATATACGTCCGTCGAGAAGGCAACGGTATGTACCGCTTGGCCTTTAGACGGACTACCAAATCACTAATGTTTTCATCCAATCTTTCTCCATATTCCTTTCAACTTACACCGTCAATGCCACTGGCTCGGCCCCTACCGAGCTGATAGTGGCATTCCTTCAGGAATCCCTCGTTCAGTAAATGAGCTAAACTCATAAACTGAAACTTGGCTTCCCTTCAAGCCCATTGAGATATGAGGGCAATTTTGCCAGCGTGATGTTATCCATCTCAGAGTATGGCATACGCCACCTCATCCCTCTACGCTTTACCGCTAACCCCTTCGAGTGTCCCGGGCTCTTGGGACTCAATGGGCATTACCCCATTTACGCCTCTACTGTGGGTTAGTCCGACTGCCACATCGCCATACTTCCTTCTGTGCCTCTTCGGCTCGTTGGAAGCTTCACTATCGGGAACGATATGGCTATCCCAAGTTCCGCTGTGAATCTTCGAATGACCCGCCATGGACTCCGACCCCGGCACGTCGCTGACACACTCGCCTTTATCGCGTGCCGCGCTACTGGCTTCCAAATGGAGAAACCCTTGGCCCAATGCAATTAGACAAATTTCGGGGCTCAACACCTTCACTTGCGTTATGGCTGACCATTCACCTTTCCTTAAGCCCTGCATATCTCGTTACCTCAATATACATTAAGTTCCGTTCTGGCCCGGTGGCCAACCTTTGACCAGGCTGGATTGTCCAGCTGATTCACAGCAACTTATCTCGGCGCACACTCCAAAATGTCTCCACAGATGCTGATTTTGCCTATATCGAGTCCGAAGAAATGTCGATTTTTTGCGAAAATACAAATATTTTTCGAAAATTTCAATGTGAAATCGGAGCTTGGCTGCCTTTAACCTTTTGGTAAATTGATTCAGCATCGGTAGCATACTCTCAAGTTGTTCAAATGCATTATCCTTGTCGGAATTGTGAGAAATGCTCCGCTCATATAGTTTAATAGCCTTGGCAAACCCGATTTGTCGTTCCAACACTTTTAGTTTCATGTTGGAGCTTTTCAGGCTCACGATAGGCACTCCCAAATCCAGATAATTCTTTGGCGTCTAACATAAGTCTTGCCAAAAAATTGCTCATGCATTCAGATGCGTTTCAAATGAATAATATTAATACTTCGGATTCGCATGTCAACTTCATTCCTATCGCTTTTTCATATCCTTTTGCCGACGGATGGTATTCATTAGATTCGGTTAATAAGACTTCAATGTTACGCATTTAATTTGTACATCTACATACACAGAGCTCAAAGTCAAATACTATAATCTCTATTGCCAAAATTTTTTCTTTGATGCATCCACGTTACGTCGTTTCAGGCATGCTTTGTAGTTTATATAGACAGCTTTTGGGCTTTAGGATATAATCTTAATCGACATCGTGAAGCTGCTGATCTAAGCCAATGAATAAATCCATAGTAAATATCGCACAAAGGGTGAAGCCAAAGGAGAGCGGATATTAGACTAAATGAATAATCTGAAGATATCGGTTGGAGAAACATGTATGTACTTAACCGACATAAATGATGACATAATGTGCATTAGCAAATCCGGCAACAAAATTTACTGGATGTTAACCGGTGAGATCGGAGCCCAGAATTTTGAGCTCCGCTATATAGAAATTCCACCCGGTGGTAAAAGCAGCTATGGCCACCATGCGCACGAACACGAGGTATTTGTAGTAGAAGGCGAGGGAAGTATAAAACTTAAAGATGGTAAGGAGAAACTGCGACCCGGCCTTGCTATGTTCGTGTCGGGAGGAGAAGAGCATCAATGGATCAATACAAGCAAAACCAAACCGCTGGGTTTTGTATGCGTTGTGCCCAGAGGAGCAGAGGCAGAGTTGAAACCGCCTTGTGAATGACATATACACGTATAAGATAGTCACGAAGCCTTATTTCAGTAATCAGGATCACAGAATCCTATTAGTCCCACAGGTTCGGCCCATGTTGGCCGGGTGACAATTTTGTTTGATAGGTGATTTTTACTCTTATCCTGAAACTCTTAATTCTGTGGATGGTATAAAAATGGAAAGAGCTGTTTGAGAAAGTATTGGTAAGTTTTAACTTTGTTTAAGCTCTCGACGAGATGAGCTAAACGGATCCTTGCAGAAATCAAAGCGGCGCTGGATGCAATTACTTAGGTGAACTTGCAAGAAAAAATCTTTGGAAAAATATATGGCAAAGACTTTGTTCTTTCGGAAGCAGGGGAAAAAATTACAATATAATATATTGCCAGTAATTTAAATATTTTGAGAAAAGGAGAAAGAGAATGGGAAAGAGAAAGAACATGTACAGTCAAAAAGTCAATTTATGCATATTTGTATCTCTACTGGCGCTATCAGGTGAACGTTTTGTTGAAGCCGCAATAGGGGAAAATACAAAAATATATACTGTTTTCGTTAACCAGGGTTGTTCTTGCCCTGCTGGAGGAACACCAGAAGGTCTTACAACCAATGATCAAATTTTGGGTAAACTTCAGAGCAAGTGTAGTGCCGTGCATTTTATCGCGAGAGACCTAACAAAACCCGATACGAACATGCCAGCGATACTTGATGAATTAGAGGCTTTAAGAGAAGGTTTAGACGGGGTGCTTATTTTCGGCGCTTTAGGCAATAGAGAATATAAATTAGCATTCACCGGATTACCTACAATATGTGTATATAACCTTTTTGAATGGATGAATATACCCTATAAGCTTTATAGTACAGGAAAAGAAAATAGTATAAAAGTGGGGGGTTCTGAGTACAAAAGCGGAAGAATCGTAACTGCCCAATTAGACAGAAGAAATGTTTGCTCTCCATCTGCTTCTGCTGCTATGCTCGAGGATTTAATAAGCAAAGTCAAAATCATCCAGGCTATAAAGAAGTTAAAAGAATCCAGAATATTGGTTATTACACCTCTTCAATATCTTAATCAGGTAGATTATCAGGGAGATAGAAATAGACATTTTCCAAAAGATTATAACCAGACTTATACTCGGGTGTTAAAAGAATCGTTGGGGGTAGAGCTTGTAAGAATTGCGCCTCAAGAATTTTACGAGGCCCTTGAAAAAGTTCAAGTCAGAGAATCGCAAGAGATCGCAAAAAGGTGGATTGATGAAGCTCAAGGCATGAAAGACACTACTGAATCAGAGGTGGTAAAAACGGCCAAGTCATATCTGGCTTTTGAAGCATTAAGAAATCGCTACAACTGTAATGCCGTATCCACTCACATGAGGTCACTCACGGGAAGCGGAAAGGTAGAAGATATGTTCTGGCCGGGTTTAGGTCTTATGGAGTTTCAAAAAAGTGGAATACAAGCTATTTGTCAAGAGTATGAAAACATAATGGTTGCTCATCTGCTGGGCTATTATCTTACTGGTCGGCCGAGCATGCTTGGCGACCTCATGATAGATACCTATAACAACATGACTATTCTTACGCACTGTGGAGCACCGATTAATCCTTACGGAGACGATAGAAGAATTCCATATATTATATGGAGTCATGCCCAGAGCCCTGTAAGAGGCATGCTAAAGCCTGGTTCCGGTACGGGGGCACAAGTCAATTACCCTGCGGGTGAACCAGTTACAATATGGAAAGTCTATGTACTTCATAAGAAAATAGGGCTTTATACTGGTATCACGGCGGACGGCCATTCTTTCTATAAAGACTTTGATAATATAATGTGTAGAACCAAGTTGGTGGTGAAAGTTGATGATGCAAAGAAGATCCAGAAACATTTTTCTCCCGATGAATACGGTATTCACAGAGCAGGAACTATAGGCGATCTTAGACAAACAATTAGAAATTTTGGCATTTTAACCGGATTTGAAGTTATGGAAGAGGATAAGTAGTCTGGTTTTTAACTGGAGTCGACGCTCAAAGTAAATACTAAAGTCCACGTTGCCACAATTATTAAAAGGCATACACGCTATGACTTATCAGCTTTAATTTTACAAAACAGGCTAAATTGCAATGATCCTGATGCATCATGTAATTATCTGCCGTAACATAAAAGGGCATCCAAAATGAACTTTATAAAAACCCTTATTCTATTTTTAATGATTTGTATTTCAGAATACGTATTTGCTGGTCAGAGTTATACAATTGTCGATACCGACCAGATCAGATGTTACAACAACACGGCTGAAATTGAATACCCCAAATCCGTTGAGCCTTTTTTCGGACAGGATGCCCAATATAACGGTAATCAGCCTGCTTATAAAAACAACGGAGATGGCACCATCTCCGATCTAAACACAGGATTGATGTGGACACAAGATCCCGGCAGTAAAAAAACATTCGATCACGCGGTAGCTGGTGTCGCTAAGTGCAATGTAGGCGGATACAATGATTGGCGTCTGCCTACAATCAAAGAACTTTATTCACTGATCCTATTCAGTGGAACCGATCCGGATCCCATGAGTTCAAACGCACCTGTTCAACGTCCCTTTATTGATACAACATACTTTAAATTTCAATATGGTAATCCGGCTGATGGCGAACGAGTCATTGACTCTCAGTTTGCCACTTGTACAAAATACCTCAGTACGACCATGAACGATAATGAAACAATGTTCGGTGTCAATTTTGCCGACGGTCGGATTAAAGGCTATGGTCTTAAGACGCCAAAAGGTGAAAAGACATTCCACATCCTATATGTTCGGGGCAATCAGGAATACGGTAAAAACAGCTTCGTTGATAATAGCGATGGAACTATTACTGATAAAGCAACAGGCCTTATGTGGATGAAGATCGACAGCGGCCATCTAAAAGCTGGTAAAAACAGCAAAATGAACTGGGCACAAGCCCTTGATTGGGCAGAGAATCTTGAATATGCCAGCTATTCCGACTGGCGCCTGCCCAATGCCAAGGAACTGCATAGTATTGTGGACTACACCTGCTGTCCGGATGTAACAAATTCTGCCGCGATAGATCCTGTTTTCGAAGTTACCTCAATTATCAATGAAGGTGGAAAGAAGGATTATCCTTTTTACTGGACCAGCACAAGCCATTGCAGCATCCGTGGTGCCGAAGCTGCTGTCTATGTGGCTATTGGAAGGTCTCTGGGCTGGATGCAGGATCGCCGCACTTCACAGCGGCAGTTGCAGGATGTTCACGGCGCCGGCTCACAAAGAAGCGATCCAAAGACAGGAGATGCGTCAAAGTTTCCTTATGGACGGGGTCCGCAGGGAGATGTGATTCGGATTTACAACTATGTTCGATGTGTTCGAGGCGGTGAAGCTGAACCCCGTACTTCCGGCCCTAAAATTGAAATGAGAAAAACTACAATATTCCGTCGAAGAGATAGACAACAGCGCCACTGGAGAGAACGAAATGGCAGGACACACTCCGGAAAAGATTTTATATCTCGACTTGACAGAGATAGTGATGGCAAAGTCTCGAGGGAAGAATTTGATGGCCCATCCGAACATTTCAGAAGATTTGACCAAAATGATGATTGTTTTCTTAATTTAAATGAAGCACCAGAGGGTCCTCCTCCTAATAAAGAGAGACCCGATAGGCGGCCCTCACATAAGTTGTCGCCTTCATTTCTGAGCAAAAAATAGATGTCCTTCCCTGCTCGATTCGGGGAAAATCAGTATTTATGGTGTCATTTCGGTGACATGCCTTGTCAAGGAAATCTGACGTTTTGCAGGCTAAAAAATTTGGATTATTTGAGGTGCCATGCCAAATATTGAGTCAGTTCACCAACTATAGTAAAGAGTGACAAAAAAACAGGAAGCTTGCAAGTTATTGAAAAGAAGCCTGTTGATTGTACACTTTTGGCCTTTTGTTATCCAACGGTTCATACAGAGGACACAGGGATCGATTAAGTAAGTGTTTAAATATACCCGTTTTCTATTTTGCCTTGACGTCAACGCATCGGAGTTTTGTCTGATCTCTGAGCAGCAGTTTGCCATCGACCAGAGCCAGCGTGGCCCAAATATGTCGACCGCTAAGCAGGTTGACTCTTGAGATTTCCTTATAGCCTGAAGGATCAGGCTTTACCAGGCATAGATCGCCCTTTGTTCCATCCACAATGTATATCATGTCGTCGGCCAGTAAGAGTCCGCCGAATTCAAAACCGGGATTTCTTCCCGTTTCCCATTTTACATTACCCTCCAGATCCATGCACATCATGCCTTTCCTAAAGGTTTTGTCATTACCGTTGATATACAGATGACCTTCGTAGAGCAGGGGTTGATGCACCTGGCAATTGCACTCCGTGGTTTTGAAAAGCGTCGTTGACGTAAACAGGCCGTTTCTCTTCTCTATTTGGAACATAACGGCGCCGGCACCATAGCCGCCCACGATTAACACCCTGTCCTTGCCGACAAGCATTGGGCTTGTGGTAGGTATTCTGCAACTCCAGTCATTGTTACTCCAGAGGATGTGCCCATTATTGGCATCTACTCCTACAGTTTGTTTCGTTGTTGTATAGAGAATCTGGTCTACGCCTTCTATGGTGCATACCATGCATGATGTATAGGCTAAATCCCCATCAAAGACTTGGCTCTTCCATAAAATTTCGCCGCTTTGAAGATCGTAGGCGACCATTCCAACACTCTGGGTTGCCGGTGCTACAATCACTTTGTCCTTATAGATAGCTGGGGACTGGCTCATTGCCCAGTGCGGCGTTCGTCCTCCAAAGTCTTTTATAATATTTTTCTTCCAGATAGGGTTATGAGTTTCTTTGCTGATGCAATGGAAATCACCAAATGGGCCAAGAATGAAGATGCGCTTTTCATCTACTGCCGGATGGGAACGGGAGCCCGGGTAGCTGATTCTACCTGGCGCGTCGTAGGCGAATCTCCATTGTTCTTGCCCATTGGCAAGAGAAAGACACCGCAACACATCCTGTTTGTCTTTCACACGGTCCAGGATATATACTTCACCACTATGCACGGCTACACCGCCAAAGCCTATCCCAAGCTCAGTTGTCCACAAAACTTCGGGGCCAGATTGAGGCCATGATTTCATTAGGCCAGTCTCATTTGAGGCGGCATTGCGATTAGGTCCCAGAAACCAAGGCCAATCCTCAGCCTTACAGTTAGTTATCGTTAATAAAATTGCCAGGATAGCAACCATAAGGCTTTTCACAGTAAGTATTTCCAAACGAAACGCAGACATACTATCATCTCCTAATTCATTCTTTATTGGGCCAAATTTTCTGATCTATACTATTATATACCCCACCCAACTATAATTACATTATCAGGTGTATCTATGCAATCCTCTTGTACAAAATAATCTTTTAAGAGTTTGAATTTTCTGAATACAGTGCTTGCCTTTGATGCTGTCACAGCACTCCTATAAAAATTTGTGTTACCCACAAAAACTATTTCACCAGAGCCTTACTAAAGGCTCATCGCACGAATGGCACCGAAGCTTTGTGTTCTGGGCTGCTATGCGCCGGTAGGCATTATAATCCACTTCACCACTGATATCCAATATATCTCAGTCCACCATTAAATAATAGAGCTTTACGTCTACTCGCCCAGGCCTTGTCAAGGAAATATGACGTATTGAAGGTCAAAAAATTAGGGCTTTTTTGAATGCTATGTCACTTGATTATACTCTTCGTTTCCGGTAGTTTTGCTCGCCACTCTTTGGCTTTTTCCCGTTTTTTCCAGGTTTTGTATCACTTATGTATGCTCTGTAATAGCTCGACAGTCAGATGATTGGAATCAACCTCATGGTTAGTAGGCATCAGAATCCTTGGTATCAGCCATCACAGCCCATTGTGGGTACGGTTCACGCGGACCTTTCATGGCACGCCAAAGAATCTGATTCAACACGTCCTCAGGACATCGATCGACTTCTTCCAAAGGCAGTGTAGCGTAGGCGATCGCATCCTTGCGCATTGTGGCATTCGAGATTTTCTTGGTATCCGGATTCATCTGGTCAAGAGAAACATTTGCGGGCACTACTACATAGGGGGTGAAGTCAGGCGTATCGGTAAAGCAGTCGCTCATGACCGTGGCAGTGGCATCGATTTGATTCATAGGCGGCAGACCTAGGATAAGCTCAATGCTGCGGAGGATACTCGTCTGATTATACTGGGTGCTGACAACAGTATTCCGCTTGGTGTAAGGGCTAATAACATAGGCCGTCGTGCGATAACCGCTGACGTGATCCCAGCCATTCTGAGGGTCATCTTCAATGGCGAAGATGCAGGTCTTGCCCCAGAATGGGCTGTGACTGATCGCCTCCACGATCTGTCCGAAGGCCAGATCGTTGTCCGCCACCTGAGCCGTCGGCGTGGGCGAGCCGGCTTTGGTTCCGGACGTATGGTCATTTGGCAGGCAGATGATGATCAAATTGGGGAACTCGCCCTTGCGTTCGTATGCACGCAACTCCTTGATGAACTGTGCGGCCCGGAACACGTCGGGGATGTCCATGTCCCAGCCGACCGTCTGGGTGTTGAGGTATGACCGCAGCGATTCAATGCCGGGCAGGCTGGAAATGTTGATCAAATGGGTTTGGTTGATAAAATCATGATAGTAGTCCAGAAATTTCGGTGGGTCTCTCTTGCCAGGAACCACCCATGCAGTCTCTGTGATGGCGAATTCACCATAGACTCTCAGCGACTTGCCCCGCGCAATGGCGTTGTCCCAAATGAAACCGGAGGGGGCATAAACCAGTGCATCCACATCTTCGTCCTCCATGCCATCGGGATAGCTACGAGGAAAACCCGCAAAAGAATTCTCCATATAGTCGGTGGCGAATGCGGAATCCGACCATTGGTGACCATCAGCACTAAGAATCCCGGAGCAATAGATGTTGTCCAGCAGAACGAATTGACACACCATCTTGTGCTGGTTGGGCGTAATCTGGGCGTCAAAGACACACAGCGATGGTTCACCATTGCCTTCGGGTATATCCCCGAGGACTTGGTCATAGGTCCTGTTTTCCTTTATGATATAAACCACGTGATCAAAAACGGACGGCTCGCCGATCCTTTCTGGGATGGGCCGTGCTGGTTGGTTCGGTCGTGCTGGTTGTCTAGCTTCTTTCAGCAAGGGGTATCGATAGTTATCAAGCACTTGACGCGTCAAGGCCGCAAGCTCCTTAGCCTTGGGAACAGGTATAAGGGACAGGGTCCCGTGATACTGATGGGTATTGAATTCATGGGCTTGCCTTTCTCGGAGGCCTTTGGTTGAGCCGACTCCCTTGATATTGGCCACGATCAGCCGATGGCGTGTGGTATCATAGGCAACTGCGCCTGGAAACCACCCTACGGGAACCAATCCCAGAAGTCTTGACTCGATGGGATGGAAGCGGAACATAGCGATGGCGTTCTGGGTACCATTGGTGACAAAGAGAGTGTCACCAGATGGATTGAACGCCAGTGCGTTGGGGCTCGCTCCGAACAGGTCGGCTGGACTTGGCTTGGCCCAGATGGTTTCAATCACCTTGTCCGTATGCGCATCGATTACACTCAGCGTATCACTGCCAGCATTGGCCACCACGACATAGCGCCCATCGGGCGAACATGCTATACCGGAAGAATGCAGGCCGACCATAATCTGGCTGACAGGTGTTTGCTGGTTGAGACGGATCACAGAAACCGAGCCTTCGCTGGCAATGTGACGCACTGTGTCAACGCGTACTCGTGTACCTTGACCGGCCGGCCCGGTGAGACTATCATCATCCGGGGTCTCCCATTTGACTTCATAACCTGTACTCCTGTAAGGTACACGTTCTACGATACTCAAAAACTGCATCCGATTGCAATAGTTCAGGCCATCAATTTTGGCTTATCCCCCATAAGGATGCCACTCATCTTCTTCAAGACGTTGGCTGAAAAAGCCGAAAATACCATAAGACTCCTTAATAGGGAGATAACGATTTTTTCCTTGTTTGGCCCTGGTTCATTCCAGGGCCCTTTTTTTGCACCCTGCAGACGCAGACAATCTCTTCAGTTTGCTTCACCAATTTAAATTGATCGAGAGGCGTAAACGGCTGATTGTAGTGTGTGCAACGATCTTAGTTGTCTCGATGCCTCTTTCTTTGCAGGGAAATATTATGCTTGACATTATAGAGAAAATCTGGTACTGTTCAACACGGTTGGTGTTAGAGAAAGACATAGTCGTATCTGGATTGTTGGGTATCGCAGGAGCATTAGCACATTATCTAATCCGTGATTCGCATGACCTGTTATGGACACCAACTACTCCACCGGACAATCCAGTAACCAATTGAGTTAAATGCTATGATAATGGAAAAGAAATTCTCCGAACACAGACGCAAATTTTGTGAGTTAGCGGGCGTAGGTTTATTAAGTGCCCTGTTGACCAACAAAGTTGAAGGTGCAGAAATATGTCAGGTACAGTTTAAGGCGTTGGATAAAGATACCCAAATTGATATCGGCCACAGAGGAAAGGAAATAATAGAAAAAGCATATCGGCTGGGGTATGAATATGAGAAGACGTACAGGGGATGTTGCAGGTGTACAGTTGCTGCTCTCCAAAATGCTATTGAGTTTATTCCCAAGAATAAAGACATATTCAGAGCAGCTTGTTGTTTAGATGGCGGAGCAACTCCGACTGGAATGCAGAATTGTGGTGCCTTTACAGGTTCAGGGATAATTATTGGTTATTTATGTGGAACAGGTCCATTTGGAAATACACGTTTAGCTCATAAATTAATTCGTACGGTCTATAAAGGATTTAAGGAAACGTATGAAAGTATCTTGTGCAAAGATGTTAGAGATAAAGGCAAACGTGACTGTCCGGAAATAGTAGCAAGAGCGACCCGATGGACTGCTGAGGCAATATTGATTCAGTTCACCAACTATAGTAAAGAAGTGATAGAAAAATAGGGAGCTTGCAAGTTATCAAAAAAAGAGGACTTGCTGATTGTAAACTTTCGCACTTTTGTTAATGCCCTAAGCCGCCTGTTGAAATTCGCCGCCGACCGTATAACCGAACAAGCGATAGAAGATATCTGTGCTGTGGATGAATTACAAGACATAGATGGTTCAGCTTTTGTTGATCTTCAACAGGCTATTACCAAATCGGCGGGAACAGAAATTGCAATGGTTTTGTCTGCCAGAGTGGGAGGGGCCACAAAGGAGCAGTTCGGCTTTTTATGGTCCCCGATTGTAGTAAGATTCCGCATACATTGACTTCATCTCGATGCCCCCTTTTTGAGTTTTTCGATGTCATGACCAAAATTCATGGTACTCTCATGCAATAAGGCTTTTAATAGCTTGAAGCGATTAGCAGCTTGCATTCTCTTCGCAGTTTAGCCTTTGGTTAAAATATCGGGGTAACAGTTGTTGCGGGGCGGGGTGGAATGTTTACTTTGTTCCAATTGTTGTCTCGACAGGAATAAGAGCAGATTACAAATGAGGCAAGAATAGCCCCTGCTAATTGTTATTGTCTCTTCGGATCCTATCTTTCCAGCGGCAATTTCACTGGGACCACGCTTCTCACGATTGACCTGGTCACCAACTCCCAATTTTGTCTTTGTCCACGAAACACCTTTTGCCTGCTTTTGGGGTTGAAAGAGATGAATGCCTTCAAAGCTGGCTACAAGAATATCATCGCAGCCATCGTTGTCCCAATCAATAACGGAAATCCCATGAACTACAGTCAACTGATCATCAATGATATGTGGCTCCCAAGGCGCAAGAGTGGGTTGTTCGGGTATTTCATACCAAATGAGATTCACAGCGACCTCCCACAGGGGTGCCTTTGCATTTCGCCCCATGATTGGCGCATTGACAAGTTCCTTACGCTCGTCCCCGTCTATATCGGCCCATATAATGCGGTGTGAAGTTGGCTCAGCACCGACAGCGTACATTGGCCATTCCTGGGTGGGATTTTCAGGGCACCTCAGCCAACACACGAGACCACCCGAATTTGTTCTGCTCATGCCAAAGTCATGCGTACTGGCCAAATCCGTTCATCCGTCTCGGTCGATATCATAGGGGGCTAAATCGATATATTTCTTGGCTCTTGACGTCAGAACATGCTTTTTCCAGGTCGGATTCTTGTACCATACAAGGCTGGAAGGCTCTGTGGCCAGACCGATTACATCGAGTTTTCCGTCGTGGTCGATATCGGCCGTGCCAACCTTGTACCCCCTCGGCAGTCTGTCTATAAGGTGTGCCTGGAATCTCGGAAAAGGCCGTTTCTGTTTGTCCGCTTCCTGGGCATTAAGAGACTGACACAGAGAAAGAAGCACTATCGCTGCAAACATATGTACAAAAAAATGTAAGATTGTTCGTATTCTCATTGGATCATCGCTGAATCTCACCTATAATCCTACAAACTTAATATCCGTTCCTGACAGGCAATCGTCTCACGATGACTGAGATCGTGGCGCACCGATGAGACTGATGTTCTTCATAAGACTAAGACGGTTAAAAAGACTTCTAATTCCAGTATCCCTTTCTTGGACTACCTTATAAGGGCCATTCAAGCGTTTAAAGGCATGTTGCTGGGGCACTTGACTTCATAATTCCTCAATCACCACATAAACACTACAGGTTTTTGGGATATTCCACCCTCATAATACCCCACTCTGCATACTTACTATCCTCCGGTCGAAAACATCCGAAATGTGTGAAGAAGCCTGTAAACTTTTATAAAGACCATCCGTTTCGCCTCGCCAACTCATTGGAGCAGTTAAGATTATTCCGTTCGATGCGTCGCTTCATCAGGGCCGAGAATAGCCGCATTACTTCTCAAAAGCTACCAATTCTGCACACGATGCAAAGGCTTGCGATGGATTGTCACCGGATGATGGTTTGCCGATGACACGAATCGCAACGGCTTCAACGGGCTCAAATCTCACGGTGAATCGCAGGCCAAGATGTATTCCCTTGGGATCGGTGGCTGTTGCATCAGGGTAATCTTCAAAGACAGCGACATCGAGCCAGGGACCGTCGGTCGTCTTCTTGACCTGGAGCTTTGGCTTGCCGCCAGTAGTGTCAAACCAACCACCATCGTGAAAGATCTTTCCTACCACATACACCGCGCGACGAATCTGGGCGGATTTCTCAAGGGCAATGCCAAAGAATGCTTGCTCCTGGGGTTTTCCATCATACGTAACGCGGAAAGTGCTAAAATCTCCATCGGCAATGCTGCCGTTCAAGTTACCTTGGCAACTATAAAGCTCTCGCCCGAATGTGAATGGGCCTATGGCGTCATCATTCAGAACGGTGCCGGGTACCCGCAGCCAGACTGCGTAGCGGGTGGAGTTCCAAGAGCCGGCATTAAGAAAGGGACGAAGCAGAACACGGCATTCGATTTCCGTTCCCTGTGCAATAGCCGTGAGATCATGCACGTTGCAGGCCCACAGTTTTTCATCTTGCCAGGAGCAGTTGCCTTTTACTAGCTTGCTCTTGAACTTGCAGTCTTCAGCCGCCAAACCTTGCAGCGCGACGTACTTCGGGATTCTAATTCCGGGGTTGTCTACCTGGTCGAGTGCAAGAACAAGAGGTCCTGCAGTCACGGCCACACGGCCCTCGTTGGAGCCTGAACCGATGTGGATCTCCGGAACGAACGGGAAGGAGAACTTCACAATATCTCCCCGGCACCATAAGCGCTTGATTGTCAGATACGTCCCTGGCTCAGGCTGGAAGACATCGTTGGCAATCGATACCTTTGGATTCGCAGTCCATCGGGGAACTCGGATGGCTAGGGGAAAATCCAAATCGTGTTGCAGGTCTATCTTGATTGTGCCGACGCCGTCACTGGGGAATTGGCTCTTCAACGTTACCGTGACCGGTATGCTGCCGATTGTCACGTGCCAGTGCGCTGGCGCGAATGTATTGATTCTGAAACCATCAGAGTCGATTGTCCCAAGAAAAGTTGGTGCAAGACCGAGAGCACGCGGCCCTGAGGAGTTGCAGCAGTCCATACCACGCGTTCCAGGGTAATCCGAACGGAAGGGCTTTTGTCCTTCGAGGGGGGTGAAATAAGAGAAGCCTGACCCGTCCGGTTTCTGTGCGCCCAGTGTCTCGTTGAAAAGAACCTGTTCGAGGGCCGCAGCGTACTTCTCCTCTCCGGTCAAACGGAAGAGTTGCCAGCAAAGCTGTGTCCACGTGGTGGTAACACACATTTCCTGAATGTGTGCGCCCTCATCGTTGGGAAGATGGCCATTGGGCTGAAAGTGCTCACCGGCACTGGAGCCACCGGTGATATATAGTCTATTTGCCTTCACATCTTCCCAGGCATATTTTGCCGCTTCGAGAAATTCTGGTTTTCCCGTCGCACGATAGAGTTCACAAAGCCCAACATAGTTGGAGAGCATCTCATAGGCCTTGCGGTTGCCGACGGCGAGAACTGTTTTCTCCCTGAGCATCGCCGAGAGGACTTGTGGTCCGCCGGGCTCGTCCCACGATCTGACAATGTACAGAGCGAAGTCAAGGTATTTCTTATCGCCTGTCGCACGATATAACAGCACGATTGGCTCGAGAATCGAGGTTGCAGCCATGCCAGCGTGCGTTCCAGCCTTGAGGATGCTACGCTCACGAGGAAATACTGAAGCCAAGAGATCGCCAGCGCGCTTGCATGCGGTCAGGGCCTCCTCGTCGCCCGAAATCCCATAATAGGACAGCAGACCGATCAGGCAGTACTTATGGATCCACACGTCCCAGTCGGCTCCACGATAGAGACCGAAACGCTTTTCAGGCACATAAGTTCCAAGATATCCATTATCGTCCTGCGTGGCGATAAGCCCCTTTGCGAGACGTGTTATCTTCTCTCGCAAGTCCGGGTCCTGTGACCAGAGCCAAAGCAAGGACGCAGCGTGAAGCCATTTGCCCAAATGCTCACCGATCCATGGGTGGGAACCTGGTCTCGCGCGAAAGCCATCAAGTAGCGTGTTTTCGTCAATCTTCGCGATGCGGCAAAAAGTATGAGCGCGCATACGCTCCCCAAGCACGCCGGATATCTCGACAGCGGTAGGGACTATGGGAGATGTGCTGTCGGTCACGACGGGATCCAAGATTGCGCGGACAGGAATGGAACTTGCCTTTTCCCAGGAATTTATTGGTGCTGTGAGCACCAGCAAAACCATAAGTGCATTAAACATCGGTATCCTCCTTTCATTCACTGCACTATAATATGCATCTGCCACTATGTAAAGATGTAAACAAATTCCTGAAACAAAACCACTGGCCCGCTACGAATGAAACGAAACAGCCCTCTACGAGTTCAGCAACTGACATGAGCACAATTATGATATAAAAATATGCAATTTGTAATTCGAAAAGTAAATTGGGCCAAATTTCTGGCTTGTGTACAAAGGAACTTACCACTCGACCTGTTGTCAATCGCTCAACAATCCATCACACTTCCGTTACCCAGTTACAACCTGTCGCCCACCTGTTCGAAACAGAACGTCTCCCTGCAGTCGCGGATTAGGGAGTGATGGTAGACATGGTGCGTATCAAAAAGCATAAATATGTTGTGTACGCATACAAACTTTAGTACTATAGTCTGGTGCATTGTGTATGGCTTTGCTTCCAATTTCATCTGATAATGTACAATGCTTTTGTGGTTACACTGATTTTCGAGAGGGACTAACAGTTTTGCAACAACAAATTTGACGAAACACCTTACGGCAGAGTTGGAAATAGGTCGTGAAGAATTGTGGGGACTTGGAGGTTTAGGAAGATGGTGAAATTCTTTAAATATAATCCTGCTGTTTTGTCCTTGGCCTGGATGTTAATTTCATCGTTTGCCTCATCATCAGCCAGCGGGCAAATGTCCACCTTGCCGAATGGTGTAGCATCCGGAGATGTGATGCAAACCTCTGCAGTGTTATGGGCACACAGCACTGCTCTCGGAGAGGTGAAGTTTGAATACTCTACCTTTGACGATTTTAGAATAATAGATGGGCATGAAACCGTCGCAGTTGTTGATGTGAATCAGCCTGTGAAAGTGGAGATAAGTGGACTCATCCCAGCGACTAAATACTACTATCGCGTTACTGATGCACAGAACGAAACCGCTGTTGGTGAGTTTAGAACACCTTGGGATATTGGTATCAGTGCAGGTTTAAGTTTCGGAGCATCGGGAGATTGGCAACAGGCACCGCCGTTTCCCAGTCTGAAGAATGTTCCAGAGCGAGATCTGGATTTCTTCATCAAACTTGGGGACAGCATTTATGCCGACTCTGAGACACCTGCACTTCCAGGTGTTGTGCAGGCACGTACCCTTAAGAACTTTCTGATAAAACATAACGAGAATCTGTCGTCCCGATTCGGATCGAACTTCATGGCCTTGTTGAATGCCCCAACATCCATTTTGGCAACGATTGATGATCATGAAATCGTGGACAATTTTGCCGGCGGTGCAGTCCCAGGTCAGTCACCCGACGCCCCAAATGTTCACCCTTTAGAACCTCCGCTTTTTACAGATGCTGTCGACTTCGTCAATGAAACTCGGGTATATCAGAATGCCATGCAGGCTTTTCAGGCTTATCATCCGATACGGGGCGAGCTATGGGATACCCCTAATGATGTACTCACACACGGAAAAACGAAGTTCTACCGTAAGATAACTTACGGAAGTGATGCGAGTGTTATTATTCTGGATGCAAGGTCTTTCCGGGATGCTCCTTTGCCAGTCGTTACAAAACCATTTGACGCGAATGAAGTCGAGGCCTTCCTGGTCAGTGCGTTTAATTCAAATCGGACAATGTTGGGGATTGCTCAAATGGAATGCCTCAAGAAGGATCTTCTTGATAGTCAGAATGATGGCATCACATGGAAAT
>CAZZAX010000123.1:0-16706 GCA_964653075.1 uncultured Pirellulales bacterium
GCGACCTCCGGGTTATGGGCCCGACGAGCTACCAGACTGCTCTACCCCGCGATCGTTAAAATATATATACAGAAAAAAAATATTATTCAAGAAGAACAAAATAAAATTATAGTTTTTTTCGTATTTTCTCGGCAATTACTTCGATTTTTCCCTGCCCATACCTGTAAGCAGGCCACCGGTTAAAAAGGCCATCGCCGGTCTTGCGAACAATTATATGAAAGTGTAAATGCTCGACAAGCTGGCCCGCCGCTCTGCCATTATTGCACAATACATTATAGCCGTCGGAATTCATCGCGGCAGTTACAGCCCCGGCGATCTTGCCCAGCCGTGAACCAACCCGGCCTAAAAGCTCCGATGGACAATCGTGTAACTTTTCAAAGTGCTGCTTAGGTATTACCAAAGTATGACCGTCACTTATGGGCTCAATGTCCAAAAAAGCAAGGACATCCTCATCTTCGTAAATCTTCGTAACCGGAATTTGCTCGGCTACCATTTTACAAAAAAGGCAATCATCGGCGCCCATTCTATCATATCTCGTATTTTGTATATAGTACTGCGTTACGTGCGGAGTTTATTGATTTTAAACTTGCCGCTATTTTCTTTCTGCCAACTGCCGCCTGCTAAGACTGGTCGGTCTGGCCCGGCATCTCGCTGGTTTCTGTAGTCTCCCGGATCTCGGTAGTTTCCGTGACTTCGGCGGTATGTTCCGGCTTTTTACGAGAGCGTTTTTTGGGCTTGCTATGTTTTGTTGAGCCCTCATCAGCACCTACAAGTTGCAGTAATACAAGCTGGCCGTTATCACCCAGTCTTCTCATAGACAACCGAATAATTCTCGTATAGCCGCCGGCTCTGTCAAGATATCTTGGGCCAAGTTCGCTGAATAATTTACCAACTATCGTGCCGGTTTTGACAGCCTGGCCATCCTCATCAGCTACCATATCGCGATTTCCAAGCAGAGAAATAGCCCGGCGTCTGGCCGCTAACGTACCTTTCTTGGCCAACGTAATTAACTTCTCGGCAAAGGGCTTTACCTCTTTAGCCTTTTCTATCGTTGTCGAAATCGTCTCGTGCTGGATGAGTGAAGCGACTAAATTTCGCCGCATAGCCAAACGATGCTCTTTTGTTCGACCTAACCGACGTCCTGCTACTCTATGACGCATATATTCAAATCCCTCTTAATCCGGCATTGCTGCCTTCGAACATTATCAAAGTTAATCATCAAAATTAATTGTCAATATCGGTCATCCCCAGAGACAAACCTATGTCGGCAAGTTTCCTTCTGATTTCCCGCAGAGAAGTCTTGCCAAAGCTTCGAATCTTCAACAAATCAGCTTCTGTCATTTTCACCAACTCGCCGACTGTTTCGGTTTTAGCAGACTCAAGACAATTGCTTGCTCTTACAGACAGCTCCAGTTCCTGAATCGGCATGGTAAGTTTGTGGCTTAATTCCTCGTCCACCACTTGTTCCTGAGTCTCCACCTCAATAACCTCAGAGGCAGCGACGGTCTGTTCCCCAAGCTTGAAATACTGAACGAACGGATTGACATGCTTGCGTAAAATTTTAGCGGCCTCCACCAGAGCCATTTCAGGTGTAATTGTTCCGTCGGTCCAAATCTCCAGAATCAGCCTGTCATAATTGGTTCGCTGACCAACACGCGTGTTCTCTGTTACATAGCGTACTCTTGTAACCGGTGAATATACAGCGTCGAGCATTATTCTTCCGACTTCCTGCTCGAACCTGTCTGCGTCAGCGATACGTTCGGAAGCCGGCACATAACCACGACCATTCTCAACCACCATTTCCATCTCAAACTTTACTTTTTCCGTCAAGGTAGCCAAAACCATATCTTTGTTTATCACTTCAATGGCCGGCTCGGCAACTATATCAGCAGCCGTGACAAAGCCGGCTTTGTTTGCCGAAACAGTCATCGTCTTGGGCCCTTCACCCTGGAGGGAAATAACAAGACTCTTGACATTCAAAACAATATCGGTAACATCCTCCTTTACTCCGCTTATCGTACTGAACTCATGGCTGACACCGTTTATCTTGATGGATGTTACGGCACTGCCTTCCAAAGAGGAAAGCAATATGCGCCTGAGACTGTTCCCGATAGTGGTGCCGAATCCTCTTTCGAAAGGCTCAATAAAGAATCGGCCATACTTATCGCTCGATACGATCGTGTCTTGTTCAACACGAGTCGGCAATTCCAAACCACGCCATGTAACTCGCATATAGATCTCCTGTGTAAGTTTTGAGTTTCGAATTATTAGTTTTGATTTAGCTCAAAACTCAACATTCATAAACTTAGAACTGCTTCGCAGTTATCTCGAGCAGAATTCGACAACCAACTGCTCTTCAACGGGAATCTGGACATCATCCCGGGCAGGCAATGCAACAACAGTAGCTTCGGGCTTTTCCCGGGCTAATTGCAGCCAGCTTTGTGTGGTAAAATTCGGGTTGCTGTCCAACTGTTCTTTCACTTTTTTTACGCTTTTCTCGGAACTTTTGATTATTATCTTGTCACCGATTTTCGTAGTATAATCACTAACATTCACCTTGCGTCCGTTTACATAGATATGACCGTGAGCAATCAACTGCCTTGCTGCCTTGCGCGACGGCGCAAAATTTAACTTATAGACCACATTGTCCAAACGTCTTTCCAGCAATTGCAGCAGTACTTCACCGGTATTACCCTTACCCCGCTCAGCTCGATGAAAATACCTCATAAACTGTCGCTCAAAAAGTCCGTAATATCTTTTGACTTTTTGCTTTTCGCGCAGCCGAACACCATATTCACTTGCCCTGCCCCTGCGCCAACCGTGCATCCCGGGAGCCAGATTTCGCTGTTTCTTTTCGATAGGACACTTGGCCGTCTCACATCTTATGCCCTTGAGCATAAGCTTCATTCCTTCCCGACGGCAGTGTTTACAAGATGAATCCAGATAACGTCCCATTCTTTTTATTTATCTCCGAAATAGTCTCTCGTAGTGCTTTTCTCTTAAACTCTCCTTCGCTTCGGTGGTCTGCAACCGTTGTGGGGAAGCGGAGTAACATCCTCTATCGAAGCGATACGCAATCCGGCCTGCTGCAGAGCCGAGATGGCGGATTCGCGACCTGAGCCGGGCCCCTTAACCCTGATTTCAACTTCGCGAACACCATTACGCATAGCGGAACTGGCACAGCGTTGGGCGGCCCTCTGGGCGGCAAAAGGCGTGCTTTTGCGAGAGCCTTTGAAGCCGACACAACCGGCTGAACCCGAACAAACCGCATTACCATCCATATCTGTAATCGTAATCAATGTATTGTTGAATGTCGCCTTTATGTGCACAATAGCACGAACGACATTCTTCCTTACTTTTCGCTTCGTTCTTTTTGCCATTATTCTGAAAAATCCTCTAATCAGCGTATAACGTATATATCATTTTCTCTTAGCGTTTTTCCTTTACACCCTTCTTGCCCGCAACTGTTTTTCTCGGCCCTTTGCGGGTGCGCGCATTACTCTGCGTACACTGGCCCCGAACGGGCAAACTCCTTCTGTGACGAACGCCCCTGTAACAATTGATATCGCGCAAGCGAGCTATATTTTGTGAAACCTGCCTGCGAAGCTGACCTTCAACGGTGTAATTGCGGTCAATAATCTGCGTTATCCGGCTGAGTTCGTCTTCGCTGAGCTGGCCGGCTTTTGTCTTTCCTTCGATACCAGCCTCTTTTAATATCTGTTCCGAAGTATATTTTCCTATCCCGACAATATAAGTCAGCGAAATCCATATGGATTTGTCATTCGGTATATCAACACCAACAATACGTGGCATACAAGCTCCTTTTGCGAATCAGGTAATTATTTAATATCACCACTGGCCGCTCATTACAAAATCATCCTTGGCGTTGTTTATGCCGTGGGTTCGTACATATTACCCTCACAACGCCTTTGCGACGAATAACCTTACAATTCTCACATATACGTTTGACTGAACTTCTAACTTTCATTTTATCTACCTGTTTTTTTACGGTATAAGTCTTTGACTAATGCCGGAGAACTATACGACCTCTATTCAAATCATACGGTGACATTTCGACTATGACTGTGTCACCCGGCAAAATCCGAATATAATGCATGCGCATTTTGCCCGAAACATGAGCCAAAACCTTGTGGCCGTTCTCCAGCTCTACTTTAAACACGGCATTCGGCAAAGCGTCGGTCACTTTAGCTTGCAATCTTATTGTGTCCTTCTTTGCCATTTTTCCTGTTTCGTATTTCCTTATTTTGCAACTCGTAACTCTTGTTTCGTCCGAGATACGACTCATTGCCTTTCTGCAGTTAATACCTCACAACCATCTTTTACA
Source organism: uncultured Pirellulales bacterium (assembly GCA_964653075.1). Lineage (GTDB taxonomy): Bacteria > Planctomycetota > Phycisphaerae > Sedimentisphaerales > Anaerobacaceae > NIOZ-UU13. The sequence continues at coordinate 4,346 of CAZZAX010000123.1, forward strand.
ATCGCAATTGTATGTTCAAAATGAGCCGAGCATTTTCTGTCTCTTGTTACCACTGTCCAGCCGTTCCTGAGTGTCTTAACTGCACTCGAGCCGACGTTAATCATCGGCTCAACAGCCAGAACCATTCCTTCTGCCATAATAATGTCGTTTGCCAGCAAATCATCGTTGACAAAGTTAGGCACTCTCGGATCTTCATGCATTTTTCTTCCGATTCCGTGCCCGACAAAATCTTTCACCACCGAAAAGCCGGCTGATTCGGCGTATCGCTGCATCTCGGCAGCCACCTGACTCCATTTAACAGACGGTGCGGATTTAGCTATTGCTATATCAAGAACATGTTTTGTTACGTCCATCAGCCTGCGCTTAATCTCGGAAATCCGGCCTATGGCAATCGTAACGGCAGCATCTGCACAATAGCCGGCAAGTCTAACGCCAAAATCAATGCTGAGAATATCACCTTCTTTAAGCTTTTCATCCTCGGCAGGAATCCCGTGAACGACCTGTTCGTTTTTCGAAGCACAAATTACACCCGGAAACGGGATTTTAGATACCGCCGTGCGAACACCCTTAAACAAGGCCTCAGCTCCGGCATCAACGGTCATTTGCGAAGCTACGCCGTCCAACTGCAAGGTGGATATTCCCGGCTCAGCAATCTCTTTTAATTTTAAAAGAACATCTCCTACAACAGCACCTGCTTTACGCATTAAGTCAATTTCTCTTTGACTGCGAAGCGTTATAGCCATTCCGTATCCCGTCTCGACTTCCGATACACTTTCCAGCGCTTCACGCCTTGACCAGGGCGTCCAGTTTTTCAAATATCGAACCCCTTACTTCGTCCGGGGTTCCGTCAGCATCGAAGTCATAAACTGCGCCGTTGTTTCTATAGTAATCCACCAGCGGTTCTGTCTGCTGATGGTATGTTTTAAGACGATTAGCCACCACATCAGGGGTATCATCTGGCCGTTGAACAAGCTCGACACCATCGTTATCGCAGATACCTTCGGCTTTCGGTCTTAAGTTTTTAATATGGTAAACCGCCCCACACTCAGGGCAACTTCTTCTGCCCGTTATACGTTTTGCTACTACGTCGTCATCTACCTGGAGGTTCAAAACAAAATCTATCGTCATCTCGTTAGCAGCCAGCGACTTATCAAGCCCAACCGCCTGGTTGACCGTTCTTGGAAAACCATCCAGTAAGAAACCTGCATCAGGGGCCTTGTTTATAGCTCCGGTCATCATCTCAATTATTATTTCATCAGGCACAAGACCGCCTGAATCCATATAACTTTGTGCCTTTTCCCCTAATTCGGTGCCTGCGGCTCGTTCCTGTCGTAAAATATCACCGCTGGATAAATGAAGCAGACCATATTGGACAACAATGTTCTTACATTGCGTTCCTTTGCCAGCACCAGGTGCACCCAACAAAACTATTCTCATCCATATGCTCCTTTTATCCTGCCGGTTCCACTGAAACCCTCATAGCTGCGCATCAAAAGATTCGCTTCGATTTTCTGAACCAGGTCCAGTGAGACACTAACAACTATCAATAAGCCGGTTCCGCCCAGGAACGTTGCTACACGCCAATCAATTCCCAATAATATTGAAACCAGCGATGGTACAACGGCAATGATGGCTAAAAATGAAGCTCCAAAATAAGTGATTCTGGTCATTACCGTTTCCAGATAATCAGCGGTCCTGCGCCCCGGGCGAAGCCCGGGAATGAAACTTCCCGAATCCCGAAGGTTCTTGGCCATCTCCTTGGGTTGAAATTGCACCGTTACCCAAAAATATGCAAACAAAAATATCAACAACATATAAAGAACATTATAGGTATAAGCACTTGGGCCCAGGGCATCCTTAAGAGTAATTACAAACGACGAATCAGCGAGCCTTGGAATTCTTAATAACTGCTCGATTATTATAGGGGGAAACATCATAAAACTCGATGCGAAAATTATTGGCATCACTCCTCCGTGATTGACACGAAGCGGCAAATAATGCCTCTGCCCCCCATACATCCGTCGGCCTCGCATCTGCTTTGCCTGCTGAATCGGTATTCGGCGCTGGCCCTGGGTTATCAGTATCGCACCGGCAACGACAAACACAAATGCCGCTATCAGGAACAATATCTTCGCAGGTCCTACCTTGCCCGGCGCCGCAGCGAGATTTAAGTCAACATCCTGCCAAAGCTTCCAGATTGCCCAGGGCATTCTGGAGACTATGCCGGCCATAATTATTAGGCTTATACCGTTTCCTATGCCGTATTCATCTATCTGCTCGCCAAGCCACATCAAAAAGATAGTACCGGCCGTCATGCCGACAACACCCATTATCAATGCCTGACGGTACATACCCGCATAGGTCAGTCCCTGTCCACCTAACAACTTCATAAACATTATCGACTGAACAACGCATATCAGTACAGTAAGATAGCGAGTGTACTCCTGTATCTTTTTATGGCCTGTTTGTCCTTCCTGGCGTAGCTTCTTCAAAGCCGGAACAACCTCACCCAATAGCATAAGAATAATTGATGAGGTAATATAAGGCATAATCCCCAGACCAAACAAACTGCTCTTATCAAGTCTTCCTCCGGTGAACATCTGCATGTATTCCGCAGCTCTGCCCAGCGGACTCTCCGTCTCTCGTGTATTGGCAATTTCAGTTATCTTTTTCTGGTCAAAACCGGGTACGGGGATATGAAAACCAACCTTGTATATTATCAGCAGCGCCAGCGTAAAAAGAACCTTATTGCGAAGGTCAGGGATCCTGAATATGTTGATTACAGTTCCAAACATTATTTCTTATCCATTATTCTGTATCCGCCTTTCGGAAGCGGAAATGCCGATTTCATATTTCCTTCCGTATAATAGAATATACGGGCAACAATCAAATAACTTTTGCTGTGCCGCCGGAAGCCACTATCTTGTGCTCTGCCGTTTTGCTGAATTTGTGAGCTTTTACCTGCAGCTTCTTTGTCAGGTCTCCCTTGCCGAGAATTTTGATTTTGCTTTTGGTGCTGTTAATCAGTCCGACGCTGGATAATTGCTCCAAACCGACATCAGAACCATCCTCGAACCTTTCCAGTTGCGAGATATTTACGATTTCGCAGCGTGTCGCGAATTTATAATTATTAAAACCTCGTTTAGGCAGTCGTCTAAACAAAGGCATCTGACCACCTTCGCGAAGCGTAACTGAAGTCGAGCCGGCCCTGCTGCCGGCGCCTTTGTGTCCCCGGCCACATGTTTTACCGTAGCCTGTGCCTGTTCCCCTGCCGACACGTCGACGACGCTTATGTTTACCCACAAGAGAAGTTATTTCATGATTCAACATTCAAATCACCCAATCGTTAATCAGAAACCGTTAAGCATTTATTGATACACCACGAAGAGATTCAACCGTTTCCTTGCTGCGCAATTTCAACAATCCGTTCAGCGTAGCTTTGACCACATTTTTAGCAGAAGTGCTTCCGTAAACTTTTGTAAGGACATCCTGTACGCCGGCATATTCGAGTACCGCTCGAGCACTGGAACCTGCTATAACCCCAGTACCGGGGCTGGCCGGGACCAATACCACCTTCGTCGCTCGGTATTTTCCGTTTACCGCGTGTGGAATTGTCCGGTCAAGTAAAGATATCTTGTGCAAAGATTTTTTGGCGTCTTTTATACTTTTCTCGACCGCCTGCGGAACCTCATTAGCCTTGCCATAACCGACACCGACCGTACCTGCCCTGTCACCAATTACGACTAATGCGGCAAAACTGAATCGCCGTCCGCCCTTGACCACCTTGGCGCAGCGAAAAACCTTCACAACCGTATCTTCCAACGGCCTTTCTTCCTGTTCCGAGAGTTTAACGGGTTCTACTGCCAATTTTTTCTCCAAATATTCTCGTATTGACTATCGTGTTAAAATACCAGACCGGCTTTTCTCGCCCCTTCGGCAAGTGCCTTGACTCTGCCATGAAACTTATATCGATTTCTATCAAAGCGAACGCACTTAATCCCAACGCCGAGTGCTTGTTTTGCTACTGCTTCACCTATTATTTCTGCAGCTTTTGTATTGCCGGCATTGGGCAATTGATCCTGCAATCCTTTTGTCCTTGTACTTGCCGAAGCAAGTGTCGCTCCTGCAACGTCATCTATAATCTGAGCGTAAATATGCCTGTTCGAGCGGAATACCAACAGTCGAGGCCTGTCAGGCATTCCAAAGACTTTCTTCCTCACATGATACTTACGCCTTAGTGCTGCTTTTTTCAGCCTGTCATTTTTCATTAGAACTAAATCCCAACTATGCCGCCCCGGAAGCAAATGCTTTGCCGACCTTACGACGTACATGTTCGTCGGCATACCGGATACCTTTTCCTTTATAGGGCTCCGGCGGCCTTATCTTTCTAATATCTGCAGCGAACTGTCCCAGTAGACATTTGTCTGTTCCCGAAAGCGTGAACCTTGCAGGAACGTCATTACCCCGGGTAGCACCGACATCGATATTAACCTTTATGCCCTTCGGTATTACCAGCTCTACGGAATGGCAAAATCCTACCTGAAAAGCCAGCTTTCCACCCTGCTCTTTGACATTATACCCGGTGCCGAATATCTCCATTTTCTTCTCAAAACCCTTACTGACACCGGTAACCATATTGGCAATCAAGGCACGCATTGTACCGTGTAATTGCTTGTTCTGGCGGTCCTGGGGACGTTTATTTTCCACTACTATTTTCCCCCCGGCATCGTCAACTTTTACCTTTATCCGAGGATGACAATCCATCTGGAGCTCGCCGAGCGGGCCAGTGACCTTGATACACCGGCCTTTCCGCTCAACCTTTACGCCTCCAGGAATACCAATTGGTTTTTTTCCAATACGACTCATCAGCTTACCGTACAAAGTATCTCGCCGCCGACCTTCGCTTCCCGGCAGCTTCTGTCACTCATTACACCTTTACTTGTCGAAACAATTGCTATACCCATACCGGCCAAAACGCGCGGCAATTTGTCAACGGATGAATAAACTCTTCGCCCGGGCTTGCTCGTTCTTGCTATTTCGTTGATAATAGAATGGCCATCATGGTCATACTTTAACGTAATCCTCAGTATTCCCTGCCGGCTGTCGTCGATTCGGTCGTAATCCTCGATGTAACCTTCCTTCTTCAAAACAGCAGATATGCCTTCACAAATATTCGATGCCTTTATATTGACCTGTTTTTTGTTTATTCGCGCAGCATTGCGAATTCTTGTCAACATATCAGCTATTGGGTCACTCAAACTCATAATTTCGCGCCTCGTGTTCTGGGGCCTTGTCGTGATTTAATTCACGAGCTACCAACTGGCTTTTTTTACTCCAGGTATTTTTCCTTCACTGGCTAATGTTCTAAAGCAAATCCGGCAAATCTTAAACTTGCGATATACTGCTTTGGATCTGCCACAAAGCTGACAACGCGTATATTGTCTGACGCGATATTTTTGTTTTTGTTCCGCCTTGTTTTCCAGTGCTTTAGTTGACATCCATACGCTCCAGTTTCTCGTATCCGAGCCAAAATCTTATTCTTGATTTACTGCCGTTAAGCCTTTGAACGGCATACCAAAAAGCTGAAGCAGTTTTCTTGCTTCTTCGTCGGTCTTTGCCGTCGTTACAAAAGTTACGTTCATACCCTGCTGAAATTCTATTTTCGCCGGGTTGATTTCAGGAAATACACTCTGCTCAGCAAGACCCATCGAATAATTCCCTCTGCCGTCGAAACTGTCCGAATTAAGTCCACGAAAGTCTCGTACCCTCGGGATTGCAAGACTAATGAGTCTGTCCATAAATTCATACATTCTAACGCCGCGGACAGTGACCTTCAAGCCGGTTTCCACACCTTCACGAACCTTAAAATTCGAAACACTCTTTTTTGCTTTACAGACCAATGGCATTTGGCCTGTAATCATCATCAAATCCTTTTTGGCTAATTCCAGAAATTTCTTGTCCTGGGTCGCCCTGCCAACACCCATAGAGATAACGACCTTTTTCATCTGCGGCACGGCCATTGGATTTTTGTAGCTGAATTCTTTGGTCAGCTCCGGAACTATTTTTGACTTATATAACTCTTTCAAACGTACCATACTGCATCTCTTTAACGGCTAACCGGCCAAATAAGCACCGATTACCAATCAATAACTCATTATTTTGTCTTTCTGATAACGCCGATTTCGGTGCCATCGGCGGCAATGCGTTTTTTGCCGCCATCCTCGTTTACCTGATAACGAACCCTGCTGCCTCTCGAGCTTTTAGGATTCACAGGTAAAACATTACTTATATGTATCGGCTGCTCAACATTGATGCGGCCTCCCTGCGGATTTTTACGCGAAGGCCTAACGTGCTTTTTGGCTATGTTGTGACCCTGAACCACTACGCGATGCTTGTCATGTATCACACGCAGAACTCTGCCGGTTGCGCCTTTGTGGTCACCGGAAATTATCTCGACTATATCACCTTTTTTAATATGCGAAGCCATAAAAATCCAAATTTCAAAACGCAAAAATCAAAATTACAATTCAAAATCCCTTATACTACCTCACTCGCCAGTGAGATAATTTTCATATAATTTTTTTCGCGAAGCTCACGGGCCACCGCGCCGAAAATCCTTGTTCCTATCGGATTGCCGTCACCATCAATCATAACTGCGGCATTGCTGTCAAACCTTACATAGCTGCCATCGGTCCGTTTTACAGGGCTTTTAGTGCGAATAATAACACATTTATGTACCTTTTTGTCATCCAACTGACAATTGGGAAGCGATTTTTTTATCGCTACACAAACAATATCTCCCACGCCTGCGACCGGCCGGGTCATCTTGCCACGGGATCCGCCTCTGCCAAGAACCTTAATGCACAACGCCGACTTGACACCTGAATTGTCGGCTATATCCAACATTGTTTCCTGCTGAATCATTATCTTCTATCTCAACTCACACTTCAACTGCTCTCTGGACAACCTTGACAAGGCGCCAACTCTTGGTCTTGCTGCGAGGCCTGCACTGAGTAATTTCAACCACGTCGCCAACACTACTCTGATTGTGTTCGTCGTGAACACCGATTTTCGTCCTTCGCTTGATGTATTTGCCGTACTTTGGATGCTTTACCTTGAAGTCAATGACTACCTTGACGCTTTTATTACCACTGTTGCTAACCACCACGCCGTTTACAGTTTTTAATTTTTGTTCCTGCATCTTTTATTTCCGACCCACCAATCGTCTGCGGTATAAACGTTACCTTTTTTCCCGCATTATTGTTTTAACCCTCGCGATATCACGCTTGACGTTAATTACGGCTTTGGAGTTTTCCAGCTTTTCTGTAACCGCTTGTGAACGCAGATCGAATAAATGCCTCTCAAGATCTTCAAGTTTGTTGTCAAGCTCATCATGACTCATCTCTCTGTAATGCTGCGCTTTCATCCGAAGCTTTCCTCTTACAATGAATGTCTTCGTTTAATAAATCTGCACCTGATCGGCATTTTATGAGCAACCCTGAGCAGCGCCTGCTTTGCTACATCTTCGCCTACTCCACCGATCTCAAAACAAATCTGTCCGGGCCTGACCCTGGCAACCCAAAACTCCGGCTCACCTTTACCTTTACCCATTCGCGTTTCGAGCGGCTTGGAACTCACCGGCTTATGTGGAAATACCCTGATATAGACCTTGCCCTCACGGTGCAAAAAGTGAGTCGCTGCAACCCGGCCGGCTTCAATGTTCCTTGCCGTTATCCAGCTCATCTCCAATGCCTGCAAACCGTACTCACCAAACGCTACATAATTGCTTCTTGAAGCATTGCCCTTCATCTTGCCGCGTTGGCTTTTACGATATTTGACTCTTTTCGGCATCATTGCCATTTTTTCAAACCCTTGTAAAACCTGTATTTAATATAGCACTATTTTGCCCAAAAAACCGGTTTTTCAACTTTCCTTTGCTTCGCTTGTTCCGGCTTCATTCGGCGCCGCAGGCGGAACTGCCACATTCGGCGCAGCGGCTACTTTAGGTGCAGTAATTGTTCTGCTGTCTTTTCTCGGTGCTCCTTTAGCTCTCCCGCCACCCCTGGCTGCCGGGCTGATACGCCTTGGCGGGCGACGACGGTGGCTCTGCACAATTTCTTCTCCGAATTTGCCTTTATAAATCCATACTTTTATCCCAATAGCTCCGTATGTTGTCCTTGATGTTGCCACAGCATAATCTACATTGGCGTCCAATGTATGCAACGGAATACTACCAAGCTTTTGTGTTTCCTTTCGCGACATTTCAGAGCCACCCAGCCGGCCAGCGCAAATAATCTTAACTCCTTTAGCACCGGCATTCATTGCCGACTCACAATATTGTTTCATCGTGCGTCTGAAGGAAGCCCGCTTACTTAACTGCTCAGCAATCGCCTCAGCCACTAATGTAGCGTTTAGGTCCGGCTCTTTTATCTCGATGACGTTGACACTTATCTTTCGGCCTGTTATGTCTTCAAGCTCTTCTCGTAATTTATCGACCTCACCACCCCTTGGGCCGATGACCACGCCGGGCCGGGCGCTGTGCAGTGTTACTTTTACTTCGTTGCGCGTCCGGATTATTTCGGTCTTTGCCACCGCGCCTTTGGGCATACGACGGTTAAATCTATTGTCAACATACCGGCGGATCTTCTGGTCCTCGACAAGAAAATCCCCGTAATTGGCCTTCGGAGCAAACCATGTACTCTGCCAACCAAGTGTTATTCCTGTCCTAAAACCTATTGGCGATACTTTCTGGCCCATAATTTCGTATCTCGTACTTCGTTTTACGCTTGTGTTAATGTTATATGTATATGACAAGCTTTTTTGTGAATAGGGTGCGCCCTGCCTCTGTCTTTTGGTATCCATCTTTTTGTGCCGATCCGGATTCCTGCATCATCAACACGGGCAGAGCTTACATAAAGGTTATCAACGTCAACCTGCTGCTCGTCGGCATCTGCTACAGCGCTTCTTAAAACCTTATCAATCATAGTTGCAGCACGTTTTCTCGTAAACTTCAGGATGTCCATCGCGTCCTGAACACTTCGGCCTACTATCAACTGAGCAACCAGCCGGGCTTTGCGCGCCGACATCGGTGCATAGCGATAAGACGAACGCCAGTCAGCTATATCATTTGTCTCAACAGATAAAGCAGCCGCCAGGCGGTTAATATCATCCGTCCTCGGCTCCGGCTTGAACAGGCCTTTTTGCCAGTTCTTAACTGCAGCAACCGCCTGCTTTTTGTTGAGCCTGGCCCCGGTGAGCCTGTCGGCCAACTGTCCGACATCCATCTGCCGTTCCCGGCAATATTCTCTTAATTTATCAGCACTTAACATAATTATCTCTAACCCGGCTTCACCAACAGCGCTTCACGCATATTACTTTATCTTCTTGCTCGAATGTCCCTTAAACGTACGTGTGGGCGAAAACTCACCTAACTTATGCCCCACCATATCCTCGGTGACAAATACTTTATGAAACATCTTTCCATTGTGAACCATAAACGTAAAGCCCACGAACTCCGGGACTATCGTACATCTTCTTGCCCAGGTCTTAATCGGCTCGCGAGAACCGGAGGCTGTTTGCTTGTTGACCTTCCCAAACAGCTTGTCGTCAATATATGGTCCTTTTTTAAGAGATCTTCCCATTTCTTGTATCTCACATAGCACGTGTGCTCCGCACGGCTAAATCAAATATTTAACTGTTTCTGTCTTTTACTTTTACGTCTGCGAATTATCCTCTTGTTACTTGGATTTCGCGGATTTCTGGTTTTCCCGCCTTTTGCCAGCACGCCGGTAGGCGAACAAGGATGTCGCCCGCCGTTTGCTCTGCCTTCTCCACCACCCATCGGATGAGCAACCGGATTCATCGCTTTTCCCCTTACGTGTGGCCTGATGCCCATATGCCGCTTACGCCCCGCCTTGCCAATGCGAACATTCTGGTGGTCGGGATTACTTAGCCGCCCGATTGTTGCCCGGCATTCCTTGCGAATCATCCGCATCTCACCGCTCGGCAAAATGACGGTAACCCAGTTACCTTCTTTTGCCACAATCCTTGCGGCGTTGCCGGCACCCCTGACCAGCTTTCCTCCCTGGCCGGCTCTCATTTCGATATTATGAATCTCCATACCGGCTGGAATGGCCGACAGCGGCATCGTATTACCAATCTTAGGCTCACAAATCGGACCGCTTTCAACCCGGTCGCCGGTCTTTATACCAAACGGCGATAATATATACCTCTTTTCACCGTCGGCGTAGTGTAGCAGGGATATAAAACAATTCCTGTTGGGATCGTATTCAACCGTAGCCACTTTTGCCGGGATACCATCCTTTTTACGCTTAAAATCAATTATACGATAAATCCTTCTTGCTCCACCGCCTCTAAAACGAGTAGTGGTTACGCCATAATGGTTTCTGCCGCCGCTCTTCTTAATCCGCTTGCACAGCGACTTCTCAGGCTTGTCGGTGGTTAACTCGACATAATCATTGACCGAGCTGTTTCTCCGGCCGGCACTTGTTGGTTTATAAATTCGAATACCCATAATTCGTATCTCGTATTTAGAACAAATCTATATGAAATTCAGGATCCAGAAATACAATTGCCTTTTTCCAGCTTGATGTCTCTCCGAACGCTCTGCCCCTGCGACGCTGCTTGCCTTTGCGGTTGGCCGTCCTTACCTTTTGTACTTTGACATTGTATATTTTTTCGACTGCGTTTTTTATCTGCGTCTTATTGGCCCTTTTATTTACTTCAAATGAATACGCACCCTTTATGTTCGCAAAGTGCATTCCCTGCTCGGTAATCAAAGGCCGAATTATTACGTTATAATCATCCACACCAATACCCGTTAATTTTCGCTTGCCTGCTCCCTGTTCATAACAGCTAAAAACGCCTCTTTTGTAAACAGCATCTTGCGATGGCGGCAAATATCGCCGGCGTTCAAGTCATTCACAGGCATAACAGCTACCTTTGGAATATTATTCACCGATTTGTAAAGATTTACATCTTCAGAACCAACCGTTACCAGACAACTGCGATCGATTTTCAAGTTGTCCAAAATGCCCACAAACTCTTTTGTTTTTGGTTTTTCAAATTTCAGCCCGTCAACAACCACAACATCACTGCTCAAAAGCTTCGCCAATATCGCCGAATCCCTGGCCAATCTCCTTTGCTTTTTCGGCATACGCTGACTGAAATCCCTTAGGCTCTTGGCGAATGTAACACCACCGCCACGACGTTTGCCGGTTCGGATATTGCCAATGCGGGCGTTTCCGGTTCCCTTTTGCCGAAAGAGCTTTCTGCCCGAACCGGCAATCATACTTCTGCCCTTGGTGGCGGCAGTTCCAACACGCTTGTTTGCGTGGTACATAACAACAGCCTGCTTAAGAAGCGTGTATCTGACTGAGCCGCCGAAAACCGCTTCATCAACCTTCAAGCTCTCGACTTCCTGGCCATCTGTGTTGTAAACAGACAAATTAATCATTTTTTCAGGTTTCCATTCTCCCACTACTTAGGCTTTTTTGCACTACGGACAATACAATAACCACCGGCCGGACCGGGCACAGAACCCTTGACGATTAATAAGTTCTTCCCTTCGTCCACCTCTACTAACCTGTGGTTCTTCACTGTAACACGACAGTTGCCCAAATGTCCTGCCATTCTCTTTCCTTTTTTGGGGCCTGCACCATGGCCGGCGTCACTGGAATAACTCGCTATCGAGCCGGGTGCTCTGTGCTTTCGTTCCGTGCCGTGCGAGGCGGGAAACCCCCCAAAGCCGTGCCGCTTCATCACTCCGGCAAAACCCTTACCCTTACTGGTACCCACAACATCTACAAACTTCTCTTCCGCGAAAACCGAAACCGTCACGGAATTGCCAACTTCGTACTGCTGTTCGGCATCTTCGGTTAATCGCATCTCTTTGATGAACCTCTTTGGGGTCGTGTCGGCCTTCTTGGCATGTCCGATCTGTGGATGCTTCCTTCGGGCCGGCTTTATCTCATCGAAACCCAACTGAACAGCGTTGTAGTCATCGGTTTCAGTGGTTTTTACCTGCATAACCATACAGGGACCGGCCTGAATGACCGTAACCGGCACTAAGGTGCCCAAATCGTCATAGACCTGGGTCATCCCAACTTTTTTTCCTAACAACATTGCCATTACTTCACGTCCCGTATTCGTTGATTCGCTCGACGAATCAGGCTTTTATCCTTACAAAAACTCCCGCCGGAACTACCAGACGGTTCAATACTTCAACCGTTCGGGCGTTGGCTTCGTGTATGTCAATCAGGCGTTTATGAGTCCTCAGCTCGAACTGCTCACGCGATTTCTTGTCGATGTGCGGACTTCGCAAAACAGTATATCTTTCAAT
>CAZZAX010000124.1:0-16683 GCA_964653075.1 uncultured Pirellulales bacterium
ATATTCGAAGGCAGGCGTTTCTGTGCGGCCCGCCCCTGATGATCGAGGCCGTTACCAGAGTGCTTAAAGAAAAAGGACTTAGCCCCGATGACATCTTCTACGACGAATTCTAACCATAATCACTGGGTATAGACTTCCTTAAAGGGCTAAAGTAAATGAAGCTCGAAGAGATTTATCAGCCAATTGCAGATGACCTTAAAGCGATGGAAAGTGTTTTAGAGGCCTGCGTTAAGGAATCCAAAAACCAGTCAATTCAGGCAATGAGCAGCTCCCTGCTGAAAAACGGCGGTAAAAAGCTAAGGCCTGCGCTCGTTATTCTTTCCGAAAAAGCGGCTTCGGCCGGCAAAAATAGTAGTTATAACCATGATGAACTTATCATGCTGGCAAGTGCTGTGGAGTTAATACACATTGCTTCTTTAATTCATGATGATGTTCTTGATGGGGCGACTATGCGTCGCAGTAAACCCAGTATTAATGCCGAACTCGGAGATGACATCTCTATTATATTCGGTGACTACATCTACTCCAAGGCTTTTGACCTTATAGGCAAATGCAGAAATCCGGATGTTTTCGAATGTATATCCAAGGCAATACACGCGATGTGCGAGGGAGAGCTGATTCAGGTCTATCAGCGGGGTAATCTGGATTTATCTAAAGACAGCTATATTACCATCGTAAGAAAAAAAACAGCCTCTTTGCTCGCGGCCTGCTGCCATGCAGGGGGCATTTTAGGCAATCATAATCAAGCCGTTCGGAAAATATTGAAAGGATTCGGGCTGAACTTTGGTATAGCCTTTCAAATTATAGATGATTGTAAGGATTTAATAAGTGAAGAGCGAACCCTTGGCAAGCATCCCGGTCAGGACATGGTTGCCGGTGATATGACTTTACCTTTGCTGGACCTGCTTGATGCTGTCGGCCAAACCGAAAAACAAGAAATAAAAAGGATGTTCGAGTCTAAAATAGACAAGAACAGACTCGAAAAAATAAGAAAGATGTTTGTTGGTTCAAATGCATTCAGCATGACCAAACAAACGGCCCTTTATTATATCAATCAGGCAAAATGTGAACTTGATGAGCTTGAGAGCTCGGATTACAAGAGAAGTTTGGAATGTCTGACCGACTATATCATGCCCGGTAAACTGTTTGATTCCGCGAGATGAATCATAGAGGCTTGGCGTTCTTAAGCAGACCGGAAACATCGGCGATACCAAGGCCGGGTCCTACAGGAACATTAATTGCACCGTTTTTCAGTCTCAGAGGAGGATCATACCAGGGGCCTGTTCGAGAAATATCACCCTTGTATTCCTGGAATCCTCCAATGTTCGGCGTACAGGAAGCGAATTGGAGCACATCAACGTATCCAACGCCACCTCCCGACATATGGGGTATAACGGACATTCCCGCCTTTGCCGCCATGCGCGCCACGCGCGTTGCGCGAACGTATCCTCCATAATAATGAAGGTCCGGCTGGACGACTTGTACCGCGTTGTTTTCAACCATCCATCGAAAACGGCGAATGCTGGACTCCTGCTCTCCGCCGGATATCGGAATTGAAAGAGCATCGGCAACGCGTTTGGTTTCCTCAAGGTGGTCGAATGGACAGGGCTCTTCGAACATATTGATACCATAGTCCTGCATGAGCTTGCCTATCTCAATAGCTTTACGCCAGTCATAGGAGCCATTCGAGTCGGCGTAGATTGTTATTTTGTCGCCGAGTGCTTTGCGGACTATACGAATCAAGCCCTCTGAGCGTCCGGGCATGGAGTCTGCATTGTTGCTCATACGTCCGCCAACCTTAAACTTTACGGCCCTGACACCGGTCCGCTCTATATGTTCAGTCAGAACAGCGACTTCCTGCTCAGGCGTGGTATTGCGATTGCCGCTGGCAACGTAGATAGGAATTTCACTGCGCATCACACCGCCGAGCAGCTCTCCCACCGGTTTGTCCGCGATTCGCCCGAGTAAATCAAGCAGGCTGAATTCCACCCATGCCACACAGCACCACAGTGCCAGACCCGACAGCTTGTAATTGCTGCGATATACATACACCCCATCGATGAGTGAATCGAGATTGCGGGCGTCTTTGCCGATGAAATAAGGGACAACCAACTGCTGTAAAATCGGATAGAGATATGCGGCGCGGCTATTGGTTACGGCAACACCAACGGCGCCATCGGTACTTCTGGTGCGAACAAAAAAGTTTTTATCCCCGCGCAGCAGCTCGATGGAGGCAATTTTAACGGGCGATTTGACGGATGCAATTTTCAGTACCGGTGCCGAGGCAGCCTTGTCCAGTTTAGCAATACTTGTTTTGCGGGTCTCGGCGGAAGACAGGCAGCCATTTGCCGCTGTTAATACTCCGGCTCCAATACCCGATTTGATAAAACCACGACGATTGAACTTCATTATAAGTCTCCTGCCTAAGAAAGATTAACCTTATGGCTATATTTAACGTTACTGCTAATGTTTTAATCAGTCAAAGAATCCGGATATATTGCCAAGATTTTCTATCCGGATATTTCATTACGCAGCCATTCGATACTTTGCTCAATCTTGCCGGGTGCTGCTTCGCATTCTATGGAGAGAACACCATCCCAGTTGATTTCCTTCAGCAGCTCTATGCAGCCGGCAATATTGTCGGCATTGACTCCTTCACCGATACCGACCACAGAACAGGCAATTCCTGTCTGTCCACCTCGTACGGCCTTTGCAAGCTCTTCGCTGACATCCTTTATATGGCAATGCGAGACCTTATCCCGGAACCGCTTCAGGAATTTTACCGGGTCTTGCCCGGCGATGAAGGTGTTGCCGGTATCAAAGTTCATTCTCAGGTAGGGCGAATCATAAAGGCTTAGAATTTTCTCCATAGTATCCGGGTTGGTCGTATAAGGCCCGTGCGGCTCGACATTGATTATAATGTCATATTTCTCGGCCCATTCCAGCACCACCCGATAGTACTGCTTTATAAGTACCATTACTTCGTCATCGGTGTATCCCTGCGGCTTGCGGCCGCCGTCTGTAGTGTCCACGCAGGGGCATTCGATTGCTTTGGCGAACTGAATCGTCCGAATAGTGTAGCCGATGCCGCGATACTGACCCTCTGGAGATGACATCGGATAGGCCGCATCAAGCTGTGATGTTTTTAGTCCCATCGAGTCTAAATATTGCTTGAGTTTGATCGGATTTGAATGAAGCGGTATATGGGGATTATATCCCAACGCCTCGATAAAATAGTCTCCATCGATCGTACCGAATTCTATGTACTCCATATTATGGTCTTTTGCGACCTGACAAGGGACATCGTACGGGACATCGAAGTGCCGCCAATTATCTACATGCATGCCTAATTTTATCATGATTTTACTCCTAAATAGTGTCCTTTCAGCTATGTTCCCCCAACTTTTAAGTCATTATAATAACTGAACCGCCTCTTCAATTCCAAGCAATTTTGCTTCGTTTATATATAGTAAACTAAGCCTGTCCCGTACTTGCCCCCGATTAATTGATTTGATATACTTAAGAACGTTTTACAGTCTCGGGAGTAATATTAATGTACCGAAGGCAGCTTTAGATGTAAATTTGGCTTTATGAGCTCAAACGCTTAGAATCGAACGGAGGTGGAAATTATATGTTATCAAATCAATCTTTTAGAACTGTCTTATTGCTGTCCGTGTTTTTTATGAGATTGGATGTTACCAGCGCTCAGGAAGTAACATATGCCGAACGTTTGGGTTGGCCTTCGGGCACAAAAGTGGTGATTTTCCACGTGGACGACGTGGGTATGTCGCACAATTCCAACATGGGGGCAGTTAAATCTATTGAAGAGGGTATTGCTACCTCGTTGAGCATTATGATGCCGTGCCCCTGGGTGCCGGAATATGCGGCTTATCTCAAGGAGCATCCGAATACAGATGCCGGTATTCATCTTACACTTACGTCGGAATGGAAGAATTATCGATGGGGGCCTGTTGCCGGCAAACCGGCCGTGCCGGGGCTTGTGGACCCGGGCGGTTACTTATGGAAAAACGTTCCTGACGTTGTCGCTCATGCTACTGCGGATGAATTCGAAGCTGAGATTCGCGCCCAAATCGACAAGGCCCTGTCTATGGGGATTGAGCCTACCCATTTGGATTCCCACATGGGAACGTGTTTTGCCCCGCAATTTATCGACCGGTATGTAAAAGTGGGTATTGAAAAGAAGATACCAATTCTCATGTTCGGAGGGCATATGCAGCATATCGGTAATGAGGCCGGCCCTCTTAGACCACTGGTAATTTCTATCGCAGAAAAGGTATGGAAGGCCGGACTTCCCGTTCTCGATGATCTTGTAACTCAACCTACGAGAGCAAGGAATTACCAAGAGAAAAAAACCGAATTAATTACATTGCTGGATGATATGAAACCGGGAATCACCCAGATTATTGTACACTGTACAGTACAAACTGAGGTGTTCTCGCACATTTCAGGTTCAGGCCCGAATCGCGAGGCCGAGCTTAGTCTATTAACCGATCCTGATATAAAAAAGTTTATCGAAAGCGAAGGAATCATCCTGACCACCTGGCGCGAATTGAAAAAGCGGCGGGAGCAGGCGGCTGCTTTTGCCACTTTTCCATAAAAACCTCAACGGGCAAAGCCCATAACCTAACTATTCGCAGTGTTAATCCTTGACTATTTCACTTAAGAAAGGAAGTAGATGATACTCTTGCGTCCTTCGGAGTTATGCTTTTTTGAGGTTCGTATTTTTAATGTTTTACTAATGCAGGTGCCTCGGCTGTTTTGCCGACGGTCGAAACATTATCATTTGTGTTAAGCAGCGTCCGGAAGATGTCGAATACCGTTACGAGGCCTTGCACTTTACCCTCTTCGTTCACAACGGGTAAGCCACGCCCGCCAAACCGGCAAATATTTTCTATAATTGTTGCCAGCGGTGTTTCCGGCCTTATTGTTCGAACAGGCCTGCTCATTATCCATTTGAGTTTGATTTGAAGAGTTGCATCATCCAGAGGTCCATACCATTTTGTAAAAATCGGTCGCAGATAGATACTGGTTGCTCCTGTTATATCAGACTTCGATACTATACCTTCCAGGGTCTCGTCCTTGCCTATCATTATATATCCGCTGTCTCGCTGCTGCATTTTTGTCAGAGCCTGCTGTACGCTCTCCTCTGAAGTTGCCCAGACCACCTCTTTTTGCATGATGTCTGTTGCGCATACTTCCGATGAGACACAGATGTCGGCTATTGCGTCCTTGCCGGACTCGCCCAGAAGAATAGCCGGCGACTGAGTCATCTTTTGGATAGTTTCCGAAACCTTACCCTTCTTAGGCTCTTGATTCTGAGCAGGCGCTGATGTTTTTTCTTCGTTCTGAGGTTTGTCTTCGGCTTCGGCCTCGACTTTTACTTCTGCCTTTGTTTCAGCTTTTTCTTCCGTTTCCTGCCTGGCCTCTGCTTCAGGCTTATCCTTCTCCTCTATCGCCTCAGCCTTAACCTCATTGTCTGATTTAGCTTCAGTTTCGGCTTCGGGTTTGGCCTTTTCTTCAGCCTCAGCTTTGGCCTTTTCTCCAGCCTCGGTCTTGGCCTTTGCCTCAGTTTCAGCCTTGGCCTTTGCCTCAGTTTCAGCCTTGGTCTTTGCCTCAGCTTCAGCTTTGGCCTTTGCCTCTGTCTCGGCCTTGGCTTTTGCCTCAGCCTCGGTCTTGGCCTTTTCTTCGGCCTCAGCCTTGGCCTTTTCTTCAGCCTCGGCCTTGGCCTTTTCTTCTGCCTCGGCCCTGGCTTTTTCTTCTGCTTCGGCCTTGGCTTTTTCTTCTGCTTCGGCCTTGGCCTTTTCTTCAGCCTCGGCTTTTTCTTCTATTTCAGGATTAACTTTGGCAAAGATTGTTTGTGGGAAAATGACACCACAGTCGAAGGCCGGATAAGAGCTAATTGTTATTTTATAAGAGGCGAACAGATATTCTTCATCGCCCGACAGGCCTATTTTTTCTTTTGGATTGTCCCACGGGTCACCTACAAAGGTCTCGGTCTGCAGGAGGTGTTTATGGCCTTCTAATCCCTCACGAAAGACCCTGTCACAAGAGCCAATCAGCAGGTTGCAGGCTTCTGCAACCGTATCACTTACCTCCTCTGCCTCCTTGAGTGAGCCGCTTTCTATGTTTTTCATAGTCTTTTCCGGCCCGGTACATTTCTCTAATAAGGAGGTCATTTGTGCCGGCCTCACTATTGCTCCGGCGAGAGTAAATAATCCCTCCCGGCTAAAGATTATCTGGAATGTTCCTTCTAAAGCACCTTCGGCCTTGACGCCGGTAACGGCTACGAGGTCCTTAAAACGTTCCTGTAGAACCTCGATTGTTACAGTTGCTGTTTCCTGATTGTTACACTCCATGCCAATACCGAACATGGCTGAAATGTCGCCACAGAAGGCCTTGAATGATTCCGTTGATAATTCTAATAACCGGGTTTCCTCTGCTATGCCGGATTCTTTGGAATCTGTTTTTTCACTGCCGCTTTCCCGGACTGTACCGGATTCCATGGATTCGGGCTTGTTATCAGTAGCTTCTTCTGTTTGGGATGTTGCCATTTGTTAAACCTGATTATTTAATGATTGAAAATACTATTCGGAACTTTCCCTGTACAGCATCGACAACTCTGCAATACATTCATACTCGAACTTAAGTTTGATTAAAGTTTTCATTGCCCCTTCGCCTAAACTGTTTTGGAGCCCCCGGCCTCTAACCACCGTGGGAATAGAAACTGAGATATCGCCTGCAACATTTTTTATCCGTGATTTTACCCCCCCCATAACCATATTGGTTACTTCACAGAGAGCGTCGCAGATTTCCTCTTCACTCAATTCCTCGCTTGGGTCCATCGCAAGCATATTAGCCGCGATGGTCTTGGCGCAGGGCATACTGCAGCAGATAGCCAGGCATCCCTGCAGTCCTCCCTTGAACGTGATCGAACCTAAAAGGGAATCCCCTACTATTTTATGATCAGACTCGCAGGACTCTATGTTTCCGGAAATCATTGTGTTAAAGACTTCTTGTGCACCTTCCAACAGTGCATCGTTAAGACATATCTCATCAATCATTATCATCCCCTTTTTCTGGATTAAAGTTTCACATGAGTTTCGAAGATTGCTGTATCTATGGTTTTTTCGATAGATTTCTATGGGCACTTTAGCTAAAAGCAGGAATTTATTAAGTCTTGCGATGCTCAATAGAAATCACCGATGTCCTTGCCAAACTTGTTTGAAAGTTAGTTGGTACAGCATATTTATTAATTTTTCGCCTTTTTTGCATAAAAAAAGGGCTTATGTTCGTTTTTTTCACTTCGATAACTGTGAATGAATGCCGTTTTTTAGGGTTTGTTCCGGAGATAATGAAGTTAAAACAGCGGCAGAACAACCGAAAATCGCTGCATTTGCCGGCGACTGCAAGACTGATTCAAATTTGCCCGGCAGTTTAAATGAAAAAAGGACCTATGCCAGATCCAGATTGGCACAGGCCCGGAATTAATACAACACTTAATTTCACTCCCACTGAATCCATCCTGAGCAAGGTCGAAGGAGTGGGAGTCTAATCACTCACATCAATTTCCCAAATCAGGGTGCGACATAGTCACCTTCGTAAAATCTTACACCATCTATCCAGAAATCACCCGCTGCAAAAGCTATGTGGAATGTGATGGAAGCCGGATTGACGTCCTCAGTTAGAACAGTAGTTGTTACGTTAAATTCTGTCCATTCTTCAGTCATGGTGAAAACCTGGTCACCATATCCTTCCCACGGGTCTTCTCCACGTTCCGGCTTGAAATTGATATCCAGCGTACCTTGGCTGGTCCTTAGAAAAGCAGAAAGAGTGTATTTCTTGCCTGCTTCAAAAACATGTTCTGCGTTCTGCAGGCCGGCGTCCCAGAAATTCGCACCTGCTGTGGGAACTGTAACATGCAGACAAAAGCCGCCCTCAATCGGAGATTCCTGGACCACTTCCATAGTAGCGTCACCATATAAGGTCCATGGATCAGTAACTCCGTCTTCGAAGCCGCCGTTGGCCAGTATATTCCCGAGTGCGTCCGGGTCGGGTGCCGGCGTGGAATGGCCGATGCGGATATCGTCAAAGTACATCATACCAGTACCACCGGCGGTCGGATTGTTCCTGTTGCCAAAACCAATGGTAATAGAGTTGACATTGGCCAAATTCACGCCCTGGTCTGCGAACGCCTGCAGGGGAACATTCCATGCAGTCCAGGAGCCTATCTGTGCCGCGTTCGGATTGGGATTAGTGACCGCTGCACTGCCGTTGAGGACAACATACATCGGCTCGGCGGCGTTGGCCGTATCACCCACATGCCAAATTGTCAGTGTGTCAACGTCCTTCTGTGTCCAGTTACGCAGGTCGGTCAATGTCAAAGTCGCCTCGGATTTCCCGACAGCGTTGTCGTATGAGAATGGCATCGACTGATTACCACTGTGAACGATACTTTGCTCGGCAAATGGAGGATTGGCATGACCGACGATAGAACCGTTTATGGCCGGGTTGTCGAATCCATCCACCCACGCCAGATATATCCTGTTGGAACCGGGTTCACCTTCATTAATGTCATTGTAGCTCTCCATATCGTCCACGATAAGGAAGTTGGCCGTTGTAAAGCTCCAGACACCCCCTACCCACGGACTCTCCGGATTGTTGTTATTGATTTCATCGACACGCCAGTAGTAAGTGGTGTCCCACTCAAGCACGCCGGGGTCATAGCTCTCAGAACCAAGGGCCCTCGTGCCTTTGTACTCGGGCGAGCTTGTATCGGCGTTGCGCAGGGCTTCTTCATCCGTGCCGAAATAGACATCGTGCGTTTCAGCAAAGTCTCCGGGGCCCCAGGTAAGAATAGTTGTTTGTTTTACATCAACCGAGCCGGTCCTCGGATTCGCACTGCTGGCCTTTACCGGCAGCGAAAGTGCCGCCTGCGGAATGATTTGCTTCGGAGTGTGTGGACTCGACCAGCGAAGCTCTGCTACTGCACCGCCTCCGTTCTCGTAATATTCCATTACAACGCTGTAAAACTGTCCTGCGACAAGGTCTATCGTTCCTCTGTTCTCGGTTGCTGAACGGTCAACCCAATTGTCAATAAGCTGCAGACCCTCGACCCACAGACGCACACCATCGTCTGTCCTGGCATAGAAAGTGTAGGTTTCGGTGAAAGCTGCCTCCACCTGACCGCTCCATCTTACCGAGAAGTTATCATCGCCAACCGATGGGTCAGGACTTCCCGGGTCGCCCCAGTTAAAGTCGATTTGAGGATCAATGCGATTCAGAACCAGGTTCTCGAAATTCATACCTGTAAAGTAATCCGCCCGTACACCGCCGCCGGACTTTGCAATCGTAAAAGTCCAGACTTTGCCTTTATGTGTTTCGATGCCGTCGAACTCATCGATGCGCCAATAGTAGGTCTTATCTAATTCAAGAGTTCCGGGAGTGTAGTCCGTATCGCCTACGGGGCCTTTTGCAGTGCCGCCTGTGCCGGCATCGACGTCGGCAAAATTGTCCCCGAAGTAAACCTGGTGTAATTTTGTCTCGAAACCGGGATCCCATGTAAGTACTACATCCGGCTCTATGAATTTGGCGCCGTCAGCCGGTTCGGGATTATAGGCATTCTTGGGCGGCACTAAAAAGCTCCAGACATTGCCTCTCCACGGACTGTTCGGATCATTTTCATTGATTTCGTCAATCCGCCAGTAGTATGTCGTTCCATTAGTTAGGCCGTCAGGATAAGCAAAACCGGGAAAGCCGACTATATAAAAATCTGCGGCCTGATTGCCCTGGAATGTACTCTCGGCGCCGTTGTTCACATCGTCGAAATTGTCTCCGAAGTAAACATCATGCGTTAATGCCGATATTCCAGGCTCCCATGAGAGGCTTGCCCATGTATCCACATGCACAGCACCATCTTCCGGGTCGGGTTTAGTGGCCTTAAAACTTTTGAAAGCAGGTTCGACGTAGTCGCCTTCGTAGAGTCGTACGCCGTCCATCCAAAAATCACCGGCTGCAAAAGCGAAGTGGAATGTAGGGCTGGCGGGAGTCACGTCCTCAGTAAAAACAGGAGTTGTTACACTGAATTCTGTCCATTCTTCAGTCATGGTGAAGACCTGATCAGCATATCCCTCCCACGGGTCTTCTGCACGTTCCGGCTTTAAGCGAATTTGCAATGTGTCTGATTTGCACTTGAGGAAAGCAGAGAAAGTATATTTCTTGCCACTCTGAAAGGAATAGCTTCCGTCCGACATTCCGCTATCCCAATTGTTGGCTCCTGCCCCCGGAACCGTGATATGCAGGCAGTACTCTCCCTCAATCGGACCTTCGGGAACCGCGGCATCAACGCATTCCGTAACGACTTCGCTGGTCGCATCGCCATAGGTGCCGTATGTCGCTATGACACCGCTCTCAAAGCCGCCGTTGGGCAATAGATTAACGACTTCCTGTGCGTGGCTGGGACCGATTCCCATCAATCCTATCGACAAAACTGCTGTCAAGAAGATTATTCGAGTTCTCATAATACTTACTCCTGTAAAAAAGTTACGATAACAACGAATATGCCTTGGCAACTCACCAAAACATTAGTTGTTTTCAAAATACAAATCGCTGGTTGAAATGTGATAATTCAAATCTTAAAAAACAATGTTATTTTCGGAAATAACCTGTGGACTTGTGTAATCACACCTCCAATTTTCCAAAGAATAAATAATTTCATCCCACTTTGGGTGGTAACCCGCTGATATCCATATACCTGGATATAAACTTCACCAGTTTTATTTATACCAAATTATCCCAGTTTCCGTCAAGGAAAAACTGTACTTTAAGAGGGATTTCGAATTACCATTTTTGAGAATTAAGGTATGAACCTGCTGTAAATTTAACGTTTAACGCCGGTGCAGTCTCAAAATAAATCGGTATTGTTGATCCGCCGATGGCCGAACCAACAGATAATAAAAAGGGGCTTATGCCGGGATTCTGCATAAGCCCCGAATTAATAAACAATCGTTTGCCTGAAAAACCGCGAAGACCTTCTATTTGGGAAATCCGGTAAGCTGTATGTTGTCAATCGCCCACCACCAGTCATTTCCGGCATCGAACATACCAAATGTCAAAACAACGCTCGTAGCCCATGTGGGATTGTCCACATTGATCACAACCGTCTCGTTCTCGTTGGCAAGACTTTCGGGCTTGAAGTTCGGACTGCTCGAATCTGATAACCACAAGGCCAGTTCAATCTCTTCGCCTCCGTCAAAGGAGGCGGTAATAAGTGCACTCTGGTGATAGTCGCCGTCAAACTCCGGACGCCAGGTCGAATCGAACTTTAACTGGATCGTGCCGGCCTGAGCACCGGTGATATCGATTGCAGGTGTAGTGAGCCATGTATCATAAGGGTCTTCTGCAACGTTGTAGCCCGGCGGGTGAGTGCTGTCATCCCACTCATCCGGGTCGACCACAGCTATGGCGCCCTGACTTTTCTGGAAGTTGTCGCGACCCTGGGGATCGACAGTGAACCACCAGTCTCTGTTCACGAAGGCCCATCCGGCCCACTCGGTAACACCATCAATGGCCGGGTCGCCGAAACCTGGAACACCGCTATTGTCGACACTCCATCCTTCTGGTGGTATATTCGTCCAGACCTCTTCGGTGCCCGCGGATTCCTCTACGGTTGTTCCCAGGACCACGCCCTCGAAATCCTCTTCAAACAACAGGAATTTTCCGACAGGAGCCGGGGCGGTTGATAATCGAATATCATCGAAGAACATTGTGCCTGAGCCGCCGGCCTGCGGATTGCTCTTATCGCCGAAACCAATGGCAATCGTATTGACATTAGTAAGGTTCACACCCTGGTCTGCAAACAACTGCAGGTCGATATTCCAGGCCGTCCAGATACCTATCTGCGATGCAGCCGGATTATCATGATTGACCACAGCGCCGTTAACAGCAACATACATCTGCTCGGGGGCATTTTTCCAATTACCCCTGAAATAAATTATCAACGTGTTAACGCCGTTCTCTGTCCAGTCACGGGTAGAAGTTAATGTTTTGGTCGCCTCAGAGTTACCCACAGCGTTGTCATAGAACAATGGCATTGACTGCATGCCGCCGTGAACTATAGTCTGCTCGGCAAAAGGTGGATTTTCATAGCCAACGAGAGCCCCGTTTACGGCCGGGTTGTCGAATCCGTCCACCCACGCTAAATATATCCTGTTGCTCTCGGGTTCATCTTCATTAAGGTCATTGTAGCTCTCGAAATCGTCCACAACAAGGAAGTTGGCTGTCGTGAAACTCCAGACAAGACCTTTGACCGGGTTACCCGGATCTGCATCATAGACCGCATCGACGCGCCAGTAGTACATTTTGTCCCAGTCAAGTTGGCCGGCATCCAAAGTCTCGTCACCGGCTGCTTTGCTGCCTTTGTACTCCGGTGAAGCTGTCGTGGCATTGTTCACGGCATCTGCGTCCGTACCGAGGTATACCTGGTGAGAGGAAGCAGTATCTGCCGGCTTCCAGCTCAGAATCGGCTCCTGACTTACATCAACAGCACCATTAGACGGATTCGGGCTCCCGGCGGCGCCCACAGTCGTAAAGCTCCAGACTTCGCCTTTATAAGTCTCGACGGCGTCGAACTCATCGACACGCCAGTAATAAACCTTCTCTGGTTCGAGCGGGCCCGGTGAATAGGTTTTGGGTGCCTGGGAAGATCCGCCGGCGGCGTTGTTAACTTCGTCAAAATTCGTGCCGATATACACTGTGTGTAATTTCGCACCGAAACCTTCCGTCCAGCTTAGCATTGCATCGGCTTCTACAAACTCGGTACCATCAGGCGGGTCGGGATTTTTTGCAATCTTACCAGGAATCGAAAAGCTCCAGACACTTCCAGTGTGTATTGTAGTGCCGTCGGCCTGTATCTCATCAATACGCCAGTAGTAAGTCGTACCCGGAATAAGACCATCCGGAAAAGCAAATCCGGGAAAGCCCACAATATAAAATTTTGTGGTTTGATTACCCTGGAACGTATCGGCGGTACCATCCTTCACATTGTCAAAATTGTCGCCGAAATACACATCGAATGAAATCCCGGCCCCCTCCCAGGCAATGTTTGCCCATGTATCTTCAACTATAGCGCCGTCGGCAGGGATAGGTTTCGAAGCACCTGCCCATCCATTGCCGGCCATGCTCAGTACCAGAGCTAAAGAAACCAGAAAAATCAGTTTTTTACACATAATAGTTCTCCCTAAACAGAATTAAGATAATTATTGATTATGCTCTGGCCACACACCAAAACATTTGTGGTTTTTAGAAATACGGACTGTCGGATGAAATGTGATAATCTGCACTTCGGAACACAAAGTTACCGTTACTCCTAACTCCGTGTCTTGCATAATACTCATCCTCCTCTATCAAAAACTATGATTTCTGCAAAATTGAAGTTAGGCATGTATTATTTTAGAAAATCTTCTTTCACGATTTTCTAAAAATAATTGGTTGCCGTTTTGTAACATAATTTTAAGTAAAATTTTACGCAGTGCGTTTTTGAAAGAAAAAATAAAAGAAGAAATTTTTTCTTTCCAAAAGTATGCCTAACTTCAATTTTGCAGAAGCCTTTGGAAAACTTAGAAAAATCCTCCAAAACCGGCGACCTAAATTCACACTTACCTTCTCTTTTAGACTTCTCAAGGCAGGTTATGTGAAGCCACAGACTCAACAAACATTATTTATACCAAATCGCCCGCTTTCCCGTCAAGGGAAATCACTCGAATTATTCTTTCCTATAACCAATAATTATCTGAAAAAGGGGCCTATACCAGCCAGGCATAGGCCCCGAATTAAACAAATCACTCAACCAGGCAAATTTAATTGCCCTGAAAAACTCTAATCTACAGTCGCCTAATTGCTTACCGAGAGAGAGTCAACATCGAATGCCGTAATACCACCGGTTCCCGACGAGCCGATAGCGATGAAAGGTGCATCGGCCTCAAGATCACTTCCCAATGTCACATCAAATGACTCAGCCGGACCACCATTGGCAGATACAGTCACGACATGTGTGCCTGCGCCACCAGCTACAATATCAATCACAAAAGTGTTCCACTGGGTAGCATCATCTACAACCATCATGTTCAAGGCCACTGCTGCCGCTGCATCCTCGGTATCCACATCACTTGTAGGATCTGTTCCGACAAGGCTGTTCATTATAAGCACATCGGTCGTCACATCCTCAAACATGGCTTCACCGGCCTGCGCCAGGGAGAACGAAATTATCCCAACGCCATCGGAGACACCGATCATACCCTTGCCGCCGTCTCTGATGTGATAACCGATACCTTCGGCCGGCCAGGGTGCAACTTCGGTACCACCATCCGGATGCATATCATCCAAGGGGGCCGATGTTGCTACGCGAGCCCGTACCTCGAGTCTTAATCCGTCCAGGCTGATATCGGTCAGGCGGGTAAGATAGACCTTGCGGTTACTACCCGGATCACCCATGTCATAATCCCTGGGATCGCCTGTATCCTGGATACGCAGGAAAGTAACTCCGTCCTCTGTCAGCGATACGGCGCCGCCGGGATTGCCCTCGCCGGGACCTGTGCCGTCCCACTGGTCGGAGCCGTTGTCATGGTCCCACGTTTCATCCGGAGTGTCGCCTTCGTAGGAAAATTCTCGGATACCTACAAGGTAACGAATCTCACCCGTTGACAAAGCCCTGTTGTAGAAAAGAACGTCATCCATCATGCCGGTCATTTCCCTTTGAACGTCCGTACCACCGTTATTCCATGCACCTATAGTTGCCGCTCCAACATTGACGGCCGGTACGACTTCACCTGTCCTGGAACCTTCCTTCTCACCATTGACATAAACAGCCACTTCATCCGGTGAGACTGTCAATGCTAAATGAGTCCATATATCCGGTTCAATGATAGAGGTACCAACAACGTCACCACCGGCAAGACCATTGACACCCACATTCACATTACCATAGTTCAATTTGAAGTGGACTCCACCACCCCAACTATCGGTGTTAATACCACCGGAAAATTGTAACGGCACTTGATCCACAGTGGGATAGACCTTCATTGTAAACGTAAATTCAGTAAGGCCATCGCCGATACCCGGGATTGCAACAGCATCATCGTCACCATCCAGGACCAAAACGCCATCTGCAGCATGTGCATCACCCAGGAGTGTACCGTCCAAGGCGTTGCCTGAACTATCAGCCGCATCGGCCTCAAATTCGTAAGCCGCAGCCAGACCATCGGTACCCGGATCAACCGGTGTCGCCCGTTGACCTGCAAGGTAACGAACCTCAGCTTCAGACAAAACCCTGTTGTATATCATGACCTCATCAACAAGTCCGTCCCAAAAACGGTTAAGAGCTTGGGCATTCTCACCGATAAGCACAGGGTAATCGCCGACAGTAATGCCGCCGGTATCGGGATTTTCACCTTCCAAAACGCCATCTAAATAGATTTTCGCACCGTCCGTAGTATCAATAGTTGCGGTCACATGATGCCATTCACCCAAAGGTACTTCGCTGGCGGTTCTCGCAGCCTGCCAACCTCGGTCACCTCCGGCGGTGAAACCAAAATCCATGGTCTGAGTATCGCCGCCTCTGGCAAGTCTCCAGGCATTATCACCCTTGGCAACAACCGTCTGCCATGTGGCGCCGGTCGCTCTCCAATTAATCCAGACACTCAGTGTAAAGGCATCGGTGATACTGAATATTGCGTCATTGCCGCAATCCACATAGTCACCGTCACCATCCAAGTCCAGCGCCATCCCGTAACCGGCCGGCCCTTCGGCAAAGGTCGCATCGCCTACCAATGTACCATTGAGTCCATTGCCGGAACTGTCATTCGGGTCACCGTACAGCGCGTAGTACGCAACCAGACCTTCGGTACCTGGATCAACCGGATCCAGAGAGAGAACAACGCCGCGAACTTCGATGTTGTCAATCGCCCACCACCAGTCATTGCCGGCATCGAACAAACCGAACGTTAAAACAACTTTCTTAGCCCCTTCGGGATTGTCCAGCTTGACAACGACTGTTTCGTTGGTAGCATAGGGCTTGTAGTTTGCACTTGCTTCATCTGATTCCCACAACATCACCTCGACAGGATCTCCGCCGTCGAATGATGCGGTTATATTCGCTGTCTGATGATAGTCGTCATCGAATTCCGGACGCCAGCTCGAATCGAACTTTAGCTCAAGCGTACCAGCCTCAGCACTGGCGATTTTAATTTCAGGTGTAGTAAGCCACGTATCATAGGGGTCCGCTTCAATAGGTATCGGCAGACGTTCTGCGTCATCCCATTCATCCGGGTCTGCAACAGCCACAATACCGCTTCCCAGCTCAAACAGCGAACGGTCCTGGTCCTCGGCGGCTTCTATCCACCATTCCTTGTCGGCAAAAGCCCATCCGGCCCATTCGGTAACACCATCGGTTGCATCCAAATTAAGTCCGGGGATACCACTTTCGTCAACGATCCAACCTTCCGGCGGCGTATCCGTCCAGACTGCGTCACCGGCGATTGCCTCATCAACATTCGGTCCCAAAGCCAGGCCTTCGAAATCCTCTGCGAACAACACGGTTTTTTCAACTTCGACATCTGCCAACACGGCCGTACCCCACTGGGAGGCGTCATTCCAGCCTTCTATGGCGGA
>CAZZAX010000125.1:0-16580 GCA_964653075.1 uncultured Pirellulales bacterium
TTGATTTTGTTGGGATATTTGACAACTTTGAAAAGGCACTTGCTTTTGATTTCGTGTTGCGTGTTGCGTGTTAAATTCACATTTCACTTTTTGGCTTTGTTTTGGGTTTGAATTGGGTTTGTTTTTTCGCCCAGACAGCGGGATAAATCTTCCATAAGTCATTGTTAAAGCATTTCTTACGTTCATTTTTACCCTTTCGGCAATTGGGTTTGAATTGGGTTTGTATTGGCTTTGATTGGGTTTGTTTTTGACTTTTGTCAGACTGGCAAAAATTGTATAAATCATTGCTATAAATAAGCTTACGTTCACTTGGACAATTGGTGAATTGGGTTTGTTTTCACTAAAAGTTATAGCACTTTTAGTGATTTTTCCTTTGAATAACCAAACTTTTTTATTATTTAACTGATTTTTCATTATTTACCTGCCTAAAAACATTTGCTATTGACTTTTTACTGAGGGCTAAAAAAAGACTCCCTCTATAATTAGAGCTACCTGCATGATTGATTCGAAAATTCGGGGATTTTCGGGAGGGTGAATTTCGCTAAGTGCTTATGAGAAAAGGAATAAAAATTTTTTTAGAAAAATTGAAATTTGTCAAAAATTACCAGCGTTTTTGTTCGAAAATTGATCGATTTTTCGAGGTGTGAATGAGTAAATGAGAGGATGAGTTATGCAGCATTTCTACCTGAGGCCAGCATGAGCATCAAACAATCACGCAGGAATGGAATGACGTAGTGAGAACAATTAATGCGAACCGAAGGTAGAAATGCGGCGTCGAGCCGAACCGAAGGCAGCACATTAGGGGGATTTGGGGATTGTTTTTGAGCGATTTTTGTCGAAAATTGGTTGATTTTGCTGATTTTTAGTGGTACTTTATTGGTTTTTGGGAGGTTTTGCGAATTAAAGGGATAATTTAGGGAAAAGCGAATAAAAAAGAAGAGACGATAATAAGAATGTAATCAAATAATATATTTCCATAGTTCTGGTAGGAAAAAAAATGAATGTTTCAGCAGCAGCGGTGGATTTATTTTGCGGAGTAGGAGGTCTGACACACGGACTTATCAAAGCTGGAATTCCTGTAGTTGCAGGAATAGATATCGATCAAAATTGTCGATATGCTTTCGAAAAAAATAATAATTCGAAATTTATCAATAAAAGCGTAGAAAAATTGACTAATGAGGAATTAGAAAGGCTGTATCCCAAAACTGACATTAAAATTCTTGTCGGTTGTGCTCCGTGTCAATGCTTTTCTAAGCATACGCAAAAGAATAAAAAAAGAAAAAAAGATAAGAAGTGGAAATTGTTATATTCTTTCTCAAAATTGGTTAATTCCGTGAAGCCGGATATTGTTTCGATGGAAAATGTTGCAGAAATTCGAAAACAAAAGGTTTTTCGAGACTTTGTGAAAAGTCTTAAGTCAATGGGCTATTCTGTTTTCTGGAAAGTTATTTATTGCCCGGATTATGGGATACCACAAAATCGAAGGCGTTTGGTTTTGTTGGCATCGAAATTCGGAGCAATTGAAATTATTCCGAAAACTCATACTCCATCTCGTTACAAAACAGTTCATGATGTAATCGGCAGACTCGAAGAAATAAAAGATGGCGGCTACTCTACGAAAGATTCTTTGCACAGATCATGGAATCTTTCGCCCATAAACAAAAAGCGAATTAAACAATCACTGCCAGGAGGTACCTGGCTCGATTGGGATGAAGAGTTGCGCACTCCATGTCATAGGAAGAAAAGTGGGCAAACTTACAGTGCTGTTTACGGACGGATGAGTTGGGATAAGCCGGCTCCTACGATCACAACACAGTTTTATTCGTACGGTACGGGAAGATTCGGTCATCCGGAACAAAACAGAGCTCTTTCACTCCGAGAAGGAGCCTTGTTACAAACATTTCCGAAGTATTATGACTTTGTTAATCCAGGGCAGCCTATATATTTTAGTCGTATTGGAACTCACATAGGCAATGCGGTCCCAGTTCGTCTCGGTGTTGTAATTGGCCGAAGTATACTTAAGCACTTGGAGAAAATTTACGATGGCTGAACATAAATATGAAATGACCATCAGTTTGAATGTTCTCAAGCACTTAGGAATAAATCTATACAGTAATATTCCATCAGTCCTGTCAGAAGTAGTTGCTAATGCTTGGGATGCGGATGCAAATAAAGTTGATATTACTGTTACTAGCGACAAAATAATAATCAGGGATAATGGCCATGGAATGACCGATGATGATGCAAATAAAAAATATCTTCACGTAGGATATGAAAGACGTAAAGAAGGTAGCAAAACACCGAAATATAAAAGACCAATAATGGGCCGAAAAGGAATTGGCAAACTATCATTATTTTCTATTGCTAATACCGTTAAAATATGCAGCAAAAAAGGTAATATAAAACATGGATTCATATTGTCGTCGAAAAAAATAGAAGCTGCTCTTAAAGGAGGAAATAAGACTAAGTACAATCCAGAGCCTATAAAAAAGTCTTTAGTAAGACTCGATGGATGGAGTACCGTAATAACTATTTCAGATTTGAAGAAGGCTACATCTCAAGCTGCTAAAGCTTTAAAAAAGCGTATTGCACGAAGATTCGGAATAATAGGCTCAGAATATAATTTCCAAGTTTTTGTTAACGGCGAAGAAGTGTCTGTTACTGATCGTGATTACTTCCATAAAATTCAAAATCTTTGGTATTATGGAAATAAAAGTAGAAAATATGTAAATTATTGTGACAAAACCAAACTTCAGAAGTATGAAAAACGTCATAATAAAGTCTCAAAATATACAGTGCAAGGCTGGATAGGAACCGTACAAAGCTCTGGTTTATTGAAGGACGGTGACGACAGTCTTAACAAAATAGTCATTATGGTTCGCGGAAAACTTGCACAGGAAGACATACTTGAAGATTTTGCAGAAGGTGGTCTTTTTACAAAATACTTAATAGGTGAAATTCATGCAGATTTTCTTGACATAGACAAGAGAGAAGATATTGCAACTAGTAATCGTCAGGAAATTAAAAAAACCGATCAAAGGTATGTTGCCTTAAAGAAATTGATTCACACGGAGATTAAATACATTGAAGGTGTTTGGACAGGCCTCCGCGAAAAAAAAGGTACTAAGGAAGCTTGTCAAATAAGTGCTATCAAAGAATGGTTTGAAACCCTTAAAAGGAATCCGAAAAAGAAAGCTGAGCGTCTATTCGGAAAAATTAGTAAACTCCTTGTTAAGGAAGAAGAAAAGAGAGAATTATTCAAATATTCTGTAATGGCTTTCGAAAGTCTTCGTTACAAAGATAATCTTGATGCTTTGGATTCGCTGTCACCTCAAAACATTAAAGCTTTCAGTGAAGTATTTACCGATTGTGATGATATCGAGGCAGCATTATACCATCAGATAATAAAAGAGCGACTTCAAATAATCGAAAAACTGCATTCACATGTAAAGAAGAATGCTTTAGAAAAGGTAGTCCAGAAATATCTGTATGATCATTTATGGCTACTTGACCCATCATGGGACCGCGCGACAGAAACTCCATATATGGAACAAACGGTGAGCAAAGAATTTGACAAAATAAATGCAAAAATCACAGCGGAAGAGAAGAAAGGACGAATAGATATTAAATATAAGACTACCTCCGGAAAACATCTTATAATTGAGCTTAAACGTGCTAGTCGAATTGTCAGTGACACAGAATTGATGGAGCAGGTTTTAAAATATCATGAGGCTCTAAGGAAAATACTGAGGGAAGCTAGGAAAGACCGTGAACCAATAGAAATCATATGTATTGTAGGAAAAAAATTAAGAAACTGGACAGACGAAACAAACCAAAGAACATCTGAACAATCACTCGCTGCGAAGAATATTCGAATTGTGTTGTACCAGCAACTCATAGAAGATGCTTACAGATCATATGAGGCATTTCTTAAGAAAAATAAAGAGGCCGGTCGAATAGCTCAGCTTATCGCAAGTATATAACGTGAAAATTAATTTGGGAAAAATGGATGGCAGACATTTATACGAGAACTAAACGCAGCGAAATAATGTCTTCCGTCAAACATACTCACACCGCTCCCGAAGAGAAAGTCGCCGGTCTTTTAAGAAAACTTAAGATAAGATACCGATGCGATGTAAAAACTCTGCCTGGCAGACCGGATTTCGTAATAAAATCGGCTAAGACAGTCATCTTCGTTCACGGCTGTTTTTGGCATGACCATCGCAACTGCAAATTGGCAAGACGACCTAAAACCAATAAGAAATTCTGGAAACAAAAAGCAATAGACAATAGAAGAAGAGACCGAAGAAAAGAACGTATGCTTCGAAAGCAGGGTTGGCATATTATGACTATTTGGCAATGTACGCTTAGGAATCCTGAGCGTGTCGTTAGACGATTGCGAAGAATCATTGTTGATAAGGTGAAATTGAAAATATGAGATTCGTTGATTTATTTGCGGGTTTAGGTGGATTTCATTTAGCTGCAAAGCAGTTAGGAGGGAAGTGTGTTTTTGCGAGTGAAATAAATCCGACACTCCGGACAATTTATAAAGATAATTTTGGTATAGAACCGGCGGGCGATATAAAAAAAATTAATCCTAAAGATGTGCCTTATCATGACCTGCTTTGTGCAGGATTTCCCTGCCAGCCTTTTTCAAAAGCAGGCGACCAAATGGGATGGGAAGATGCTGTAAGAGGGACGGTATTCTTTAATATTGTTGAGATTTTACGATATCACCAGACAAAGTATGTCATATTAGAAAATGTTGCTCATTTTGTTAAGCATGATGAAGGCAATACGTACTCTAAGGTGAAACAATCGTTAGAATCATTAGGTTATGAAGTAAAATACGCTCAGCTATCACCCCATAGATTTGGTGTGCCTCAAATCCGAGAGCGCATATATATGGTTGGAAGCTTAGGAGGCTTAAACGGTTTTAAGTGGCCGCAGCCACTGACAAATGAGGCTGAATTATCCATATGTGATGTGCTGGATTCGAATCCTTCAGAAGCTATTGGTCTAAGTAACCAGGTAATCCAATGCATTGAGATATGGCAACAATTCTTGGAGGCATTCCCTGAGGAGAAACAATTACCATCTTTTCCAATATGGAGCATGGAATTTAAGGCCACGTACCCATACGAACAGGATTCACTATACAAGGTAGAGCTAGGACGTTTGCGAAAAAGCAAAGGCTGTTTCGGTCAATCACTTAATGCTTGGTATAGACAGGATATACTTGCTCGGGTTCCAAGCTATGCACGTCGTGAAAATGATGCGTTTCCCAAATGGAAACAGGAGTTTATAAGGCAAAATCGCAATCTATACAGAAAGCAACAGAAGTGGATTAATCCATGGTTGCCAGATGTCAAACAGTTTCCACCAAGCCTTCAAAAATTTGAATGGAATTGCAAAGGGGAAGAAAGAGACATATGGAAATATGTTATTCAATTTAGGGCCTCGGGCGTAAGAGTTAAACGGCCAACAACTTCACCCTCTTTAGTAGCAATGACCACTACACAAGTACCAATTATAGGATGGGAACGGCGCTATATGACAGTACGCGAGTGTGCGAGACTTCAATCGATGGATAGCTTAGAGCATTTGCCTTCTAGTACGGCGGCGATGAAGGCTCTTGGAAATGCGGTTAATGTCAAAGTTGCTCGCTTAGTTCTTGAAAAACTATTAGGTACAGCCTAGCGACACATTTTAGGTATTTTTTGTACGCAGAGTTCATGCTATGGACGTGCTAACAAAAGAACAACGCTCATACTGCATGTCACAAATAAGAAAAACAGATACCACACCTGAATTAATGGTTCGTCGAGTAGTGCATAGGCTTGGATATAGATTTAGACTTTATCGGAAAGATATGCCGGGCTGCCCTGATATCGTTTTGCCTAAGCATAGGAAGGTAATATTTGTTCACGGATGCTGGTGGCATAGACACAATTGTAAGTTAGGACGAAGAAAGCCAAAATCAAGACAGGAATACTGGCTTCCAAAGCTACAAGGAAACAAAGAACGGCACAAGAAGAATCGAAGTCTATTACAAAAGCAAGGATGGAAGGTTCTGACTATATGGGAATGCCAAACGAAAAAGCCGGAGAAAATGATTAAGCGAATTGTCGATTTCCTTAAAACATAATGATTTGAATTCTGGATTCATGTTTTAACGGGATTTATGATTTTATATAATTGTTATTCGATACTCATAGCGGCTTGTCAATAAGATAGGAAAGGAGCTATACAAATGTCTGAGGAGATGATTGGGACGGTGGCGGATTTCTTTGCGCATCCTGTTGTGGCCGGAATAGAATTAACGGGAGCATTGAAAATTGGAGATAAAATCCGGATTAAGGGGCATACTACCGACCTTGAAATGACTGTTGATTCAATGCAAATTGATAATGCGGCGGTTACTGAGGCCGAAGCAGGCGACTCTATTGGCGCGGAAGGTCAGGGATAGGGCAAGAAGCGGGGACAAGGTATATAAGATTACTGAGCAATAATATTAAAAATCAGAAACAAAAAGCAAAATTGCATGGAGATAATATTGTCGCAGTCTTCAACCTGGATGGTATTGGAGCCAAAACGGCATAGGAAACAGCCGCAGGAAAGAAGACCAATGTGACCGCATATACAAAGCCCGAGGGTGAACGTCTGGCCGAACTGATGGCTGAGGTGAACACTCGATATTCCATCGGTCTGGAACAGCGGACTGCCAAGAGGTCACGACCCGGAGATGATGATGGCTCATTTGTATTGGCCGGATACCCCGTTGCGGTCGTCAATATTGGTTCTTTCCCTTACGGTGAACCAAATTATCATGCAGAGGGAGACATCCCGGAAACGTGCGACATAAAGAATGCAGCCATGACCGTACAGGCAACATTGGCGGCAATAGTGACCATAGACCAAGACTTCTGAGCGACTTGCCGCCTTATCTGCTGTGGTGTTTTATTGGGCACACTACAAAAGAATAGCCAGTTCCAACCTTACCGCCCCGCAACTGCCGGGAGGCGGTTTGCATATCTTAAGCATCCACCTATTCCCTGGTTTCTTTCTTCTCGATTTGACACTCCCTGACTATAATGGTGCGCTAGAATAAATTGTATTCGTCCGATGGTTTCAGTCCTGAACTTAGGGAATACCACGGCATCGGCGAATTTATGGGAAAGGCATTTCGGATTGGAAAGAGAAGTGAAAGTTGAATCTGTGCTAAATCAGGAGCGAGGTTCTCGAATTTTCGAGAACGCTGATCTATTAAACAGTTGTGGAGGAAACGACCATGGTAGAAGAAATCAAATTACCTAACTCACGTTGTAAGAGCGAGGTGCACTGCGAGCATTTATGTACTTTAACAGACCAGTACTTCCACGTTCATGAAGCTGAAAAATTCAGGGCGATGGTGAAAAACCCTGAGTTCAAATGTCAGTTTTGTGGGCGTATTGCAAAAAGTCGTGAGAACTTGTGTTATGCTGCTGAACTGTGAAATGGTCAGTTCCAGAAATTGTACTCTCTCCAGTCTGGTTTGCTGAAGAGCTGAACAAGTAGTTTAATTTGGAGGATCTTGATTCATGATAAAACAGCGACTAAGACCCGCGACTCTATCACAAATTCTGAAGGTTCTGATTATTACCTCTGCGATGGCGGTCATCACGCAAGCCGAGATATTTGAGGATTCGCTCTCATCCTGTTATCCAGCGGTTGACACAGCGACCAAGGCCTTTGCCGAGGGACGGCTGGATGTGGCTACTCAGAGGTTCGAAACGATCTCCCAAGACGTCTCCGCTCCGTCCTTTGCTCGCGGTTTGGCCTTGTTCGGGTTAGCGGAGGTTGCGCTGGCCCGCCAGGATACCACTGCAGCCATAGCGGCTTGGGAGCGTCTGGCTGCTGATACAAGCCTGCTGCGGTTTCATCGCGATACCGCTCTTAGACGGATCACGGAAACGAAGCGCATACAAAAAGGGCTGCCTGCTCGTGACCCGACCTCCTACCGCGTACAGTTGCCTGAACTGCCCTTGCCTGGTAAGGTGTTTTATGTGGTGCCCACCGGTAGCGATACTGTGGATGGATCACAAAGGAAACCTTTCCGCACTCTTGAAAAGGCACGCGATGCGGTACGGTCGTTAAAGCAATCACGCGCAGGGGAACTGCCCAGAGGAGGTGTTAAGATTGTCATTGGTGGTGGTGAGTACTCTTGGGAGCAAACGCTGAGACTCACAGCTGAGGATTCCGGCACCGCTTCTATGCCAATTGTCTATCAGGTAGAGTCGGGCCAGACAGCTGTCTTTAACGGGGGAGTGCGAATCACTGAATGGAGGTCAATATCAAATGCAAAGCTGCGCGACAAGCTTGATGTGCGTATTCGTGACCGCGTGCTGGAAACCGACCTCAAAGCCCTGGGAATTGAGAATTTGGGGGACGCTACAGCGCTACGTCGTTGCCCTGAGCTGTTCGTTAATGGCAAACCCCAGACATTAGCCCGCTGGCCGAACGAGGGCTTCATTAAGACCGGCGCCATCCTCGGTAAAAATACCTTCAAAGTTTGGAATAGGATTGAAGGATGCCGAGACGGAAAATTTGTCTACGTTGAGGACAGGCCGAGCCACTGGCTAGATGAGCCCGACGTACGTCTCTATGGCTACTGGTTCTGGGATTGGTTCGAGGAATTTCAGAAAGTTGCTTCGATTGATCCGGATGCCCAAACGTTCACATTATCCCAACCATATTCCAGATACGGATATCGAAAGGACCAACGCTACTATGCCCTGAATGTTTTTCGCGAACTCGACGCTGAAGGGGAATGGTATCTGGATCGCCGTACAGCAACAGCCTACTGGCTTGCCCCGGAAGGAATCGAAGTATCGAAAGCAGAGACAGTCTTAAGTCTGTTCGACCAACCTTTTATCACGATGACAGATGTCGAACATGTGATTCTTCGCGGATTGACGCTTCAAGAGGGACGTTGCAACGGGATTCATATTAGTGGAGGAGCTGATTGCCTGGTGGACAATTGTACAATACAGCGGCTTGCGGGTGATGCAATCATCATTGAAGGCGGACAGCGTCATGGCATCTTCGGGTGTACGATGCACACGCTCGGCTGCGGCGGGATGCACGTCACCGGTGGGGATCGCCAGACATTGACGCCAGCTCGGCACTTCGTCGAGAATTGCAAGGTCTTCGACATTTCACGCCTTAAGCGTACCTACGCTCCGGCGGTTCGTCTTGACGGCTGTGGCAATCGAATCGCGCACAATCTATTTGAGAACATTACTACCATGGTTCTATGTAAAGAATGTGCAGACTTCACCTGATCCACCCACTTCGTGTTCATTGGGTGTTGTCGTTCTCAGTATTATTGTCGCTTTGCGGTCTCGACAGAGACAATAACTGTATTGTTCTTACTTGTACAATACTCTCAATGCCTCTTGTATATCAGGCTCCATCACATCGGCATATACTTCTGTTGTATGAATGCTGAAGTGACCTAGCTGCTTCTGCACTAATCTTAAATTGTAACCGCTGGCTTTGTAGAGTTGGCATGCATATGTATGCCGAAGACAATGTATCGAGTAATGAGCAGACAAGCCAGCTTTAATGGCAGTACGCTTGAATGCTTTTTCTATTGCTCGTGTAGTCAAATGACGACCTGTATTGCTTGAAAGAAGCAGCGGATCTCTTGGGCCTGTAGGCTCACTGATATCTTGTCTCCAAAACAGGTATTCGTTGAGATGC
This sequence comes from uncultured Pirellulales bacterium, assembly GCA_964653075.1. GTDB lineage: Bacteria > Planctomycetota > Phycisphaerae > Sedimentisphaerales > Anaerobacaceae > NIOZ-UU13. The sequence goes on from CAZZAX010000125.1 coordinate 9,745, forward strand.
TCTTTCAGCGAATCCTAACCCAAGTTCGCCAGTTGAAAGTGTTTTCGTTTTTTTTCAAAAAAATATGGTTGATTTGAATCAATCAGAAGCGATTCGGTGAGCATTATCTTCTTAAACGCTTTGTAGCATAGACCTGCCCAATTGAAACATAGCAAGATCGCTGTCATTATTATCATTAGTCAAAGGATTTTGCTATTTTTCTCAAAAGATGTGCTCGTAAAAAGAATGGTAAGCCACATACATACTGGCAATTGGTAGAATCCTATCGAACACCAAGAGGGCCACGACATCGGGTAAGGGAACGGCGGCTTACGGTAGCCAGTCACCAACAGGCAATTGCTTAATCGCAAGGTGCAAGACAGGATCAACATTCATTTATACTCTGTTTATAAGATATGGCGAAGAGTGTTCCAATATAGCGCAAGAGATCGTATCGGTCATTGAATATTGACATATGTCGGTAACATAGACCATGACTCGATAAGACTTGTGGTAAAACGAGCGGAGTATTCTCGACACTATCCGAATGCTCCACGATACTGTGTAATGATCTGTTTCATTTCTTCAAATCCACTATATTGTTTCTGAAGACGAGGAGGGTCGGGAATAGATCAATTTTCCTGGTTATCTGAAAACTGAAAATCGACAGTTATTAACAGGTGATCGCTTAGTTTGCTGTCGGCAACAGCCAATTTCAATTGCCTGCGTTCAGTTCGATTTAAGAGCTCGGAATTGAGTATGACTAATAAAGTTCCTTCAGCTTCCGGACCGTTCTGGAGGTTCAGGATGTTGGTTGTGTCGAACCGAAGATAGAGGATAGAGCCCTGACTTGCGGCATATACTTTCGTAATATCAAACGCACCTTTGGCGTCCCCCCTGGGATCGTATGCACATACTTTGACATCTTTCCAGTCTTCGAATCCCCCATCAATTCTAATGACCGATGCCGACAGCTTGCCTATAACAATCAGCGAAAGAGCGATTAAAAATAGACGAGAGTGAATCTGTATGCGGCGCAGTGATTTTCCGTTTAATATTTCTGAGAGCACTTTTAGGTCTTTCAATTCCACTTTTCAAATCAGCATCCCTACAATACATGCGGTCGTAAAAGCAGCTAACGTTCCGCCGACCATAGAGCGCAAACTCAGTTGGGCGATGTCCTCCCGGCGGGATGGGACAATCGAACCGATTCCGCCTATTTGTATTGCGACAGAGCCGAAATTGGCGAATCCACATAACGCATAGGTGGCAATGGTGAACGAGCGCGGACTCAGCTGGTCACGCAGTTTTACAAGATCCATATAGGCAATGAACTCATTAAGCACAGTTTTTTCACCAAGTACAGATGAGACCTTGAGCACATCCTCAGTCCGGATCCCCATGATCCAGGCGAATGGACAGAATATCCATCCAACGATTCTCTCGAATGTCAGCGGAGCGGCCACAGTTATCTCCTCTGCGGCCTCAGCGCCGCGCATCAGGTAAATCACGAAGAACTGGCCCCGCTCCAGGCCCCAGTTGACCAGGGCAATAAGACACACAAAGGCCAACACCATAGCGCCGACATTAAGGGCCAGTTTCAGACCTACTGCTGCGCCATTGCAGGCCGCATCGATGACATTTCGGCCCTGACGTGGGACTTCCACTCGAACCTGTCCCTTGGTCATTGAAACCTCTCGTTCCGGCACCATGATCTTGGCGATCACGAGCGAGGCCGGCGCGGACATGATCGACGCGGCCAACAGGTGCCCTGCATCGATACCAAGACCGACATACGCCGCCATAACACTGCCCGCAATGGTGGCCATCCCTCCTGTAAGCATGGCCATAAGTTCCGAGCGCGTCATGGATTCCAGATAAGGACGGACCATTAGCGGTGCCTCGGTATGTCCGAGGAAAACGTTAGCGGCGGCAGCCAGTGACTCTGAGCCGGATACGTCCATCACACGAACCATCAACCAGGCTAATACTTTGACAATCTTTTGAATTACGCCCCAATGAAACAGAATGGCTGTCAGACATGAAAAGAAAACAATCAGAGGCAATACGGAAAACGCAAAATAATGTTCTCGAAATCCCTCTCCGAACAAAAACGTCGACCCCTCGTTCCCACATGCGATAATGCCGTTTACAAATCGCTGCAGCGCATCAAAGACCATGCGCCCGGGAGCTGTCTTCAGGATCAGCAATGCAAAGACAAATTGAAACAGCATACCCGTTACGATTAGCCGCACATGAACGCACTTGCGGTTTTCCGATAGTGCCCATGCCAGGCCCAGCAGCACCCACAGTCCTAAGAAGCTAATCAGTCTGGGCATTATTTCTTGCATCATTTCACCTCTTTGCATAAGTTGCCGGGTGACACGGTTCAAAATAATCTCATAGTCATTTGTTATTAAAACGAGTTTTATCAAAAAGGCAATATTAAAAGGGAAAGATTGGTCGATAGAAAGATGGAATCTGAGGATATGTAAATTCTGGAAATGATGTGGCCGGCAATTGTTGAATCGCCATTGGCAGAGAAATATTTTGCTTGCACGCGTCATTTATATTACACTTCCTGCGGCAACAGAATTATCGGGGCAAAGTATGAAGAAAGGAATACTAATAGGCATCGCCGGCGCCTCCGGCTCAGGCAAAACACTTGTTGCCAACGGCATCGTTGAAAGCCTTGGATCAGATAAGGCTGTGATAATCCAGGAAGATTCATATTATAAGGATCTATCTGATGTAACGTATGAGCAGAGAGCGGGAAGAAACTTTGACCATCCCGATGCATTTGATTACGATCTCCTGGCCACACATTTATTCCAGCTGCTGAATGGTCAGGCCGTCTCACGTCCCGTTTATGATTATAGGCTCCACACCCGCTCGAATGAAAAAAAAACTGTGGGACCGGGCGCCTTGATTATTTTGGAGGGCATTTTGATTCTCAACAACCCCAGACTACGGGAGCTGATGGATTATCGGGTGTTTATCGACACGCCCCTGGATATATGTTTTGTTCGTCGCTTGAAACGGGACTTAGAAGAAAGAGGGCGGACTCTGGATTCCGTGATCCGGCAATACACAGAAACGGTTCGACCAATGTATCTTCAGTTTATCGAGCCTTCGAAGCAATATGCAAACATCCTCATCTCCGGAGAGGGAAGAAATTCTGAGGCTGTTGATGTCTTGATAACCAAAATTAACGCTCTGCTTAATAATAGCGAGCAATAGAGACCAAATCAGGAACACACTATGGCAAAAAAGAAAAAAGTTAAAAAAGCTTATGATAACCGTGAATTCTTACATGGTCGCTCGGCCCGGCATCTGCGAGTCCTGGCGGAATTTATCGAACCTGAGGAGCGGTTAAGAAAGCACGGTATTTGTAACACAATAGTATTTTTCGGCTCGGCGCTGTCTGTCGATAGTCCTGCTTTCAGAAAGCAGAAATTAGATAAAACAATAGCGTCTGAAAAAGCCGTCAAGGTCAGTAACGCACACGAATCCTGTATCGAGCTCGCAAAGCGTATCACTGCCTGGTCGCAGAAAATAGAGGAGCCGGCCAGGCGGTTTTATGTATGTTCGGGCGGCGGCCCCGGCATAATGGAAGCGGCTAATAAAGGCGCAAAGCTGGCAGGCGGAAAATCTATCGGCTTCAACATAACTGTTCCTCATGAACAGTCTCTTAATCCTTATATTACACCGGAGCTTTGTTTTAACTTTCATTACTTCTTCATACGCAAGTTCTGGTTCCTGTACTATGCCAAAGCGCTGATTGGTTTTCCGGGTGGTTTTGGCACCATGGATGAGGTTTTTGAGCTGCTTACCTTGCTGCAAACCAGGAAGATTGAAAAACAGGTCCCTGTCGTACTCTTCGACAAAATGTTCTGGAACGATGTCATTAATTTTAAGGCCTTGCAGGAATATGGCACCATCAGGGCAGTTGACTTAAAGCTCTTTAAGATTTTAGATAATGTCGATGAGGCCTTTGAGTATATTACGGGACAGCTAACAAAGATGTATCTCTGATCGATGCCCTACAATGAGTGTCCGGCAACAAGCGGGCGTTAGCCGATGTTGTTGTCCCTCAATGCATAAAAACGTTTCTAAAAGGCTAAAAGATTTGATGAGGTGTTTATGGAGCTTGACGTATATGCTCTTGGCAACGCTTTAGTGGATATCCGGATCCAGGTTACGAATTCGCTGTTTGCTGAACTCGGCCTTGAGAGGGGCAATAGATACCTCACCGGGCACGCCCAGCAGGAAGAGATTTTGCAGAAGCTGCTCGGGTCCGACAGCCTGGACAGTGCCCGGAAAACCGGTAAACTGCAGACAGCCGCGGGCGGAAGCGCGGCGAACACGATGTATGGCATTTCACAACTGGGTGGCCGGGCAGGATTTTGTGGAAAAGTTGCGAACGACGAGCTTGGGGCACTATATGCCGAACACATGAAACAAAGCAGTGTTGTTTTCCGGGAAAGCATCGCACAGGGGAGGACGGGCACATGCGTTGTTTTAATCTCCGAAGACGCCCAGAGAACCATGCTCACATGCCTGGGTGTTTCAGGGCAGATCGATTACGAGGATATTGATGAGGAGCTGCTCAGGCTCAGCCGCTATATCTATCTGGAAGGATATCTTTTTGATAGCGAATGTGCCGCCAAAACCATGCTCCGGGCGGTTTCGGTTGCCCGAAAAAATGATGTGAAGATAGCCCTAACCGCATCAGATGCAAACTGTGTCAACCGGCACCGGGACCTGCTCGTACAGCTCATTCGGAATGATGTTGATCTGCTTTTTGCCAATGCCCGGGAGGCACGGACGCTCAGCGGCGCCGATAATAATAATGCGGCTTTACGGGTACTTTCCGACTGGTGCGAAGGTGTGGCAGTGACCAACGGAGAGCATGGTTCAATGGTTAGCTTTAACGGTGAGATTACGAGAATCACACCCTATACTGTGTCTCCTGTGGACACTACCGGCGCCGGTGACGCGTACGCGGCCGGGCTGTTGTACGGAATCGCCAGCGGCCGTACGATCAGGGAAAGTGGCATGATAGCAAGCTTTTTTTCTGCCAGGGTTGTCGCGCAAATCGGTCCCCGCTACAACGGCGACATACAGCCGGAACTGAAAAAACTGCTGTAACGGACAGAAAGTTTGATTTCCTCCGACAGGAGTGATTATATTACGCCAGGGCATATGGTTCAGAGAAAATCAGAATTCGGAAAATCCGGAAAAAGAGGCCTTACTATACGAAATGAAAGTGAATAGGCTACCTGTGAAGAGTTCAAAGTCAAATCATAAAATCCATTTTGTCACAAATTTTGTTGAGGCATCCTCATTACGACATATCAGCTAACGTTCTTAGCTTATCTGAGCAGCTTTTCGGTTTCACGATACAATCATAATGGACATTGTGAATCTGCTTATATCATGCTTTGACCTGCTCGGGCCTGGTATCGAACTGCAACGTATTCTGGGTATCCACCCCTGTATTTATTACCATACCTTGAGCCTGAGTTTCCCCTCTCCCGGATTCTCAAAGGGGCCTGCGGAAGGATTCGCTTCACTTCGCTTTTTACCGAAATAATCGGTATCGATTTTCAAGGGCGTGCCGTCGGGATTCTCATAGGCCGCGTTCGGTATTTTAGCCCGGCCTAAAAGCGCTGTTGTCACCAGGCGGCTCTTTAAAGCATGAAAAGAATCATCCAGCTTAATATGAAGAAACACACTGCCGCCTTCTTCCACAATCTTGAGCTCGGGATTAAATCCTGCATCCTTAATGTAATTTGTTTCCTTAAACCAGGATTTGGCGCCATTATAGTAAACATTACCTTCCGCTTGAATAGGTAGTGCCGCCTTGTCATATCCGTCCAAACCGCCCGGCTGGATGACCAGGTTGTTGTAGAACCGGTCGTCGCCGCCCTTGATGTTCAACAGCCCCGCGACCTCGGTGGAGTGGGCTTTGTGAAACGGTGTCTCGCGTCGCAATTCAGGCCGAAGCTGGATGCGACCGGCGAACAAATTGTGCACGTATGCCCCGCCTTGCGACATGTCAAACAGTGAACGGTCGGAAAGAAAGAGATTGTTGTCGATCAGGAACGGCCCGTGGTTAACCTCCATAAAAAGGTCCTCACAAGTGTTGTTGTCGTGTAAAAGGTTCCTGGTCACACGAGCACCCTGCGCCATCCAGTCCAGCCAGATACCCCGGCACGTGCGGTAGATGTGGTTCCGGCTGATTTCGGTATCAATCGCGGCGTGAATCTTGATGCCGGCCATCTCGGCTCCAGAAAACAGTTGCCGGATATGGATGTCGTGGATGATGTTGTCTGTGATGGTGCTGAACACCGCGCCCATGCTTCCGACGATGCCCGCTTGCTCGCAATGCGAGATATGGTTGTTCCGTACCACATGATGACCGATGTTTTCCTTAGACCAGCCGTTTTCCAGGGCGCGCTCGATGGTTTTGACGTAGCCCTCGGCAGTGTTCTGCGACGTGTTGTCCCATTGATCGCCGTATTTACCGAGCGTGATTCCCACGCACGTCGAATAGCGGATATCATTGTTCTCGATGACCCATCCCTTGCTCCAGTGGGTGCCGACCATGCCAATCTGCTCTGCCGTTGGTGGTGCCCAGGGCGTTGCCGCATGCATTATTGTAAAACCTCGCACCGTGATGAAATTGACGCCCGGCTTCTCGGGGTAGAACACCGTTTGGCGAACGTTGATCTCGACCTCGGCCTCGTTGGGATTGACGTCACCGAACTGCGCCCGGATCGTGGTATTCGTCTGGCCAACCTGTCCGAACCACAGCGGGGTGTTTCCGATGGGTTTCAGCACATCATTCAGAT
>CAZZAX010000126.1:0-16444 GCA_964653075.1 uncultured Pirellulales bacterium
TTCTTTTATTACTATTTTGCCATGGCCTTCACCATTATAGATGAAATTCACATCGGGCGCGCACCTCATTTTTTAGCCGGAATGCTTCCACACACTCCATACAAAAAAAGACCACCGACTTTTAAACCGATGGTCTTTTATTTCTTTCCGTTCCCCGAAGATTACTGCTCTGGAGAAGGCTTAATTTGCGCGGACCTGGGGGCGCCGGCTTCATAGATATCGGCCGGGCCGGTTTTGGGGTACTTGAACTCAACGTTAAGCTGGATATCACCATCCGCCCCTTTCTTAACGTCTGTGGCGGCGATAGGAAGCTTCTTGTCAACATCAATATACATCGTGAATAGTTCTGTATGTGTAGGGCCGGCTTTTCCTCTTACACGGCGAGACGTCCAAATCTCGACCTCTTGGTCCTGGTAAGTCCCGAGTTCTCTGGTAACCTTGTAATCGCCTTTAGCCTCGATGGAATCAAACACTTTGGTGAATCCTTTATAGATGTTGCTTACACCGCCGGCGAATTGTCTTCCATCTTCAATGGGAGACTCGTAGATGTACTCGCTGCCCGGATTCCAGACAAGCCTATTGCCGGCATTGAAATCGAAATAGATGATCCTGCCCTTACCATGGACGTGGATTGCTACCTTCAAGGCGAATGAATACCAGGACGTTACACGTTCCTCCTCGGACCAGCCGACCATCTTCACCCAGTCGATTTCATCCATGGCTTGTCTGACCTGGGCCATTGTGATCGATGTTCCATCGAACGAACCGGTCAGTGCGTACATTCCCAGCATTATCGCGGCGACGATCACCGCTGCTGCGGCTATTTTTGTTATTTTACTTTTCATGATTATTCTCCCAATATTCTGTTCTGTTGCTAATGTTTTTTTGACTTTCGATTTTTCAAATGCCTCGATGACATCAACAAGAACTGCGTTGTCTGTTTTGGCATTCGTATCGATGTTTATATTCTTAATTAACTTTTCTATATTTTCTGCCGGTCTCATAATTACACCTCACTATTTAAGATTGACCGCAGTTTATCCAGTCCATAACGGTACCGGCTCTGGACCGTATTAATTGAAACGCCCTGCAACTCGGCAATTGCCTTAAATTTCATTTCGCCCTGGGCATGCAGGATTATGACCTCTCGCTGCTGATACGGAAGCTGTGCCATCGCGTTATTAAGCAACCTTAATTGCTCGCTATTGATAATCCATTGTTCCGGCCTTGTTAAATTTGACACCTCGGTCCCGGCTACGTCGTGGTCGATAATTTCCCGCCGCCCGGTTTTATTTGCGTTTCGTACACGATTAACTACACACGTTGCCAGATAGCTCTTGAAATTGCCGCTGAGTCTTAATCGCTCCGTAGATTGGGCAATTGAAACAAAACAATCGTGCACAATATCTTCCGCAGTGTCCCTGTCATTCAGCATGGCAAATGCCAGCCTCAGAAGAAAGTCCTTGTACTTCTTATAAATACGGCCCAGAGCATCGCTGCTGCCGTGCTTTATTCTCCAAATAAGCAGCTTATCTTCTATCATCTAAATCCTGCAAGTTTTCGCCTTGGAACGATCGTTCATCACCTGATAACACAATTGAGCCGGCCGGTTTAGTCTAAATAAAATCAATTATTTTCAGCTTCGCGTTTAACTCTGCGCCTGATTATAGGAATATCCTAATCAATTCTGAAAAAGTTATAAAAAAAACTTAAATTCGTTGTCCACTATTATACATCGTAAAAGCTGCAAATTGCCCCTATCAGGTGGTTATCGCGCGATTTTCTCGGCATTACATCATAAAGTCGGCCCCGGAATCTGTCGATTCGCAACTTATAGAGTCAACGATTAGAAAAGTAAGAGATTTGAAGGGTGTTCATAATGGATACAACAGACGAGCGAAGAACAGAACAAAGATTACGTTATTACTGGCCTATCTGGTATGCTGAGAACTTCGACGACACACTTTCTCAGGGACAGATGCTTGATGTCTCAAGCAGAGGCGCCGCATTTACCTGCTATGCAGACAATGATTGCCCCTATCCGGGCCAGCATATAACCGCACGTTTCAGCGTCCCCCATTATGGCCCGGATGATTCCTTCGATATGGAAAATTTCACCCGCTCGGCACATGTTTGCCGGGTGCAGAATATAAATAGCTTTTTACGCCGGATTGCCGTTCAGTTCGCCGAACCCCTGCCTTTCAAACCCGGCGAGCAAAACGCTGCCGAATCGTACGCACAAATACAAAGCAATTAATCCCGAAGCTTGTTCAACGATGTAAGAGACCGGGTTATTCTTTAATACGGCTTGAAATTCCTCATCCAAACCGGCCAATCGCTCTCCTGTGCACCGCCTGCCACCGTCCAGAAGCCGTTTCTGTTGTACTTACGATGCCATTTGAATGTCCACAGCTCTTTAAGCCCGACCCTTCTGACAGACCAGTCCATGAAAAGCATGTTTATTGTCCCGTTGTGCCTGTTGATACAGAAATGCTTCATTTCATGGCCGGCGCCCGACCACTGACCGTCAAATTGAGGTGGAGTTATCCGGTTGGACCCGGAGCTGCCGTTCTGATAAAAGGGCCCGCCTCCCCTCCACATCGTATCGGCAAAAATCGGTATCTCGTTTCCCCCTTTGGCATCCATCGTCTTCCAGTTCCATTCAACCGGACGTTGTTGAATCGCATCCTGTCCCGCCCGTGCATTAAAAAGCCAGCAATTCGCACCATAGCTGCCTTCCTCACGCCGGTTGTCTAATCCTCCAGTCCCCATGATATATGTCTTAAACGGCCCCCCATGGCTTACGTAGTCTGCCCCTTCCGACAGCCGCTTCTTGGCCATCGGGCATATTAGAATACCCGCTCTTGTCCGGTATAAAGACCTAAGCGCTATTATCCAGTTTCCGCGAGGCCACCCGGTTACTGTGGATTCCATACAGAAATAGCCATCGTTGTCCTGGCAGTACATCGCCCAGATAGAGCCCCATGAGTGCAGGTTCATCTTACAGCCGGCCGATCTTGCCTGCTTCTTTGCCCGGTTGAGTGCCGGCATCAGTATAGCCATCAATAAGGCTATAATGGCGATTACAACCAATAATTCTATTAAAGTGAACCCTCTTGATTTGTTCATAGAACCACCTTCCGTTTATATTGACATTTCGTTATAGATTCATATAAAGCTGCGCGAACTGGACCTCCTGTTCTACATATTATTGTACTCTGTTACTCTTTTATGACATTTATCGCAATTATTATACATCATATCCTCTTATACTGTCAATAAAAAACATGAAAAATACATAAGCCCGAGTGGACCAAAAAATATCGTTACAACAGGGCGATTAGGTCGGCATAACTTTTCACTTGACCAAAAGGCGGCTGATTTGGTATAAATATTGTGGATAATGTATGTACCCGAACGACCGGGCAACTATGGATTTATGGTTTTTCCTCCGAGTGCAGTTCCTGTATTTTTTCTGAGCTTTGCCAGGTGGCAAGCTCGATGCCTTGAATATAAACTTGTACTACCAACTCTTGGAATGAAGGAGGTTGTGGCAAGTCTTAAATAAGTGTCTTTGGAAGGCACTGAATTTACTGAAAATACAAATATCAATCAGTAGTGTTATCTTAACTTTTACGGAGGATTATTATGTCTGAAAAAGTAAAGTATTTCATTTCACTTGTCCTCGTGCTTGGTGTGGCTTTGACCGGCACAGTGAACGCTCAGGATGACGGTCTTGTCGGCTGGTGGAAATTTGACGACGAGGGCACCGGTACTGTGTTTGATTACTCCGGCAATGACCGACACGGCACGATAAACGGTAATCCACAGTTTGTGCCCGGCCTTTTCGGAGAGGCTATGGAGTTTACCGGAGACCCTGATTACGTGAATATTGGCGGTTACAAGGGGCTTCTCGGCGGACATGCCTTTACTATAACCGCGTGGATTAAAACCGCCGGCAACGGTGAGATTGTCGGCTGGGGCAATAACTCCGGCACCGAAAAGGTGGAGTTCCGCGTAAGCGAGTCCAGACTCCGCGTCGAGCACGGCTCCGGCAACAGGCAGGGTGATACAATTGTCAGCGATAACCAATGGCACCACGTCGCCCTTACAGTTCAAGAGAACTCCACCATTTCATATCCACAGGTGATACTTTACCTCGATGGCGAAGATGATACCAGGACTGGTACAAGTTCAAATGCCTTCAATATCGTCGAGAACTTTGATCTTGCAATTGGTCGAAGATACAATAACGACAACAGATGGTTTATCGGGCTGATAGACGAAGTCCGCGTATATGACCGCGTTCTGTCTGCCGAAGAAATTCAGGCCCTGGCCGTCCCTCCCGTAGCCCACAAACCTGTCCCTGCGGATGGTACTGTACATTCAGACACCTGGATCAGTATTGACTTCTCAGCAGGGCTTGATGCAGTCTCACACGATGTGTACTTCAGTGATATTTTTGCCGACGTAAATGCCGGCGCCGAAAGCGCCTTTCTCGGCAATCAGACCGACACAAATTTTGTTGTCGGCATTGCCGATTTTCCCTATCCCGAAGGTCTGGCGCCGGGCACAACTTATTATTGGCGGGTCGATGAAGTTGATACCGACGCTACGATACGCAAAGGTGATATCTGGAGTTTTACAGTTCCGCCGCATACTGCTTCACAACCCAATCCTCCTGATGGCGGTAGATACGTGGACCCCAATGATACCCTTACCTGGACACCGGGCATTGATACGAAATTCCATAACGTGTTTTTCGGAGACAATTTCGAAGATGTCAACAATGCAACCGGAAGACGCCCTTACGCAGACCCGGAATACACTCCCGGCCCTCTCGAGTTCGATAAAGTTTACTACTGGCGGGTGGATGAATTCGGCGGCACCGCTACACATAGAGGCGACGTTTGGAGTTTTAGAACAGAATCTTTTATACCCATTTATGACCCTGACCTTGTCGCCTGGTGGAAGTTTGACGATGATGGTTCCGGATTCGTAACAGATTCTTCCGGTTATGGCCATCACGGCACGATACACGGTGACCCGTTCTGGGTGGCCGGATATGACGGCGATGCCCTGGAATTTGACAACGCCGGTGACTTTGTCATAATGAATGGTTATAATGGGGTAGTGGGAGGTGCATTCAGCATAACTGCCTGGATTAAAAAGGAAGGCCCTACAGGTAATGATGTTCAAATTATCGGATGGGGTGGTACGTCATCTGGTGACAGAGTGGAATTCCGGTTCAACGCCGGCAACAACAGATTACGTATTGAATCAGGCGGCGGTTATGCCCATAGTGACACTGATTTGACCACAGGCCAATGGCATCACGTCGCGCTAACGGTTGAGGAAAACGCAACGTACGAAAGCGGCGTGACGTTTTACCTGGATGGACAGGATGACACAAGGGCAATTACTGACCCAGATCCGATCCATCCGACCGCCGGCTTTGATGTCAAAATAGGCCAGATGAACGACTTTAGCAGCTCAAGATGGTACATCGGAGCGATTGACGATGTCCGCATCTACAGTAAGGTTCTGACGCCCGAAGAGATTGAAAAGACCATGGCCGGTGACCCCAGGCTTTCCTGGGACCCGAAACCCGCTCATGCTTCAACACCGAACATCGATGAGATCGTGCCTCTTGGCTGGTCACCGGGAGATTCTGCCGCTTCACACGATGTGTACTTCGGCACCGATAAAATAGCCGTGACCGATGCCGGCACTTCCGATACGACCGGCATATATCGGGGCCGCCAGAACACTACCGAATTTTTGCCCTCTGAACGTCTCGAATACAATCAGACTTTCTACTGGCGAATTGATGAGTACAATAACAACGATACTGTCAGCAAGGGAAAAATTTGGAGCTTCACGGTAGCCGATTTTATTGTGGTGGACGATTTCGAAGATTATAACGACTATCCGCCTGACAGAATATTCGATGCATGGCTGGACGGATGGGACAACCCGACAATAAATGGCGCTCTCGTTGGTTATGCCGACCCTCCGTTTACCGAGCAAACCATCGTTCACGGCGGGGCCCAGGCAATGCCGCTTTCCTATGACAACAATCTCAAGTACTCAGAAGCAACCTTACCGCTAATTTCAACGAGAGACTGGACCAGGCAGGGTGTTGAAACATTATCAATGTGGTTCAGAGGCTATCCGGAATCTTTCAGCACCCTCACGGAAGGAGCTGCGGGAACTTACACAATCACCGCCCGCAGCGGGGACATCTTCGGCCAGAGCGACAGTTTCCATTTCTTCTTTAAGGAGCTTTCCGGAATAGGTTCGATTATCGCGAAAGTAGAAAGCGCAACAAATACCTCCAGCAGTGCCAAGATAGGAGTGATGATTCGCGATACGCTCGATCCCGAGTCGAAACACGCATTCACATTCATAAGACCGGATGGCGGTATCAGGTTCAACCGTCGAACCGAAGTTTTCGGAACCACCACGAATTCCGTTGAAAACGGATTGGAATTCCCGCACTGGGTAAAGCTGGAGAGCCAAATGGGCGGTACATTTACCGCTTCTCATTCATCCGACGGGACCAACTGGGTGCCTGTAAATGATTTAAACCTTGGCTCCAGTGCCAGCTTCCAGATGAACCTGCCGCTCTATATAGGCCTGGCGGTTTCCAGCAATAACACTGAAGAAACCATTGAAGCCGTATTCTCAAACGTCAGCACCACAGGTAACGTCACAGGCCAGTGGCAGTCACAGGACATCGGCATACCCCGCAACGACGTTGAGCGGATGTACGTATCTGTCTCTAATGCCGGCGGCAATCCCGTGGTGGTATACCATCCCGACCCGGCTGCGACCCAGATAGCTGATTGGACCGAATGGAACATCGACCAGCAGGAATTTGCCAACCAGGGTATTAACCTGGCCAATGTCGATAAGCTCGCTATCGGTTTCGGCGACAAGAATAATCCGCAGGCCGGCGGCACAGGCACTATGTACTTTGACGATATCCGGCTCTACAGGCCGCGCCCGCAGCCGTAAACTAAGGTTCATCCTGCAGGCAAAACTGCACGATATAAATAACAGATTTGAATAAACTCAGGGCTTATATCAATTCACTTGATATAAGCCCCTTCTTAAAATTGATAATCACCTTTAGAAACCCTTTGCAAAATGTCATTTGACGCAGTAGGGAGCTTCAAATATAATATCTTGAAGTTTTTAAGTTTATCAGAGTATTCGAATTATTTTTTGGGAGAATATATGCCGGCAACTGCTACTGTAGCTGACCTTCTGAGGCCGACTGAGAAAATCTCTTCAGCCATTTATGATGTTGCTCTGGTCATTGGCGGTTCTTTACTTATCGCCTTGTCTGCCCGCGTTATGGTCATGCTGCCTTTTAGCCCTGTACCCGTTACGGCCCAGACCTTTGCCGTTCTGATGATAGGAGCATTACTTGGCGCTAAGCGAGGTAGCCTCGCGGCACTCGCATATATAATCGAAGGCACCCTGGGCCTGCCCGTCTTTGCACTCGGTGGTGGTTTTGCCGTACTGCTGGGCCCGACCGGCGGATATCTGATTGGCTTCATACCTGCCGCTTACGTTACTGGATTCCTGGCCCAAAAGGGCTGGGACAGGCGAATCGGCACAACCGTTTTGGCGATGATTTTCGGCAATATTGTCATTTATACCTTCGGCCTGCTATGGCTGTCCCGCCTGATGGGCATAAGCAAATCTGTCCTGTCTGTGGGATTATATCCTTTTATTGCCGGTGACCTTGTGAAGATAGCCTTGGCTGCCGCCGTTCTGCCGGCTGGCTGGAAATTGCTGAAATATGGCGGACTTGACGGCAAAAGACGATAAATAAAAATAGATGAATTATTAATATCCGTCTAAAAATAAAATTATTGGGGAATAGTGTAACGGTAGCACGACTGACTCTGGATCAGTTAGTCCAGGTCCGAATCCTGGTTCCCCAGTTGGTTGTCATTAAATACTATCGGTATGGCCATCATACCTGCTTTTCAGGAAACCGGCTTGTTGGCGAGCTTCTTTCAGTCGCAGCGAAGTATTTTCAAGTGGGAGTTTCATTTATGAAGAGCCTTCTTCTCTGCATCAGTATTTCACTTCTCACAGCTAATGTAGTCAGTGGAGTTCCAAGTGATTACAACGCCTTGTCAGAAAGAGAACGCAAAGTACAGGAGAAACGACACATCAAGCCGTGGGAGTACGCACCCATTTCATTTGAGCTTGTTCAAATGGGCGGAGGTAGTGACCAGCTTGCAATTAGGATTGAAGGCGAAGTTAAATATATTGAAAAGAAGCAATATTATCCCCACTATTCTCAGCACATTGTTGCTGACATTGATGGGAACCGGCTTGCCGACCTTATCTTCAAATATTGGCCGGGAAGCCAGGGGTTGGGATTAGGCTGTGGAATTGTTGTGTATCTCCAGCGAGAAAACGGCAACTTTGAAAAACTAACTCTACCTGCAGAGCGTTTTTCCACGGAAGATATCTTTGACATTGATGGAGATGGAGTCTTTGAAATTGTTACGGCTGAATTGGTCAAATATCAGGAGCATAATTATTGGCTATATCGTTGTTGGCATATCAAAGACTACAAAATTACAAATGTGGATTCAAAGTTTGAATTCCCAAGGGCTATTTGGTTTACTTTTAAGCCCAATCGAAAGCTGGTAGACAACCAGACTGCTCGAAAAATTGCTTCAGAGATTCGGGATGCAGAGCCGGAAACCGAAGTGTCCGAAAACGATATTCACATCCCCCAAAAAGCCCTTATAGACTCAGCGGCAAAAAATGCCCTTGCGAGAAAATACAAAGGCGACAAAGGCATCGAAAACGACCCCGATGTGATATTTGTCGAGAATTTTGAGGAAGGTTCACTGAACGCCGTAAAGGCACGCTGGGAGAGCGTTAAGAATATCGAAATTATGTCACTTTCTCCGGATATACCCCAGGGCAGTGCCGGCAAACATTCACTCTTAATGACACACATCGGCGGAAAAAGTACGGGAGCCCACCTATACAGGCGCCTCCTGCCCGGCTATGAAAAGCTACACGTTCGCTTTTATGTAAAATTTGACTCCGACTGTTATCCGATACACCATTTTTTCCACGTCGGAGGCTACAATCCTCCAACACCCTGGCCCCAGGGGGGTGCCGGTATTCGCCCTGTCGGCAGCGAACGATTTACCACCGGAGTTGAGCCTTTCGGAAGGAGATGGCGATGGGATTTCTATTCCTACTGGATGGATATGAGGTCCTCGCCGGACAAAAAATCCTGGGGCCACGACTTCATCAACGACCCACGCTTAAAAGTCGAGCGGGGAAAATGGATATGTGTTGAGCTGATGATGAAAATGAACGATCCCGTCACCGAAAGCAATGGCCAACAGGCTGTCTGGGTTGACGGCAAGCCCTGGAGCCGGGACGGCCAGATAATAAGCCGCCTTGGAAAAGGATTTCCAAAAGGAAAATGGGTGTGGGACAGCTTTAACCCGGACCCCGAGGGAGTACCCTTTGAAGGCTTTCAATGGCGAAGCGTAAAGGAATTGAAGCTGAATTTCCTCTGGGTCCTGCTTTATATAACCAAAGCCCCACCGGGCCACGCCAGCAGGGTTTGGTTCGATAACATTGTAGTGGCGAAAAAATATATTGGACAGATTAACCCTTTTCCTCCGATATCTTTAAATGCTGTTGGAAGCAACGATTATCTCAAATAAAAAGGAGTTTTATAAGATGGTCAGAAAAGTGCTTCTGATAATCGCTTTAATTATTGCAGTCTTTGCTGCAGCAAGCTGCCAGACTGTCCAGGGTATCGGTAACGATATTACATGGATAGGCGAGGCGGGAGCCGAGATACTGGAACAATAAACCAATTTACCAGTTCGGCCGTATGAGTCTTTTGTTCAAAATTATCATTGCTGTCAGGCTCTGCATTATCGGACAAAAGCTTTGTTATTCTAAATTCTAATCAAATCAATTCTCCCGGGCGACGAAATTATTCTGCATACATGATGTTCGCGGATCCCATGTGATCGTGCAGGTTCTACTTTGATAATGGCAAGCTCAAGAGATGGGGACATTAAGTAAGTTAACAACTTCACTCAATCCCTCCGATAGACCTATCCGGGATTTTCTGAAGGACCTCTCTCAGAAGTCACTTGGTGTCCTGTAATAACCGGACTCGGCCCAGGGTAAGTTCCTTGGCGATTCTGTGATTATAGCAACCTGTAAAGGCCGCTCTATGGATTTCTGGGTATGCGCAAAAAAAGCCCCTGCTTCAAGGAACAGAGGATAGGAGTGAATAAAGCGGGGGCTTAGTACGACGTACAAGCATCCTTTCATTACTTCCCTCCTTGCTGATAATTGTATAATACACTATATACGCATATCAAGCAAATAGGCAAATTCCTCGTATCGGGGTTCGTAATTCCTCAAAATAGATTAGCAAAAGGAGTGCTGCCTTAAATGAGGAATTAGAGTGATTTTAATGATCAATAAGTGCCGATTATATCGCTAACGACATAAAATAACCCCTGCGGTGCGGAGGGAAGGAGAAAGCGAGATTCCCACAGGGGTTTGAAGGCTAAGAAAATATTTTTTATTATAAAAGCCTTACATTGTTCTGTATCTTCTCAACAAACCAGTAAATATTATGCCTATATTGCCGGTAATGAATACGCCGGGAACAAACTTTAATTACTGACCATAATCATATTCTAAATAATTGAGAATTTCTTGTCTGAATCAGAACCCTAAAAAAACAAAAGCAACAAAATAACCAACGTCTTCTTCATTGCCCCGTTTCTCTCACCTGCATACTGTTTTTCTCCCGGCTTTATTCACTTCTTGTTCTATAATAAGTTTAATCTTATTTTATTAAATCAGGGCTGGCCCTGTTTTATCTATCGGGGAAACCCCTATATCAGTCACACTCAGGACAAACGCACCGGCCCTAAAAGACCAAGAATGGCTATTTCGTTATTTTAATTAGCTTTCTCGGCGCTTGAGACATAACCCTATGAGGCCCAAATGAGATTGCCGGGTATTTTTTCTAATTAACGAAAAAAGGTATGAATTTCTTTTGTGTAAATACCTGCATAATTAATAATTTGTTTGGAAGGGATTTACCGCAAATTCGAACGAAAAAGACGGGCCGAGCTGCGGAGTACTGGAGTACACGAGTACAGACAGTAGGAAAATCCAGTTCGGCCCACACTATACTTTTTTTCTACAGCATAATACGATTGGCAATAAGTGCGGGTTCAGAAAACTCAAGAGCTGATAATATCCGTAATAGTGGTTTGTCAGTGCCTTAAGACCTCTTACCGCTAAATTTACATCTCTTAATACCTTTTGAGATAAGCGCAACTGCTTCTGAAATATCAAGACCTGCAAACCAGGCAGCTATGCGGACAAAGTTTGTAACTCAGAGCCGAATTGTCGTAACAGCACCAATCGTTGCAAATGTGGTTTCCGTAAGCAGAGAAATATTGAACCGTTTTCCGCCTTTAATGAAAAGCCCTGCCGATTCGACCATCGCAAGTGTTGATGGCCCTTCGTTATAATTTCCCTGCCGTTATATTACCTGCTTCGTGCTTTGCGTACTCTGGCGTCCCGCACTGTCAGTATTACCAGCACTATAACGAATCCAATATACGGCAAGAGAAACTCGACGATATTACCTTCGCGTCCGGCCGACACCGAACAGCCTCCTCCACCACCGCCTCCGCCGCCTCCGGCTACACCGGGTACACTGCCGCCGACACCGAATGCGGTAAAGTGGGTCGTATCGAATCGAATTATATGCACATCAGCGGGCAGGCTGGTATCTTGCAGGTCGGTCACATGCTTGACATTGGTTATACCATCCCGGCTCCAGGGTAATCCCGGCGGCAGAACGCTCGGATCGTAAAAATAAACATTATATGCTGAGTGGCCCGGGCAATCTGCGGCCTTGTGCGGAATAGTTATGGTAACCGGCTGAAGGAATTCAAGCCCACTTGGGCTAAATTCGTAATATACACCAAAAGCCCCGGGCGGAAGGTCCGGAGGATTGTTCAGTTTGCGGATTTTTACAGTAGTATCTACCTGAAGCGCTCCTGCGGGAATCTCGATTCTAACATCGTCTGCATCGTCAATATCATTCGTGCTTTCGTTGATTTGCACTATCTGCTTATTCGGCGAAGAAGCGAATACCGTTCTTGACCTTAGAATGACCCCTATTGAGCTTGCGGCTGTAGCATAAATATCGTTATTCCCTTCTCTATTGTCCACCCAGACCATATATGGGTATCCATTTTTATCAGTGCCGATTACCGGAGCTGTCTGTGTATATGTTCCAATATCATCATTAACAAGTATATTGGTCTCGAAGGACGAGTTGGTCTTCTCCGCATAATAAATATCCGTATCCGCATTGTTCGATACGTTGCGCGAATCCTGCCAGCACGCAAACACTTTTGCGCCATTGGCCGCTATAGACGGGGAGCTTTGAACTGTACCGGGTTCATCCACAATAGAAGTACCATCAATTGGCAGGCCGGGGACATTATTCCCGTAGAATATATCGTCGCTGCCCTTGTCGTCATCAACCCATAATAGATTTAAAACTCCATCGGAGATTACCACGGCGGGACTCGACTGATTACTGATAGTATCAACAAGTGCATTCCCAATGCCAAAATTTTTCGACGCAAAGATGTCGGTGTTGGTTCCTATTGCATTGGTCCAGATTATATACGGAATATTAAAAAAATCTGCAATATCAATGGCCGGTTCGGTCTGGTTGCCAGATGCGGATGCTATGAGTGTTGGTGCAGTCCACGTAGTTCCATCAGAAGAAGTTGCCACATAAATATCTTTATCTAAGTCTCCTTTACTATCATCCTCCCAGGCAATATACACTATACCGTTTCCATCAATCGCAATTGCAGGCGATGTTTGATTGTTCTCATTCAAAGCATCGTCGTTGACCTTAAAAGCACCGGACCAATTTGTCCCATCTGTTGAAGTAGAGACAAATATGTCCCACAAACCGGTAGGATCATCACCTTGCCAAACCACATATATCTTATTACCGTCAATTGCAATAGCGGCATTGCGCTGGTCATTCAGGTCGCCAAATACAAGCTGACTCGGTTCGAAGGCGCTTCCACCTGCAGGAAACTTACCGATATAAATGTCTGAATCGCCGGTAATGACAGTATGCTCCCAGACAACCCATATATTATCTGAAGAATCCGTTGCAGTGGCCGGACGGTTTTGCACAAACGTGCCGATATCTGTGTTCACCTTGATGTTCTTCCCGAATGTTCGCATCTGGGTAAAGAAAGAATAGTTGTCCGTCATATCGTGACCGGCCTTATCAGTTACATTTACCTCAACATTTACCTCTTGCTCGTAATCGAATAAAGTTGATGCCTGAAAAACATACATGTAATCCGTCTCTGTACCGACACGCCTGCATATACCTCTGACAGCCTGCTGGGTGTTCTCTGTAGAATATTCTACAACGTCTCCATCGTAAATAAGGTCGTCCTCAACACGAATCGTTACGGTCTCAATGCCGGAGCTGTCGTCGGTAACTTGCAGCTGAATGATTGTATCTCTTGCGGCCTGAATCGAATCCTTTGCGGGTATATGCCCCGTGGTTTCCGGAAGTGTTTCCTCCTCATCATCATCAATAGTCACGGTCGCACTGAACAAGGCCGGGTCAATAATATATGAAGAGTCTGTAGTAAGCGTGAGTTTCACTGTCTCGGTACCCTCTTCAACTGTGTCGTCAATCACGATTACAGAGACAGGAATGAAAGTTTCCCCGGGTAGAAAATCTACGTAACCATCCAAAGCCATATAATCAGTCCCTGAGGTCGCAGTGCTGCCGCTCCTGCTATAATAAACCCGAAGAGCCTCGCTGGTATTTTTTGTTCTGCTTACATTAAAGACGCCGTTGATGCTGGGCTCCGCCGCGAGGGAAGTCGGTGCCGAAATGGACACTATAGGTTTCACATTCTTAATTGTTATATCATAAGTATCAGTCTTACCTCCATAAGCGGCCTTTATCTGGCAGGCTTGGTCCGAAGAAACAGACGACGTCGTCAGATAACCGCCGGAATCTATCGATGCAAAGGCGGAGTTCTCGCTCCATGAGACACTGCCGGTTACATAACTGCTGCTGTTGTTGATATAGTGAGCTGTGCAGGTGTATTGGACGCCCGAATTCTCATTAACCTGAGTTGGGCCGTCGATTGTGATACTGTCCAGCCCCGAGGGGATATAATTAATCGTAAGTTTGGACCAATATATGGCCACTAAGTCAGGCCAGTTAATATCCAGCCATATATTGGCAGTCCCGTCCATTAGGTTGGTGATATCAACGGAATCCAGAACAAAGGTCGTGATGTGCGATTGCTCATATTCAAAACCGTTATCTAAATATCCAAGATAAACATCGTCGAGAAATATCTTATGTTCGTAATACATAAAATTGCCAAAATGTCTGATCTCTAATGTTGCGGAAGTTATCGAAGATGGTGGCAGCGGCCCATCAAAACTAAATGTATGTGTCCAGCCCCAGTCCGGACCCCAGATAAGATAACCTTCGGTAAAGCCGCCTGGAAAGAAAATAGTACCTGGTTGCTCATCCTCGGGACCAACCTCATCTATTATTTGATTTGCCTTTACTGTGCCGCTGGCTATCAGCAACAACATAGCGAGTGCACAAATTGCGATTAGTTTTGTCTTAATCATCTTTCTCCTTTAGGTTCGTTTTTAATGAGACCTAAACCTCCAACTAACTTGAAAACCCGGTCGAGTTTTATGCCTTATTTTATTCGCACGGCTATTGTTAGAGTGTCCTGCCTCTTGCTTCTGAACAGCCTCCCCGGAAATTCCCGGAAAATTGCTCCTAAGCTAAGCGAAACTATTGCAGGGTCCGGAAGAAAAGATACCCCCTCTCTTTGGTATCCTTGTAGGTCACCTCAATCTCGAATAAGCAAAATGTCGTAAAGTTATTGGTTAAACCTAAAGTATCAACCTCCCACCCTAAATAGTTCCTCCTCCTTGATTGAAAATTATAATAACTATTCTATCAATTTACAGGCTCTGTGTCCAGAAAAAACACACTTATAAGCTGATATTTTCTTTGGTTTTATCACCTCTTCCACAGCTTAAATTTTGTTGCCCCTGTGATTAACAGCTATAATCGTTATTACCCCTACAAACATCCCGGCAGAAAATCCCCCGACAGACTCCTCCGAAAACAAACAGCATGAATCGAAAAGGAATCCATTACGACAACCATCAGGACTGTCCTTGGTTGAAACGGCCTCTAAGGCGTTTTGTTTTGAAAAATAATAGGAAGTTCTGTGAGATATTTTACGATTTGTATTCTTCTTTAATATACATACGGAGCATGGATTTTGTACTTATCCATGCATAGCGTCTCATTTACTTTCAATTTTAGCTCGTTGGAAAGTTTAACAATCCTACCGTACAAAATGTCCCTTACAAAAGCAAGCTCTCCGCTAACTTTAAGGCTTTTCTGCAGAATGGCTGCGAGAGGGCGTTTATCGTTCTATAATGGCCAAACTCAAGTAAAAGGCGCTCGAGCAGGGTCAAGACACAGTTGTCGATCCTATGAGCACAATACTTCTTTTCAGTAATCTTTAAGCCTTCTCATCCATTGGGGCCAGTCGGACGATTGAACACCTCCAGCTATAGTCCATACGCCCTGAATATCAAAGTTGCGGTGCCAATTCAGTAACCAAAGCTCTTTCAGACCCACCTTTCTCACATTCATATCCAGGAAAACAACATTTATGATGCCATTGTGCCTGTTAATGCACACTAAGTGCATTTCGTTTTGAACAAGGCCATCAATCTCAGGCGGGCCTTGCGTGTGATCACAGTAGGTGTCCCAGACTACACAATCCATAAACAGTGGTATGTTGTTTGCCTTTTTTTGCTCTCGATGCCTCCAGAAGTTATCGTCAGGCCGATCACCGAGCCATTCATTCATGCCATAACTGCCGTAATCTTCACCGGGTTTGCTCTCAAAGTTTGTCCAGCCCCCTCCTTCCGTTACCCATCGCCAGGCCCCGAAGGGAACCTTACCTCCATCAGTATAAGGTTTCTTTGCTGACGGACACAAGGTCAATGCCCCCCGCTCCTTATAATGTGATCGCAATTTTTCTGGCCAGTCTCCGGAGGCTCCTGCACCGCTCGGAAACTTTCCCCCGGCGTCCTCGAGATACATATGCCAGCAGTATGACCATTGTTTGATGTTGGACATACAGGTAACAGTCTGTGCCTGTTTTTTTACCCGTTGCATCGCCGGCATTAATATCGCCATCAACAATGCGATAATGGCAATAACTACCAAAAGCTCTATTAAAGTAAAGCCGTCTCCTTTGCGCATGATATTTGCCTTTCTCTT
>CAZZAX010000127.1:0-15967 GCA_964653075.1 uncultured Pirellulales bacterium
AGTTTTGTTGTCATAGAAAAGCAGGATGATATGTACGTTTTCAACGATGAGCATCCTCGTCCTGCTCGTGCGGTTAAACCTGACACAAAAGTACTGCCTTGGAATTAATCTACAATTCTTCTCAAAGGAGCTAAATGATGAAAAAGATTGTAATAATATTTTTGGTTTGTATTACTACAACTCTGCTTTGGGCGGCCCAGCGCCGTAATAGATACCAGCAAGTTACGATAAAGCCGATACTCGTGGTGTATAAAACCATCGGCCAGGTCGAGTTGAAACTGCATATATTTGAACCACCCGACCGGCAGGCAAAAGAGCCGTTACCGGCCATAGTGTTCTTTTTCGGCGGCGGCTGGGTCGGCGGTACTCCGACGCAGTTTTATCACCAGTGCGATTACCTGGCCTCTCGGGGAATGATGGCGATTTCCGCAGAATATCGCGTCAGAAATCGGCATGGCACGACACCGTTCGAATGCGTTGCCGATGGCAAGTCCGCTATTCGCTGGGTCAGGGCCAACGCAGAAAGACTTGGCGTCAATCCGAACAAAATCGCCGCAGGCGGCGGCTCAGCGGGCGGTCATGTCGCGGCCTGCACAGGTGTAATTAAAGGACTTGATGAAGAAAATGAAGACCGCAATATAAGCTCCGGACCGAATGCGTTAGTGCTGTTCAATCCGGCCCTTGACCTTGTAGAGTTGTCGAAGAAAAGGGCCTCGGATGAAAGGTTCAAGCGTGTAAAGGAAATATCTCCCCTGCAGCACATAACAAAAGGCCTCCCGCCGTGTATTATTTTTCACGGCACTGCGGACCGGACTGTTCCGTTTGAAAGCGTTGAGCGTTTCAGCGCGGCGATGAAAGAGGCCGGTAATATTTGCCGGCTTGTTCCGTTCGAAGAAAAAGGCCACGGCTTTTTCAACTACGGAAGAGACAAAGATAACAGCTCATTTAAGAAAACCATCGAAGAAACCGACAGGTTTCTTACTTCTTTAGGCTATTTAAAAGATGTATCAAAACCAAATCAGCCCCGAAAGAAACAGACGCGAGTAAATCCTGTTTTCGCTCCCATCGAAGATGATCCGGCTCTGCCGAGGGTTTTGCTGATTGGCGATTCTATCTCGATCGGTTATACACTGCCGGTGCGCAAGCTCCTTGCCGGCAAGGTCAATGTCCATCGAATTCCCGCTAATGCCCGGCATACAGGCATAGGTCTGGAAAAGATTAACGAATGGCTCGGTGACGGCGAATGGGATGTGATTCACTTCAACTGGGGTCTGCACGACCTTTGTTATCGAAGCACCGACCCGTCCACTCCGAACCGTAAGGACAAAGTTAATGGCAGGCTGGATTTGACTTTTGAGGAGTATCAACAGAACCTGCGCAAGCTTGTCGGGATACTCAGGGCCACCGGCGCCGAGCTTATCTGGGCCGGCACGACACCGGTTCCCGACGGTGAGCCGGGCCGCTTAAAGGGTGATGAAATAAAATACAATGAAGCCGCTAAGAAAATTATGGAAGAAAATGGCGTGATGATTAACGACCTGCATGCTCACGCCATGCGGAAATTAAGCCAAATCCAGCAGCCAAACGGCAATGTTCACTTTACCCCCGAGGGCTCCGATTACCTCACCGAAAAGGTGGCAGCGACTATTCGTAGAGCACTTGCTCAATCAAGGAGAAAAAAGATTCGATAAGCTTCTACGATACGGGCAATACCGGGGGCGCTCAGGCGGGCGGCTTTTTAAGCTCTTCTATTTTAGGCAGATCTTTGAGTGTATTAAGACCAAAGACTTCCAGGAATTTCTTTGTCGTGCCGTAGAGCATTGGCCTGCCTAAGATTTCAGCTCGGCCGATTATCTTGACCAGACCTTTATAGCAAAGAGTTCGAATTACCTCACCGCCAGCGACTCCTCTGATGGCCTCGATATCGGCTCGAATAACCGGCTGCTTGTATGCGATTATGGCAAGTGTCTCCAGGGCCGCAGGGCTAAGTTTGCTGTCGCTGCGGGCCCGAAGTAATTTTTTCAGCCAATGGTTGTAAGTGCTGAGAGTAAGCATCTGATAGCCGCCGGCAATTTGCTCTATTCTGAATGCGTTATTGTTGGCCTGATATTTGTCGTTCAGGTTCTTGATACTTTGACGGACCTGCTTTACGGATATCTCAACTATCTTGGCCAGCCGGTTGTCTGTGAGGGATTCATCGCTGGCGAACAGGACCGCTTCTACGACAGTCTCGACCGTCGGCTC
Source organism: uncultured Pirellulales bacterium (assembly GCA_964653075.1). Lineage (GTDB taxonomy): Bacteria > Planctomycetota > Phycisphaerae > Sedimentisphaerales > Anaerobacaceae > NIOZ-UU13. Next base: position 2,245 of record CAZZAX010000127.1, read on the forward strand.
TCCGTCAGGAGTCCCTTGAACAACATCCCGGTCCTGCTGTGATACATCGTTCTGCTCTTCCATATCCTCACTGGTTTCAGTGTTTGGCGATTTCGTTTCTGTTTCTTCCATTTGTTCTTCTGTCATATATCTTTCCATTTAAATGGGTCGGCATCTTTTTTACTTATCCTTATTGTTACTGAATTTAGCTGTTTTTGCAACTGTTTGGCGAATTTTTTCAAAATGAACCGTTCCGAGACGGTATGGCTCAGGCAAATGCAGCTCAGGCCTGCTTCCTGTGCGGCTAATGCCTGATGGTGTTTCAGTTCACCTGTAAGATACAGGTCGGCCTTTGCCGCGATAACCAAATTAATAATCCTGCTGCACGAGCCGGCGCATACCGCCGCTGTTTTTACCAGCCGTTTTTCTTTTCCAACCAGACCTGCGGCTGTGGCGCCGGTATGTTTCTTTATTCTCCCGATAATCTCTTCTATTCGTAAAGGCTTTGCTAATTTGCCCATTCTGCCAAGGCCGAATTTGTTTTGGCTGTTATAAAGTTTGATAATGTCAAAGGCCGGCGTTTCGTAAGGATGGGTCTTTTTCATTGCTTCTACTACTTTGTCGAGTCTTTCAGCCGGAACAATCGTCTCGAATCTTATCTCAAGAACTTTTTCCAGTTGTCCTTTTTTACCGATAGCCGGCTTTGCGCCTTCCATAGGTAAAAAGGTCCCGGTTCCATCGGCGCTGAAGCCGCAGTCGCTGTAATTTCCTATTGCTCCTGCGCCGGCGGTGAAAACGGCGTTTGAAACTTCGGCCAGCGATTCGGCGGGAACGAAAACGACCAGTTTATAATTATCTTCCGCGGGATTAACAACATAATCCCCAATCGGCTTTCCGTCCTCGATGCCGATAATCTCGGCAAGGCCGTCGTTGACTCCGCCTGAAACGACATCCAGCGCGGTATGTATCGAAAAAACTGCAATGTCACAGCGAATCAATTCGTGTACGGTGCTGCTCGGGCCTTCTGTGGTAATTTTTTTCAGGCCGTCCCAGATTATCGGATGATAACTCACAATCAGGTCGGTCTTTAGTTTTTTGGCCTCGGCCAAAACATCACCGGTTATATCGATAGTCAGCAGAATTTTTTTTACGTTTTTCCGCGCATCGCCGATAAGCAGACCGACATTGTCCAAGTCCTGTGCCAGTTTTAGTGGGACTATTTTTTCTATTTGCTCAGTAATGTCTTTAATTTTCATTTGCTTTTCCCGCATTGACTTTCAACAACTTCATTGAAACTGATCTGCAGTCTTTTAGTCATCGTGCCGACCTTGCCGTCGCCTACGGTGTGCTTTTCTACCGCGGTTACCGGCATAATCTGCATAATTACATTTGTCAGAAAAATCTCATCGGCCCCCAGCACGTCGTCTATGGAGAGGTCTTTTTCGAGAAGTTTTATAGAGTTTTTTAAGGCGATTTGGCATACGGTCTTTCTCGCAATGCCCGCAAGAACGGGCGTTTCAATCGGCGGCGTATAAATGACGGAATCTTTAACCAGGAACACATTGCTTATGCACCCTTCGGCCAGCCGGTTGTCCGTCGTAAACCATAATGCCTCGGCCGCTCTTTTTTGATGTGCGCTGTTTAGCGTAATCATGCGCGGGAAATAGCTTGTTGTTTTGTGCCCGCATGTTGGCTCGAAGGTGTTCTGCCTGGATGCCGAAAGTATCACCATAACGCCTTTTTTATAATATTCCCCAGGGTAAGGCTGGAGCTTCGTAGCGGTGATAAGAAGGGTGGCCTTGCGCTGCTGCTCGGATTCGGCCATCGGCCCGTTGGTAAGTGTCAATCGCAAACGGGCATCGGTCAATTTGTTTGCTTGCAGGACATTGTAAATAGCATCGGTGAGATATTTCTTATCGTATGGATTATTGATATATAAAGCGCTGGCGCTGGAAAATAATCTGTCTAAGTGGTCCTTTAGGGCAAAAACAACGCCGTTGCGGCTGTGCATCGTCTCGAAAAGACCCGCTCCATATAAAAATCCGCTGTCTGTCGTGGATATACGTGCTTTTTCGATATCGATTAGTTTGTCATTTAGAAAAACTTTTTCCGGCATCTTGTTTTGTATTAATTTTTTTGGATTTCTTATTTGTCTTTTTTATCTCTACTATCCGTTGTCTACTTTTTTGTGTTGCTTTTATTCCGGCCAAAAGCGCTCTTGCCTTCGTGATTGTCTCGGCCCACTCAGCTTGGGGTTCTGAATCTGCTACTATTCCGCCGCCGGTCTGGGCAAAGGCCTTTCGTTTTGTGATAATAATCGTTCGTATTGCAATATTCAAGCACACACTGCCGTCAAGGCCGATAAAGCCGATGCTGCCGGTATAAACACCTCTTGCGGTCGGCTCGGTTTCGTCGATGATTTCCATCGAGCGGATTTTCGGTGCGCCTGTGATAGAGCCGCCCGGGAACATAGCCTTCAAAATATCGCAGATTGTTATTCGCTCCCGAAGCTGCCCGGCAACTGTCGCTACCGCGTGAAAAACCGTCGGATAGCTTTCGATTGTCCTGGGCTGAGTTACTTTTCTTGTCCCCGGTTTGCAGATCTTGGCCACATCGTTACGCTCCAGGTCGATTATCATATTAAGCTCAGCGCGTTCTTTATCACTGTAAAGCAGCTCGTTAAAATTATTTGTATTTGTTTTTTTTGCTTGCGAGTTTTTCCGGGCCTGCTCAATGATACGCCGCCGGGTGCCTTTTATCGGCTTGGTTCGAATAAAGCCGTCATCGATTGTGATAAACATCTCAGGTGATGCACTGACGATATGAAAATTTCCGCCGTCGATATATGCGGCGTAGCCGCTTGGGTTATAGTGATTTTGCCAGTGATAGAGCTTTATCGCTTCGGCATCGTATTCGCACTCGAATCGCTGTGAGAAATTAATCTGATAGACTTCGCCGTCATAGATGTAGCGTTTTATTTTCTCTACCGTCCGCAGGTAGTACTCTTTGTCCATATTGCAGCGAATATGTGAAAAATCTATTGTTTCAAGGTCGGCCGGCCCGGGTTCTGGGATACGGTTCTTTTGGGATTCTCTCAGCAACTGCTCCAGAAAGGCAAGTTTGTCCTGCGGTTGTTCAGAATCGTCTGGTAATTCCAGCACAATTAGCCGGACAGTTCCTTCGATATGGTCATAGGCTATAACGCGGTCATAGAAGCAAAGCCGAATCAGCGGCATTTTAAGATCGTCTATTGTCGTTTCCGGCAGCTTCTCAATATATCTGCCCAGTTCGTAACTAAAATACCCAATCCATCCGCCGTAAAACATCCCTCGTAGGGGCAACCCCGTGTGGTTGCCCTTATAGTCTTCGATTTTGTATTTATCCAGTACTTTTTGTAGTTTTCCGAATAGGTCTTTCTGTCCCGTCTTAAATTCGAATATCTCCTTTGGCTCTGCGGCCCAGTAGCTAAATCTGTCCGCATCAGTCTTGGCCGGGTTGCCGCCGAGAATTGAGGCTGATTTTAGATTGGCAAATCTTTCGCTCAGGGCCGGCAAATCTATGGACGTGCGGCTCTCTTTGCAGTGCGCTTTGCAGAGAATATGATTGTCCGTTTTGGTAACCGCCCCTATCGTCATTATTGTCCCGCCCTGAGCTCATTTATAATCTGTACGCCCGAAGAGGTGCCTATCCTTTCAGCCCCTGCGGCTAACATCTCAAGGGCCTGCTTTGCCGTTTTGATTCCCCCGGCCGCCTTTATTCTGCAGTTCGGAGCCGTTTCCTTCATTAGCTTAATGTCTTCGATGGTTGCTCCGTGGCACGGCCATCCTGGCCGTGTTTTTACAGGCTGCAAGCCCGTGCCATGATACATTCCCGTGCTGGTCTTTACAAAATCTACGCCGCACATTTGGGCTACCTGGCAGGCGAATATCTTCTGGTCATGGTTAAGGGCGGCCGATTCGATTATCACTTTGAGCACCACCGCAGGTCTCATCGACCGGCAGATTTTCAGCACCGCCTGAAATTGATTTTGTAAATATTTCGCATCGCCTTCTATTATCGCTGCCAAATCGGCGACCATATCAATCTCGTCGGCACCGGCAAAAACAGCATCTTTGGCCTGGGCGATTTTGATTTTCGTCGTGTCGGCGCCGAGCGGCAGACTCACCACACCGCCGGCTTTTACTTTCGTATTATGTAATCGCTCAGCTATCAAAGGAAGCCATCGGCAGTTCACGCAAACTGTATGAAAACTATAGGACTTTGCCTCTTCACATAGCTGTTCGATACGCTCTGTTGTCGCCGTCGCTTCAAGCAAGGTATGGTCGATAACTGCCGCTAACTGTTTCTCATCTGTGATGGGCACTTTATTTATAATCTTTCCACTTAAACGTTAACGTTTTGGCTGGCTTAACCAAACTAAATCATGAGCCGGCGGTCTTTGCGCCTTTATTAAACAACTGCTCTGCCGGGCAGCCGAGTTCTTTTTGTTTACAGTATTTACAGGCTAATGATCCTCTCATCAACGCGTTTCCTACCAAAAAAAGCATGACCAATATTACCATTAAAACCAATATCAGCCAGGTGAAATCTCTGATTAAAATAATGATTCCGCCGATAAGAGGAAAAATCAGGACCAGAAAATCCGGAATTAAATCTTTCCACGAGATCTCTTTTTCGGCGAATCCTTCGGGATTTCCTTTCTTGAAAAGCAGGCCGCACAGTCTCCCTCTGCCCAGGCCGCAAGTTTTGCCGTAATAGTAGCAGTTCACGCAGCTTTGCTTCAATATCTTAAGCTCAATCCATAGGCAAAAGATTATGTAAGCAGCAGTAAAGGCAATGCCAAGAAGCCGGAAGATGTAGGCGCCTAATGCATAAATGGATAACGATAAAACGAAGGAAAGAAAAGGTATCCAAATGGGAAAGTTTTCATAACTTTGTTTATTTTGCATATCCTTTCTCCTTAAAACATTCCATAGCTTCGGCTAAGGTATTAAAGACTTTCGTTGTCGTCTGTGTAACGAATACCGAAGGGGTCTGCTTTGCCGTCCAGATGACATAAACTTCTTTGGCCGCTTCGTGAGCGTGCTGGAGTTCCCTCTCAACCCCGCTCGATATAGCGGCTCGTCCGTCATCCAGCGCTGGAATAAAGCTGATTATCATTTCCGACTGGTCAATCAGCATAAAATCACGGGCATATATCTGGCTGTTGATATCGCGTTCGATTTGCCTGACCTCGTGTAAATCCAGCCGAACTTTCCGCCCCAACGCCGTCACCTCAACGTAGTTAAGTCCCTTTTCGCTTGCTCTCTGGGCTTTTTGCGGCAGATATGATTCTTCCAGATCGCCCGGGTCGAAGCAGATGAACGATTGCTTCATCATTCGTCGAAATTCGTCAATTTCATTTTTCACGTTTGTCATATCTTCAACTGCGGTCATAGGAAAGCTCAGGTATGCTTTTTTGCATTGACCGTCAAAGACAAGTTCGTAGAATGTCTCGGTGGTTTGCTCTTCTGTACCGCGGGCAAGGCAATAAAAAGGAATTTTCTCGTTAATACCTTTGCACAGCATTTCAGTGCCGATAATCTCTTCTTCCCGCCAGACAATCAAATCTTTCAGCGTATGTTCCGCGGAGTGTTCGGCCACAAGCCGCGTGTGTAATGAGCTTACACCGTCAATCAGGCAGATATACATATCGGTGTTGAGCTGGCGCATCTGGTCGAAATCAACCGCCGGAAACAATCCGTGACGCCAGCGGAAAGTTGCGTGAGTATTGACTATCAAATTTGGGGCCTTTCTGGCCTTTGCGATGATGTCTTTGAAGACGCTGCGGCGCAGTGAGCTTAGCCTTTTCATTGGTATATCCAGAATTTTCCCCGGTGGGATATCGGGCGCTTCGGCGTACATCCTCTCGCCTACGTTGCAAAGCAGCACCTCTTTTCCATTTTCACCGGCGTACTGGCATACTTTCTCAAGATAGCTTTTCTTGTCAACGCCAACCATTCCCGTAACAACGACTATCATGTTTGTCCCTTATAAATCCGAAGCTCAGAAATACGAAAAGCACGAAGCACGAAATTCTCCACAGTCCTCGGGACTCACTATGGAGGACACCTTATAGTGGAAACAATATCTAATGACTAAAATTCAAATGACTAAAACAGTAAGTTTTGAGAATTCGAACATTTGAATTTCGAATTTGTTTCGAATTTCGGATTTCGATATTCGTCATTTGATTATGCCCCGTCTTTTGTTCCAGATATGCCTTAAAGGTTCCTCAGCCTCTGCTGCCTGTCGTAATCTTTCAGCGCTGCAATTAGCTCGCCCATATCACCGCCCATTATCCTGTCCAGGCTGTAAAGCGATAGGTTAATTCTGTGGTCGGTCACGCGATTTTGCGGGTAATTGTATGTCCTTATTTTTTGAGACCTGTCGCCGGAACCAATCATCGTTTTGCGCTGCGAATCGCGCTCGGCCCTTTTTTTGCTCATATGATGCTCATAAATCCGGCTTCTCAGCACCCGCCACGCCTTGGCACGGTTCTTATGTTGGCTCTTTTCATCCTGCATACTGATTGTAATCCCTGTTGGTATATGCTCGAGCTTGATGGCGCTGCTGACCTTGTTTACGTTTTGTCCGCCCGGCCCGCTCGACCTGCTGACATGCTCTATTACATCATCGGGGGCTATCTGGATATCAAGCTCTTCCGGTTCAGGCAGTACCGCCACTGTTGCTGCCGATGTGTGGATTCTGCCCTGAGATTCGGTCTCCGGCACCCTTTGCACCCGGTGGCCGCCGCCCTCGTAGCCTAATTCAGACCACACACCGGTACCCTTGATGCTGAATATCACCTCGCGAAAACCGTTCTTTTCTGATGTGCTAAAGCCGAGCTGTTCAACTTTCCACCTGCGGCTCTCGCCGTATTTTACATACATATTATACAGATCACGCGCGAACAGGGCCGCCTCTTCACCACCGGTTCCTGCCCGTATTTCCATTATGACTGAGCCGATATGCATATCGTCGGCCATTACCAGGGTGTTTGTAATTTCCTTCAGAAGGTTGTTCTTTTGGCCTTCGAGCTGCTGACACTCTTCTTTGGCCAGCTCTTTGAGGTCTTCATCGGCGGTACCGTCGTTTAATATTTGCTCGGCCTCTTCAACCCCGCTAACCGCTTGTTTGTACCGGCGGTATTTCGTAACTATTGCCCTGAGCTTGCCCTGTTCTTTGGCTAATGATACCAGCTTGGCTGAGTTACTGGCTATGGCCGGCTCGGCAATCTGCTTTTCGATTTCGCTAAAGCGTGCCTCGATTTGATCGAGTTTTACTAATAAACTATCTTTCTTGTCAGCCATAAATACGTTCCGCCAAAAGTGCCCCTGCGACTTTCCGGCCTAATCCACCCGCCCGGGGCAATCCCCACTATTCTGCGTAGCACAAAAAGTCATCGATCTGCTGCTAATTATTTGTTTGTGTTTGACCAACTACTTTAACACCACTAATACCAATTGCGTTTAATTACTGCGCTTCTTGTACTTGGCTAAAAATGGGTGGCACCTATAAAGAGCTCTAAGTCAATCTAAAAACCCTTTGTTTTCTGAAAGAGATTGGCTTCCAGAGCAATTCTTTCGATATTAACAATCAGAAATCCGTCCTTGAATATATTTTTTATCGCTATTAGGCTCCACCTGGCATATGTATCTGCACTACATAATAAGGCAATCTGTTCGTTGCCACGCACCTATAAGGGACTGACTTAAAAGCCGTCCATGCAGATCATTGAGGCATAGCTCAAAGGCCGGCCGGTCATTCAGCCTCTGGGAACTCTGCTCTCCGGCAGGTTCAGTGCCACCCACGGACCTGGCCGGCCAAAAATACCTTAATACCGTAAGCACAAAATTGCGAGAATTAAAAACCATCCTGTCAACAAAGACTTTCATCGAATCGACTCATGTTCTTCCACATGCCCCATATCACCGTCAGCAGTTTTCTCGCCACAGCATGACGGGCATTACTTGGCGTTATTCCATCCTTGACCATCCTTTCATAATCGTCCCTGAAGATATTATCTCTGTGACGGATTGCACTAATAGCAGCTCCCATCACAGCATTCTTCAAACGTTTATTCGATGACCAGTTCATCTTGAGTCGTCCTGCTCTGGTCCCGCTGAACTGTCGTAAAAGACCCACGCCACAGTATTTCCACAGCTTGTTCTTTTTTTTGAACCGCCAGGGTGTCTCTAAATAGGCGAACATCGTTGTGGCACGAATCGGACCAATTCCAGGAAGCTTGTCCCAGTACCTGATGATTGGATATCCGCCGGCCAGCTTACTCATCTGCTGCCTGGACAGCTTTGTCTGCTGTGCCGAGGCATCGTAACCTATCCACAATACATGTAATCGCTTGGCAACACTTTCTTTTGACAAAGAACGAAAGCTCCCGTCCTGATATTATTCAGAATGGGAGCCCGAATTGTAAACTGTAGAACGAGCTATTGTTGTTGGTCTTTTTGGTCCTTCTTGATGTAGCTTGTGCCGTATTTCTTTTGGAACCGTTCTATTCGTCCGGCCGTATCGACATATTTCTGCTTACCAGTGTAGAACGGATGGCACATTGAGCAGATTTCTGCGTGTATCTCTTTGGCCGTGCTGTGGGTCTCGAATGTATTGCCGCAGCCGCAGCGGACTACCACTTTTTCATACTTTGGATGTATATCTTTTTTCATAACTAAATTGCTCCGAAATATCTTAAACGTAGGATTCTAACAATATTTCGGCATATTTCAATAAAAATTTTTGCAATTGGCCATTTTTCCCGCAGAAACTAACCTTTCCCACCCAATTTGCCTGCCCCCTTGGTTAGAGTGCTTTGCTTTATACTCTAAGGGGGTCAATAGCCAATAATCAATAGACAATAGTCAATCGATATGTCATTGCAAGGTGGCGGCAGATCGACACGGCTCATACTGCATAGCGAGTACTTTGCAGAGCAGTGCAATCCCTCAATCTTGAAGCTCACCGACCATCACCGGCTCCTGTACGAGTTGATCGCGAGGCTTCCGTCCGGTTGTGGCGGTTCGCTTCGGCAAGATGGGTTTGATAATTATCCATTGTTCATCTGTCAGTTCGTGTCGTTTCACAATGTCGACCTCCTTGTCTTATAAAAGAAGTATCGGCAAAATGAGGCGTTTTCAGACAGAGCCTAATCAAAAGGCAGCTTTACTCCACCTTGAGGAGTTCTCCTGATTCTGCTCCCGGCACGTTCGGGTAGTTTATATTCGACCTTTCTCAGCCGGCAAATCAAACCTACGGAAATCTTATCAAGGTCACCTTTTACAAGCCGGGCATACGAGATAGTAGGTGTTACTTTCTCAATCCTGATTGTTGCAATCTGGTTTTCCGTTCGACCCAGTGACTCCTTCGTATCAACGTCAATAATTTCTTCACCCTGAACTAATACATCCAGTACAGAGCCCTTCGAGATTCTTTTACCGCCCTGGTTGATAATAAGCTGTCCTATTATATTTTTACTTGCAATTCGTATCGGGTAGAGCCTGTCGATAATACTATCAACAACCTTTTTGGCGACTCTGGCGGTAAGGTTATCGATCATTTCCCTGTGATCCAGGTCTTCAGGCTCCCATTTTTTCACGAGCACTCTGACCTGGTCTTCTTCAAGGGCAATGTTAACGGTGTCGGCCAGCTTGACCTGCCTCGTAGGAGCGACAATCAGGCGATAATCAAAAACATAATCGACTTCGTACTCCCTGATTGGACGGCCAATAGCTCTGGATGCCCTCTCTTTTATCTGCAGTCGTGCGTTCGATATGGTCCCGACAAGCATATAATCGGCGCCGAGGACCTGGCCAAGCCTGGCCTTTTCCTCGATGGGCGAATCGTCGGATATAAGTATATTTCTGTTCCGGGCAAATTCATCGATATACTCTCTGTCCAGGACAGCGAATTTATTTGTCCCGGTTATACCAGCGCTTAGCTGCTGGGAGAGTTTCAGAGACATTTCAACCCCTGAAGAAACGTAGCTGCCGAATGGATAGGAGTCATAAAGTGTTTGAATCGGCATTATTGCAAGCTTAAGCCTGTTGGTCTGTTCAGGGTCTTCATAATCGTAAACCCAGGCCTTAATTGTTACTTCATAGCTCCTATCATCGATTTTTTGTTCATCGATAACTTCGTACGATTTGACCCAGCCTGCGATATCAGTCAGCCGGGTTGAACCGCCCGCCTGAACAGATACGGAATCAAACTCGATTGATTTACCCGTGTCTTTAGTGTCAATTCCCACACCGGCGGACTGGAAGCCGAAATCGTACCTTCCCGAGCTGACCGCAATGCCTTTGGCCTGAGCAACGGCCTGATATAAGGCTTTATCAATTGCCTGTTCTCTTGTTACCCCCTGACCTTTTGTTTGCCGAACGATAGTTTTAGGAGCGGAAAACGCCTCCGGGCAGACCAAAGCCGCCACGAGCATGAGCATGTATATCTTCTTCATCTTTAATCCCACCAAAATATTAGACAATATAAAAATTATGCTGTTACCACGACACAGACCTGTTACTTCCCCGTTTGCCGATAATAGTTTCATTCTGCCAGAACACCAGACCGGTCGTTAAGTCCGTCACCTTAAGCTGGAAATAATATTCGACCTGCTGGCGGTTTCTGTCGTAACGAATGTTTCTCTGGATAATTTTCCCCGAAGTACTCAGCTCGGGCGCTATTAATGTTCTTTTGCCGGCAAGGGTGTCCTGTTGGAATTCGTCTCCTGTTGCCGAGTCTCTGATATCTCTCATTTCGTAAATCATTTCGTCAGGCGCGCCTTTGCCTCCCACCGCTGCAGTCATTACTACCTGCCCGCTGTTCATAAGCTCTTGTTCAATCTTTGCCGTCAACTGATCGGTATCGATTCGCTGCATGGTATCGTTGGTAACTCTGGCGGTCGTCATAACATATCTGCCGCCGCCCGACTTTTTAAGGGCGCCTGAGCTAATCATCGATTGAACCATTTCGCTGGCGGCCTGGTTAAAATCCCGGTAATCCAGACCCATAACGGGCTTGCCTTCGTCGTTTACAACGTCGATGTTTACGGTTTCCTGGCCGCCGCATCCTGCGATTAAGAGACCTGCCAATGTGATAATTACTGATGTTTTTGTCTTCATAATTTACTCCCACTTTTTAGTATCCATTCTGAAATCTTCAGCTTCCACTCTTGGCGCTACGGCCTTAAGGCTAAACGCGGTTTTACCCGTTGCCGAGGCCGGCAGCCAAGTGCTTGTTTTGGTTTGAATCATCAAGCCGTTTGCATCGAGCCATTCAATTTTATACCTGAACCGTTTGGTACTGTACGAGCGGTTGTGTCCGTTGATATTAAGCTCAAGAAATCCGGTGTCGTTTCGGCCTAAAATGGCTTCGTCGATTTCTATACCTTCGCCTATCAGAGCGCTAAAAGCATAGACTACCGGACGGGTCACGATATTATTGCCCAGATCGTCGCTTCTTATTCCTTCTCTGACATGAATTTTCGCAGGCTGCTGATCACAGGCTGCAAACGTAAACACAATAGCTGCAAGCAGTATATTTGTGATTGTCTTCATTTTCTTCTCTCCAAAAAAACATTAATTCAAAAATTCATAACCTCAAATATCGGCTCTGCCTGATTGTTTATAATTCTAACATATACTATCGCATTATTACAACCAGGAATATTAATTTCAAAAGGAATCGAACCGGGTCGTTTAACTTTTAATTTCCCGTTTTCCGGCTTTGGAAACCTGGCAACCTGAAACTCTTTCGGCAAAGAGGTCCATATTCTGACGTCCGCTGCAGTTGTTGCATAACTGTATGCCGCCATAAATATAGATGCAATTGAAGATTCAGAGGAGTCTTGTTTATCAAGAGCATACTGTGCAATGGCCTTTGCTGTAGCCGATATAATAGCCCTTGTCAGAATTCCCGCATAATCTTTACTGAATTCTGTCCGAATAACCCTGTCCATGTCCGAAACCAGGCGGGTTTCATAATCACTACCGTCAGCTTCTGCAATCAGATACTGATGAGCTTTGTTTCTGAAATACAGTTCAGGCAAAGCAATTCCGACATATTTAACGTCATCTGTCGCAACAAATAATGGAATATCCATCCTTAATTCTTGTTTTACAGGCCCCAGCCCATTCTCGAATATCAACCATATCGTATCTTCCAGCCTGCCTTTTCCATCAAGTATATTCTCAGTAACGCTTAGGTCCTCGGCAATATAGCCGTTATCTCCGACCATACCATAGGATTCTTTGAGCAAATCCACCGCCTTGGCGTGGTCGGAAACCAGATTAAAAAATACTCCTGCAAGGTACGTCGCAAAAGGATTAACGAAATCGGGATAAGCTTCGAAATTGTGGAGATTGGGATATTTTTCAGCCAGCAGCTCGGCCGTTTCGGGATTTTCAACATTGGATTTCGTAAATTCGTTTTGCTGCTCCTTATCCAGCTCGGATTTTAGTTTGTTTATTTCTTCATTGAATTTCTCTTTTGCACGTCTCTGCCTGTCAAGGGCGCGATTAAATTCCACTCTGGCCAGCTCGAACTTCTTTTCAGCCATAAAGTTCAGGGCCTTGTAAACATTAACCATTATGCCGTCGTACTCTTCACCCCTGTAAGGGATTACATTCTCGTTTACGACAGTAGAGCCGATGCCGTCGCCGATCGTGGACTGTTCATCGTAATATTTAAGCATGTCCTCGGCCTTATCGAAGGATTCGGTGCTTTTGGCATAGTCTTGTTGAATCCTTGTAACCGTTCCAAGCTGCAGCGCCCAGAGCAGGTCCTCGCCCTTCGGATTTTTCTGTTTGCTTATCTTTTTCTCGGCGAACTGGGCTGATTTCTCGTAGTCAAATCTTTCAAAATGCGCGTTAAAAGCAGCTAATTGGCCTTTTGGAGCATTACAACCTGCAAAAAAAGGCAGAATTAAAAGGGCTAAAACTGCAAATACAACAGAATTCTTAAATCTAACTCCGCTCATCCTTCTTTCCAAATAAACTCAGCTTATTTCTCAGGCCTTGTTTTTTAAGATGACCGACAATCATTGTAGTCTCTCGATGTTTATCGTCAATAAATAGACGGGATTTTCGAAGTTTTTTCAGGCTTTTACTACTTTTAAACCCCGCAAATGGCAAAAGGAACCTTAATCCCGCATTTCCCACTGTCGTCTCGAGCGAAGTCCGCCGTAGGCAAACGAAGTTGAGGAGCCTGCCCTGAGCCTGTCGAAGGGATCTGGTCACAGCATATAATCAATCCCTCGCTGTCATTCTGAGTTCAGCCGAAGGATCTTCTATGAAGCCAGGTCTGTCAAGCTTGAAATTTGCTTGATTGGTTCAATCTTCTATCCGAGTTTCCACGATCAGCTCAGTTGTTATTTTCGTGCTCTCTTCCAACTTATGCGACGTGCCCATTCTATTCAGCGAGCTCTTCGGCCCAGGATCCCTCACGGGCGGTCGTTGTGCCAATCTTTACAAACTTCAAACTTCCCACAGGTCAAATAACTCCATATATTTATTTCCCCAAAAACTTCGGTGGAGGGCTGATGAAAAAATAAAATTTCTAACACCGCTTCACTACTTATTTCACTATGCCGGCTCTGCTTATCTCGAAGCATCGCCCAGCACCTCACCAGTAATTTCCTTGCCACAGCCGTTAAATAGAGCAAGAATGCCACCAAAGCGATGATTCTATTTTTATA
>CAZZAX010000128.1:0-15909 GCA_964653075.1 uncultured Pirellulales bacterium
ATTCTTCAAAAGAATACCGGCCGTATTTTTCCCCAACGCATTGATGATTGGCTTACGGCCCTCGCCGTAAGTTTTGAGACAGATGGAGGCCTTGTCCGTTCCACTTCCGCCGGGAGAAAACATGCCATTAAAGGCGGCTCCTCGCTTAAGGAGAATAGTGTCTCCCGACTTAAATTTAGCCTCTTTGCAGACATCAAAGTCAGCCTGCGAATCAATACGATACACCGCCGCGTCCAGAGAGGATCCAACAACCGATAGTAATACGACATACATGTATAAGCTGACCCATACCCTATTCTGTTTCACCATATTCTACCCTCTAATAAGGAGCGTGTGGCTCAGCAAAAGAGCCTAAAACTTCCTCGAACAAAACCGGCCATGTCCCTGCTTCGAGCGGAACGAAACGCATCGTTCCTTTCTCGCTCTTTATCTCCGCCGCTTTAACCGGTAATAACGTCATGATTCCCCCCGTCTTCGCCCAACCACAAAGAATGCGGTAGTCCGTAAACGCCAGACCAACCCTTCGCTTCCTCACCCCCCGGATTGTCGGTCAACCACACCCACATGATCTGCCGCCCTTTATCGTCAATCAATGCCTCGGGCGCGAAGTATGTGTTGTCCACCCATGTCATGCGGCCGTGGCTGTTCGGGATGAATTTGTCATTTTTCTTATCGTAATCTCCGATGTAGTACTGGCAGCCTTTGTTGTGACTGATAAAAAGCAGCAAATGCTTGTTGCTCGGCTCGCCGCCATCGCCACTTCCTGGCAGGGGTAAGAAGCTGGGACACATGTTGTCTTCGCTGTCATCAGACCACTCGGGATTTCGTTTGTAGAAAACACCTTTGTATTTCCAGCTTTCGAGGTCTTCTGATTCGAACAAATAAAGGCGGTCGCCTTTGGTTTCTTCCGGTGAATCCGGCTTGCGGCCGTACTTATTCAAAACCAACAGGTTGCCGGTAAGAACGTAGTACTTGCCCTGCTTCTTCCAGATGTTGCTCGGGTCGGCCGAGCCGTAGATCAGCTTATTACCGTTTTTGTCTATAGTTTCGGTTATACCCCATTCTGTTGATTTGATGGCCGGGTTGATATCGAGTTTCCGCCAATTGTTGTAATGTCGATCGCTGCTCCTGGCGATCCCAATGCCTTTGTCACCCCAGAGCATCCAGTAGGAAAGGTATGCGGTCCCGTCGCCGTCGAGGAATCCGCCGCCGCTAAAGCACCCTTCGTCGCCGTCGCCGGGTCCGATTGAATCGGAATGATGCCGCCAGTGGACCAGGTCCCTGCTGGAGATGTGCCCCCAGCAGAATCCTACGTTTTTGCGATTATACAGATACATCAAGTGGTAGCGTCCATTGGCCCAGAAGCAGCCGTTCGAATCTCCGGGTCTACTGTTGCCTTCGGGAACGCAGAAGTGATAGCCGGGGCGATACGGATCGCTCAGCAGCCGCTCTCGAAATAGTCGTGTCGATTGCACGACCGAAGCAGGAACGGCTGGATCGCTGATTGACCATTTGGTTGGAACATCAGCGCCTCGCAGGATTTCATCGCTTTCAATAGTAGCAAGCATGAGCGGCTTGCTCCCCCTCAGAACAAGGCATCCGTCTTCGATTTTTGCACCACCAGAGACCTTGACCTGATTGAAACGT
The DNA here is from genome assembly GCA_964653075.1 of uncultured Pirellulales bacterium. Taxonomy (GTDB): domain Bacteria; phylum Planctomycetota; class Phycisphaerae; order Sedimentisphaerales; family Anaerobacaceae; genus NIOZ-UU13. Next base: position 1,648 of record CAZZAX010000128.1, read on the forward strand.
CCGGCTTTGTCGTAAGTTCCGGTGTCGGCGAAGTCCCACCATGCCCAGGGTTCGAGACCTGGGGACGGCTTGCCGGCTTCCATCGCTGCAATCGTTGCCTGATCAAGCGGTTGGGCATAAACTCGTGCATCCTTAATGCGACCGAAAAAGTGGTCATTGTTGCCCAAGTGACGCTGTCCGAACAGAATGGCGGTTCGAGGACCGAACGTATAGGGGACGCCTGGCATTATGTACCTGGCGTACAGTTTGCTATTGCGATAGACCGTAACCTCCTTGCCCTTATAGACAATCGCTATTTGCACGAATTCACCGGGCGCAGCGGTTTCTTTAGGCCAGTCGGATTGCTCTTTATGGGTTCGGCTGTAATTGTTGCTGCCCGGCATCCAAACAGAATTTTCAAGCTCGTCGAAGACAACGCCATCGAAGCGATCGATAGTCTTATCATTAACCGTCAAAGCTGAGCCTCCCCGCTGCGTGAGATTTGCTGGCGAGACCCAGACTACGAGAGTTTTGTCAGTGAGACTTGTTTTTTCATTTGAAGCGACAGTCGGGATCAGTAAGACGAATACTATCCCTGTGGCCAACAAGAAGATCGAAAGACCGGATATCGAATCGGTGGTCTGTTTCATGACCTCTCCTTTCAATTAATAGGTATTCCAAGATGCCCCAACAAGCTACATCAAGGCTTATGGGAGTATCCCAAAGCTGCTCTACTTGTTTTTAATACGGCGGACGATACAGGAGCCTTGGCTCAATACAGGTCACCGCAAGCGCTATGTGGCAATACAGTCCAGGCTGCGGTGCTGCTGTTAGCGATTGTAATCCCCTGGCCAACGATCAACAACAGATATCTTAATAATTTGTCCTCATGAATCTACATTTCGGCCAAAGAACCGGTGTGTTCATGACAGGAGCAAAATCATCGGTCTACTGCGTTTCTTGTTTGCCGGCGGATTCGGTATAGAGAACTCCGATAGATATGCGGTTTTCATAATTAGTTTTGCTTTTACTTAAACGGGGAGAACGATCACTGAACTATACAATATAGATTCTGTTTACCCCGAATATAGATACGCCCATTGCCCCGCTCAATGCCTTGCTCTTGCCGACTTTCGAGTTTATTCAGTTATCATGCGTAATATGGGAGAAATACGTTGATTTGGTTTTGTCATACAATACTTTGCCATTTATAAGTGTGAATTCCACGAAGGTGTTATAATGAAAAGGGTGGCCGTCCAAAATGATGATATCAGCGTCCTTTCCAACCTGTAGGCTGCCGATGCGGTCGGCTACACCTAAAATCTCTGCGGCAGTGATAGTGATGGCTTCGAGCGCGGTTTGTTCATCCAAACCGCCACTAACAGCGAAAGCTGCTTCTATAGGCAAAGTCATCAAATCCCGTCCGGCACCACCCCGGATGGTAAAAGCTGTGCTGGGCGGCACAATAGCGAATTTGACACCGGCTTTATTTAAAATAGCAGCGTTTTCCATTGTTGAACCAGACGGCGCTGAGATATCCTCATTCGGACGCCGTTTCTCGCGTGGTGTAATAATAACGGACACATCACGTTTTGCAATCTCTTCTGCAACAATCCAACCTTCGACAGCACCAGCTAATATCATTCCGATGCCAAATTCATCCACCAGCTCTAAAGCCGCCAGGATATCATCTGCTGTTATCGCGCTCAGCGCAGCAGGCATTTCTCGTCGCAGTAAGCGGATATAGACATCAATTCCGGCAGGTTTCTTCGGCTCTTCAACTTTTTTATTATTGTCCCTGGCATTTTGATATTCCTCGAGTTTATGCAAGTAAGTCTGCGCCTTTTGTAGATTTTGTTTAAAGTTAGTTTTACGCAACCAGTGCGAATTGGAAAATTCGACCGCTTGCACAGCCGGCTCTTTTACAAGCATACCATCCAGATCGCCATAGGTTGTCTTTATGAGGGCGTTGGTACCTCCAATAGGATTTTCACCTGATGGACCGCCTCTGCGCACAAATGCAGTGGTTACACCAGAAGCCAATGCCAGTGAAACGCTGTAATGAAACGGATCCAACGAATCACCGATTTTGTCGAGGCTCTCATAGCCGGCTATTGCCACATTAGCTACTGCGGCGACTAAGCCGGGCATGACAACCTTACCTTTAGCGTCGAGAATCTTTGCCTTTTTGGGTATTATGATTCCTCACTATGGAGTGTGATAAACTATCTTGCCCTCTAACATGATCTGGTGAATTTGCGTCCCTACATCCAATGGGTCGCCGCTTAGAATCAGGAGATTTGCATCCTTGCCGACTTCTAAGGTTCCCAACCGATATTTAATTCCTAACATTTCGGCAGGATAAATGGTAATAGATTTTTTGGCAATCTCTTTGTCCAGTCCAGATTTCACCAACTCCGCCATTTCTCGCAGAAAGTCCTCGTACCCTTGGATATTGTCAGTTTTGGGCCGGCAGGCAATCTTGACACCCACCTCATCGAGAATCTTTGACACATTGATGCGATTCCGTGTAAGCTGTTCAATGCGCATCTATGATATTCGCAGTATCTGGAATCTCTACGTCTGCACCAATAGCACTGATCTTGCCATCCCGAACGATAATAACTCCATTCTCAATCAAGCCGGAGGTTATCAGACTGATTCATAGTCGAAGAAGCCTGCACGATGAAGTTTCATAGAAAAAATGTAAAAAAAACAATCGAACTTTATCGACTTGACAACGGTCGTTCCATATAAGTCCAGTTGTAGGCGCAAGCTGACGAAAATGGTACCATTTTGGGGGTGTACTTCGTGCGCTATCTTCTGGCCTGACCGGTTGGTGGGACAAGTCTAAAAAGTTCGACAAGTTTTCATAATAACGAAGGAGCAATTGTTTCAGTTTTCCGGACAAAGTGAACGGAGAGGAAACAAGGAAGTAGATTCCTCGGAGGCGTTTTGAAATATGAAAAGAATCATTCAGGACCGTAGTAATTCCAGGTTAAATTTGGTATTTTAGTGAAGTTAATGGGCTTGGTAGTGTGTCCAAGCGTTATAGATGGGAGGTTTCGGTTATGAAAAATTCACAGAAGAAACTAAAGGCCAGATTCACTCAGATTGAGTGCTCAATCCCTCTCAAGCATGTTGTCTTTCTGGTTCTATGTCTTTGCAGTCTTATACAAGCTGAAGTACTAACCCTGCCACAAAATCAACGTCCGAGCTGGTTGCGGCGGGACGGGATTGTAATGGCCGGCAGTTGGGAACCACTGCTATTCCGAGTTCGCCGTGACGGTTATGACGGCTATACACCCACCGCTGAACAGCGGGATGCTTATCAGCGCGAGCATAGTCCGGAGATGGTTGCCCGATTGAAGGACCTTGGTGTAAATTTCATAATGATGCACTGCTATAAAGGCGCAGGCCTGTCAGCAGAGCGCCAGAGCATGGATGACGCAGTGAAATTCGCCAAACTCTGTCACGGCACAGGTCTGCATGTGGGTGTTTATAACTACAGTGGTGCCTTTCTTTGGGAACCGTTATTCAAAGAAATTCCCCGGGCTAAGGAGTGGGTTTTGCTTGATGAGAATGGCAAGCCAAGAATGTATGGTAGTGCAACTTATCGCTATCGCTGGAATCGAAATCATCCCGGTGCTCAGGTTTTTTACCGAAAGATTGTTTATTTCGCAATTAATGAAATCAAGGCAGACCTTCTTCACTTCGACAACTATGCCGTGGGTCCTGGGCGTGACCATAACTCTGTTCAAAGGTTTCGTCAGTATCTGCGCAATACATTCACCCTCGATCAGCTTAAGGGAATAGGTATTGACGACTTGGATACTGTGCAGCCGCCTATGACCGGGTCGCCGGACAATCTCCTGCGCCGGGCCTGGCTCGAGTTCACCTGCCAATCGCTTGCAGATTCTTATCATGAAATGAGCCGCTATGCCCGTACACTTCGTAATGACATTCTTATCGAGTGCAATCCAGGTGGCCCAGGGAATCGTATAAGGGCACCTGTAGACCACGGACGGCTGCTCCAGGGCGGCGAGGCGTTCTGGGACGAGGGTAGAGAACCCGGCTACCACAACGGACAGCTCAATACCCGCATTCGCACATATAAAGTCGCAAGACGCATGAACAACATGGCGTTTACTTACACCAACAAGCCGCTTGAAATGGCTGAGTCTATGGCATTCAATCTTGATTGTCTTGGATGTATCTGCTGGTTTGAATATGCCAAAATTGTTGCCAAACCTGGCTCAGAAGAGGTTGTTTCTGACAAACTTGAGCCATTTATTCGGTTCTTTCATGTGCATCGCGACCTATTTCGAGAGGCCAAAGTTGTTGCCGACGTAGCGGTTCTACGCAGCTTCTCGTCACAAGTATTTGCTGATTCGAAATATGCTAAGCTCACTTATGAAGTCGAGCAGACTCTCATCGATAACCACGTCTGCTTCCAAATAGTCTATAGTCAACATCTTGACAATTTGGAACGCTACCGCGTTCTTGTTCTTCCCGGTTGCGTTGCCCTTTCAGATCAACAAGTAAAACAAATTGAAAAGTATGTGCAATCTGGCGGCCGTGTATGTATCATCGGACCAGTCGCCACTCATAACGAGTGGATGCTCGCGCGGGCAAGGCCTGTCTTCGCCCACTTACGGGATCCACTGGTAATCCGGATTTCGAGCGGTGGCGACGTCCTTGGGGCAATCCAACAGGCTTGTGATAACGAGCTAACGCTGTCCATTCATGCCGATTCCGGCCTTTGTTCAGAACTGACCGAGCAGCCCGGCAGGCGTTTGGTGCATCTGGTCAACTATCGGAACAATGATCCCATAAGAAACGTCCTGGTCAATATGCGATTGCCAGTTGGATATGATGTCGAGGCCGTGTTGCTAAGAAGCCCGGAACGTGAGCATGATATAGACCTGCTTTATGAGGAGGAAGGAGACCGGGTCAAATTTGTTGTGCCAGCAGTTAGCGTATACGAAATTGCCATTGTGCAAATTAAGTAATACACTTACAAGACGCTCTATGACTTTGAATTATAAATGTGAGTTTGTTAAGATACACCAAAAAAGAAGATAGAAAGGATTTGTCCATGGCAAAAGTTAATAAAATCAAAAAAAAGGTCAGCCGACGTGAATTTATCAAGGCTGTAACGGTTACCTCGGCGTTTGTAATTGTCCCCCGGCATGTGCTGGGCGGTCCGGCGCATACGCCACCGAGCGAGAAGCTCAATATTGCCGGCATTGGTGTCGGTGGTATGGGCGGCGGCAATCTGAGACAGTGTGAAAGTGAGAATATAGTCGCGTTGTGTGATGTTGACAACAATTATGCTGCAAAAACCTTCAAGAGATATCCGAAGGCAAAGGTGCACAAAGACTACCGTGTCATGTTCGACAAACAAAAGGATTTCGACGCCGTTGTCATTGCTACTCCGGATCATACTCATGCGGTAATCACCATGGCCGCAATGGAGCTGGGAAAGCACGTATATTGCCAAAAACCATTGACCCATACCGTTTATGAAGCCCGAAAGATAACAGAGGCCGCACGCAGATATAATGTCCAGACTCAAATGGGTAATCAGGGACACTCATCCGAGCAGATTCGTTTACTGAAAGAATGGCTTGCCGACGGTGCGATTGGAAACGTGACGCAAGTTTACGCCTGGACGGACAGACCGGTTGGCGGCGATCCCTGGTCGGATTTTGCAGTAAGGGCAAGACCCAAAGATACTCCTCCGGTGCCGGAATCGCTTGATTGGGACTTATGGCTGGGGCCGGTACCATACAGGCCGTATCATCCCGAATATCACCCGATGAAATGGAGAGCATGGCTTGATTTCGGAACGGGTGCTTTGGGCGATATGGGCTGTCACATAATTGATCCTGCGTTTTGGGCATTGGATCTTGGCGCCCCGGAGAGCATCCAGGCCACTTCGACTCATTGGCAGAAGGAAGTCAGCTCTGAAACCTTCCCAAGGGCATCAATTGTCCGCTATAAATTCCCCGCTCGTGGTAACAGACCTCCGGTTAAATTAACCTGGTATGATGGCAGACTCCTTCCCCCGATTCCGGATGAGCTGGAAAAAGGCCGAAAAATACCAGGCAGCGGTGCTTTTATTATTGGCGATAAAGGATGTATACTGCACGGCTCACATGGTGCCGGTGGATTGCGAATCGTTCCTGAAACAAAAATGCGCGGATACAAAAGACCTGCAAAGACAATACCGAGAGTCAATAACGGCCATGAAGGCGACTGGTTGCGTGCGTGCAAAGAAGGCAAACCGGCAAGCTCGAATTTTGAGTACGGCGGGGCATTGACTGAGATGGTGCTTCTGGGCATGATTGCAATTCGAGTGAAAGATCAGAAGCTCCGATGGGATGCCGAAAATCTAAAGTTTAAGAACAACGATGCTGCCAATGAACTCATTCACATAGGATATCGTGACGGTTGGTATCTGTAAGAAAGAGACTTATTAAACTGTCCCTAACGATAATTCCGTACTTGTTTATCTACAAAAAGTGATTGTTTCTGTGCAGCATGATTTCGGGGAATGGTATATGAAAAAAACCTTAACATGACTTAAACTCTGCCTTTCAGACTGATACCATCGCCGAGTCAATTGGAGCTCCTACTGTGATTTAGCTCGAAAATATCAGCGGGATTAATAATGAATAAGCAAATGGTAAAGATAACGTAATACATTCTGATAAGAGAAATGCCATGCTGGCAAAGGTATCGACACTTGTCATTGCAACAGCGATGTTGTTCATCCACCTTAATTGTGGTTTGACCAAAGATTGGGGCAGCATCACTATTAAACCTGTTGAAGGCAGTCATGAAGTTATATTGGAGAATTCTCAGATCCGGGCGGTATACAAAAAGTCTCCTAATAATTGGGCAGGCCGACATCCCACTTGTTTGGTCGAATTTTATTACAAAAAAATCAAGAGGGAATTGATTGAAAACGGAAGGTGGGATGATATGCTTGATCCTATTGACCACTCAACAAAACCTCCGAGGCCGCTACATCATTATCGCCAGGCATTACTATCCGCAGAAGTCGTGTACGACGGGCATGATAAAAAGACGGTGCGTTTGAATTGGGAAAATTCTGAAGAGGAAGTTACGATATTCCCTGATTCTGCGGTGATTCAAATCGATTATCTCAGATGGTATGTCCTCGTAACCGACTGGCCTGACTGGCCAAAAGGTGAAGATGCTTACAAAGAGCAGATGTTTGCTGTTTATGGGGCTGACAAGTGGCACAGAACTTACGATCCGCATGATGTAGGGCGAACTCCCGGCGTGGGCTATAATAAAATGTACTTTAATCATGCCGACCGGGACGCTGACAAGCAGGGTGGAAAAGATCCGGCTGATGGTGGCCCAATGAATTATAAAGGTCACTTTATCATTGGGGCCTATAAAACTGCAACGGGTGTCGGCTATGCGCGGATTATTCCAGTACATCGTATAAATGTATTAATTCTATGGAGTTACAGAGCGTGGGAATTTTTCCCGACCGGGAAAGAACGTTTCACCACGTTTTTATTTCCCGTATCAGAAGGCGCCCGGGAAATTATCGATACCGGAAAAAGAATTGTCGATGCTAATCCGATTTTACACCATTAAAATATGAATAGTCTCAGGTGCGCTGTATTAGAATACTCAATAGTATTGTGGAGTAATGAAAATGCCTGCCAAAAATTGGAGAAAATCCTCTACCTGTACCAGAAGAGGATGGATTATCATAGTTGTTTTGCTAACTCTCGTTTTACATGCCCGATCAGCATTTCCTCAAAGTCCGGAAAAGAAAGGAAGGTTTGAAATCCCTCTTCAGTATTATCAAATTGCCCAGCTTTATGGGCCGGGTATGTCTCCATCGGGAAAGGAAGGTCTGCATACCAGGCTGTTTCGTAAACCTGTTGGCCGGATCGGATTAGTTATTGTGCACCCATGGAACCTCGGAGAGTCTGATGGTCCTTACCCATTCGATCCCGATACACGGACACCGGGCCAAGCTGGTGATTGGGTGCCCAGGGGACATCATATCATAGCTGATAAAATCAAACCGGTATTAGAGGCAGCAAGAGAAGCGGGGGTTGCAGTATTTCATTTAGCACAAAATGTATATGCACATAGATATCCGCAATATCTCGAAATTGCTTCAGACCCCAGGTTGCAGTCACCGGAAAAGAAATTCAAGTATAATGTATGTATCGAGCCGAGAACCGTTGAAGAGATGTGGGAAACCGAGTATGGAACTAATTTCCCCGGCCCGGTATGGAAAACTCATACCGAAAAATTTGATATTGCTCAGTCCCTTCGTCCTTTGCCGGACGAAGCCGTCTTTTTGAATGGCTGGCAGCTTAATGGCCTATGTCGCCGTAAAAAAATTGATACGCTGTTTTATGTAGGATTCATGGCTGATTTATGCCTGGTTAACATTCCGGGGGCGATACGAGAAATGTCCCACAAATTCAAGTATCGTTGTGTCGTATTACGAGACTGTACTACAGCTTATGAATTTGCTGAAACAGTAGATGGCAATTGGATGACTTTTGCTGCTATTCGACTTATAGAATCAGGCATGGGATATTCGGCAATATCGGATGATTTTATATCAGCTTGTCACAAAACAATGACTAATAAATAATCGCAGTTCCCAAATTCAGCTCTTCGACGCACCTGACAGCAGGACACATAATCAATTGCCACTTACAGCTCTGGTTTTGGTGGCGGATACAGACGAATATCATCGAAGAATACCATGCCCGAACCGCCGGCCACTGGATTGCTCCAGTTACCAAAGCCAAGAGTAATCGTATTTACATTGGTAAGGTTCACGCCCTGGTCCGCAAACATTTTCAGGTCGATAGACCATTCGGTCCAATCCTCAGCTTGCGTCGCATTTGGATTATCATTATCAACTGTAGCAGTGCCATTGAGAACAACATACATTGTCTCAGGGGCGTTAGCTGCGTCGCCAATGTACCATACTACCAGTGTATCAACGCCGTTCTCTGTCCAGTCACGTGTATCAGTCAATGTCAAAGTTGCCTCTGATTTCCCAACAGCATTGTTGTAAGAAAACGGCATTGACTGACCACCACCGTGGACAATAGTTTGCTCGGCAAACGGAGGATCTAAATGACCTACAGTAGAACCATTTATGGTCGGATTGTCGAATCCGTCTATCCAAGCAAGATATATCCTGTTGCTCCCGGGTTCATCTTCATTAATGTCATTGTAAAGTTCCATATCATCAACGACGATAAAGTTGCCTGTCGTAAAACTCCAGAGGTTCCCTGTCCACGGACTATCGGTGTTGGTATTATTAACCTCGTCGATGCGCCAATAGTAGGTGGTTTCCCACTCAAGTTTTCCGGGATCATAATTCTCAGAGCCAAGGTCCCGGCTGCCTTTGTACTCTGGTGAACCTGTATTGGCATTACGTACAGCCTCCTGGCCGGTACCGAAATAAACCTGATGCGAAGCAGCATAATCTCCCGGCGACCAGCCAAGAATTGGTGTCTGTTTGATATCCGCAGCACCGTTGGACGGATCCGAACGGCCGGCTCTGACAGGTAGCGACAGTGCACCTTGTGGAATGAATTGCTTTGGTGTTTGTGGGCTCGACCAGCGCAGCTCAGCCACTGCGCCGCTGCCGGCTTCATAATACTCCATTACAACGTTGTACGTCCCCCCGGCAATAAGATCGATTGTTCCCTTGTCCTCGGTGTTCCCGTGATCAGTCCAGTTGTCAATAAGCAGTTGACCATCCACCCACAAACGCACACCGTCATCGCTATTGGTGTGGAATGTGTAAGTCTCAGTAAATGGCGCCTCCACCTCACCAGTCCATCTGACCGAGAAGTTATTGAAACCAACCGCGGGATCAGGTCCGGCATCGGCCCAGTTGAAGTTGATTTGAGGGTCTGTGCGGGTCAGGATGAGTTCGCCGAAATCTGTGCCTTGGTAGTATTGTCCTTTAACACCTCCACCAGCCTTTGCGGTCGTGAAGCTCCAGACATTGCCTTTATACGTGGCGACGGCATCGAACTCATCAACTCGCCAGTAGTAAGTCTTCTCTGGCTCAAGTGCGCCCGGAACATAGCCTGTAGTCCCAACGGATCCTTTGTTCGTGCTGCCGGAGCCGGCTTCCACATCGGTATAATTGTCACCTAAGTATATATGGTGCAATTTGGCGCCGAAACCGGCCGTCCATCTGAGAGTCACATCTGGGTCTATGAATCTGGCGCCATCGGGCGGGTCAGGCTCATACGCAGTCTTTGACGGAATAGTAAAGCTCCACACATCGCCTTTCCACGGACTATTCGGCTCGGTGTCATTAATTTCATCAATTCTCCAGTAGTACGTTGTGCCCGGAACAAGGCCGTCAGGATAATCAAATCCGGGAAAGCCGACAACTAAAAATGTTGAAGTCTGGCTGCCTAAGAACGTATCATTGACACCGTTGTTCACATCTTCAAAACTATCGCCAAAGTATATATCGTGTGAGACTGCAAAATCTCCAGGCGTCCAGTTAAGGCTTGTCCAGGTATCCTCATTTAAGGCGCCATCCTTGGGGCTTGGATTCCTGGCCTTTGGAAACAAATCCTGACCGGTCATCAACATAAATATTTCATCCGCTGATAAAGCGACGTTATGAATCTGCAGGTCGTCTAACAGCCCTGCAAAATACACTTTGTAACCGTTCCATCGATAAGCTCCAATATTTACAGGGGAGTCGTTCGCCTGCAAAGTTGTGACAAGCTCCTGCTCTTTATCGAGCTCTCCATTGATGTAGAATTGCTCAGGACCGCTGCTACTATAGATACCGGCCACATGGTACCACTCTCCGGCCTGCAACGTCGCCGAGCCGGTAATCGTAAGCTTCCCTTCGTCGGCCGCAGTACTGTAAAGCTGCATAGCCAACTGGCCATTATTGACCTTAAACTCCCAGCCGCGATTCGAATCAGGACTGACTTCTTTACTTACAATCGGCCGACGGCCCGAAATACCCGCATCGGATAGCTTGATCCAGGCTGTGATAGTGAATTCGTCGGAAAGATCTAAGGCATCATGGTCAGGGACTTCCACATAGTCATCTGTTCCATCGAAGCTAAGGGCGGCAGCTCCAACGTGGACATCAGTAGTCTCCCAGGCAACTCCATCCTTGAGGGTGCCATCATGCCCGTTTCCTGTAAGGTCAGCGGTAGTGTCACCGCTGCCTTCATCCATCGGCCAGTGGGCCACAAGATCTCCCAGGGTGATACTGGCCAGGCCCAGTAGTAGAATAAGAGAGAATAGAAAAATCGTTCTTCTACACATAATATCTCCTCCTCTATCAAGAAGTTCCGAAGTTTCAAAAGTCAGAAAATCAAAATCGGCAATTGCCTGCTTGTGCAGACATAAACTTCACTGATATAATTTATACCAAATCAGCCACTTTTCCGTCAAGGTAAATTTTGAATCAAAAGCATAATATACCTCACCGTGGGCGCCATCTCGATATTTGCCTGCAAAAACGACTAACAGAAATGTGCACTGTCATCGGTTAAGATTGAGGCGGCCTCCTGTAATTTTTCAACGATAGCCAATTGATTCGGACAGTTCCTTTCACACAGCCGGCAGCCGTCACATTGAGCAACCTTTTGACAATCAGCTAATTCGTTGTAGAGATTTTTAGCATAATCTTTACGGCCATAGTTTTTGTAGTACATCCGGAATCGCAGAATATCGGCAATAGCAATTCCTCTGGGACAAAATCTGCTGCAAGTTTCGCACATTCTACAAAAATCTTTATCTGCAATGCCCGCATACATTTCCAGCAATTCATTCTGCTCAGCAGTCAGTTTTCTTGCCTTTACGGCCTCACAGTTTTCTACAACCTGCTGAACTGTGTCCATACCGACCGCACAGGCCGTTACGTTAGGATTCTGCAGTATCCATCTCAACATAGCCTGGTAAAGATTGCTCGGACCGTAATCCTTGAGTTTTTTCATAATCTCCTGTATTTCAGGCCTGGCCGTCTCTTTGGCCCAGTTAGGAATAAAATTACCCGTCATCGGCTTTATACATATCACACCAACATCGTTGGCCTTTGACAGCTCGAATAATCTTTCCGCGCCGGGCAGATCGCCAGGACCTTGTTTTATCCTGCTGAGTCGGTTATACGGCATATGTATCCAATCAACATATCCTTTTCTTATCGCCCATTCATGCTTACGCGGATCATGCCCGCTCATACCAATAAAACGAACCTTGCCTTCCTTTCTGAACTTTCTCCACACCGCAAAACTTTCATCGTCGCCGTTGCCGTATGCGAAACCGAGGTCGATAACATCGGTTTGTAAGTCCTTCAATGCCTTTTCGAGATGGTCACGCATCTTCTTTTCAGGGCCGCAGTAAATTCCAATTGCCAGATATACTTCATCCCTCCGGCCTTTCACCGCTTTACCCAGAAGCTCTACTGTATTGTGGTAATAAGGGGTTGTGCTGACAAAGTTGCCGCCCAAATCAAGAAGTTTGTTGATAACGTCGCCGCGTTCTCTGAGCCACTTTTCGAAAAGGAAAGGTCCGAGAGTCCTTGACAAGGACATACTTGCACATCCAACGCCGACTTCTGAAATCATCAAATTTGTTCGACCGAGTCTCCGGTACTTCATACCCGTTTGCGGCTTTATATGAGGGTCTGCACTGCGGGCAAAACCCGGATTTGACAAAGCAGTCCCAACAACGGCGGCCCCGGTATATCCGAGAAACTGGCGTCTTGTTACAGCCTTTTTCTCGTCGCCGCTAATATTGTTTATATTGTTAATTTCAGACATTTTCTGCTCCCGCTATATAGTTCTGAACTATTTTCTCACTTATAAAGAGCTTATATAAAACTTTATTGCATATTCAGAAACTCTTACCTAACATCTCTTATTTTATCCGCTGCCAGCTAACCTTTGGTGGTTCGACGAAGTCACGAGCATAGCGTTCATTTACTTGCTTTCGAGGGTGTCCGCTATGAATTAGAAAACGATACACCAGATTGAGCGGCTCGTTGCTGGAAATTGTATAGGGTCCATTTTGTACGAAGGCATAGCAAAAGTATGGAAGCTCCGGATGAACTCGCAGTGGTGTTGGATAACGCGGGTTAGAGGGATGGTCAAACATTACTAATCCGCCCCAGTCATCACCCAACGGACCCGTGTAGTCAATCCAACGTGCCGAGCTCCTGTCACCAGATTTTCGGTCCCCACCCTTGTCGGTCAAGATATCAAGCAATACGTCCGGGGCAAGCCATTTAGCATTCTTGAATTTCACACCACGGGCAATTGCACGAGCAACGTCCTTACTGTCAAATCTAAGCCATTCCGAAGGGCCTCGAAATGACATTCCACCATAATAAACTTTCGGTAATACCATAGACACAACCTTTTTTGGTGGACGATGTGGATTTTGTGGATCTGTCGGCACCTGGTGGATATCTACATCAAACAACCATATATCCTCCTCGCTAAGTGCGTAAACTCTCACCACCCATATCTCTTTAAAATATATTTTGTCTCCAACTTGGCCTTTGTTATTGATGACAAGACGTGCAAACACCGGCCCTTCGAAAACACTGGGACCCAGGTCGTCGGACAGAATCCTTCCTGCTGATTCACCCAATCCCCAGAATTCCGTCTCGATTTCACCAAAAATCGTCTTCGTCCAGGCAAGGAATATGCCACGCTGATGAATATGCTCCGGTGAAAAGTCTCCCGTTATAACCTTACCTGCCGGCGTCCAGACCGGATGGATGTACGAACTTCTGTCATAAGGGCCTGTTTTGCCTTCTGTCTGCTGAACGATTCCATAATTATATTTCAAAACTTCACGATTGTCGCATTTAACTAAAAGGCTTTTATTACTAATGTCCTCAATTGTAAAGGGTCCTGCGGCGGACGGGCCTTTTTCCAGAACGAGCTTAAAACTGCGACTGGTTTTCTTTTGCGTTTTGCCCTCAAGAATCCAGACAATAGCTCCTTTCCTGGAAGCCTTTTCCCAGATGAAATCGGCTTGGCCCTCCCACTGTACGGGCAACCTGGCACCGCCGGGGCCCTGCTCGACAAGCACAAGGTGATAATCCCGCAGCATTGCCAGGTCGGCCCCATCGTCGATATAATGGAAATAATCCGGCCGACGGAACATGGAAAAATCGCCAAATATCTCCGGTGGACTGCATTGAAAACGAATCGGTGTATTTATGCGGTCGTAATTGCCGGCATCAACCGTAAA
>CAZZAX010000129.1:0-15894 GCA_964653075.1 uncultured Pirellulales bacterium
GCATTGACAGGGTAAGTTACAGCGATGGTTCTCATCCAGAGAGCTGCCCCGGCGGCATTGACCACTGGCCGACAGCCCCGGACGGTGACGGCGAGTCACTTACTCGCAAGGTCTCATCCGATTACGGCAACGACCCCGACAACTGGACAGCCTCTGCACCTTCACCAGGAGCCGTCAATCCATAAAGTTTCAGAGTAATAAGGAATGGCAATAGTGTACGAAGATTTCTTGCAAAAACACCCATTTTTGTGTATATATAATATTTGGATCAGAATCAGAGGCAGGTGGTGTTTCCTTCACATTGGCTTTGTTTTCCAAATTTCATCGCATTTTGGAATTGTTAGTAAGCTTTCTCGGAGAGGCCGGGAAAATGAAAAAAACAGTTTTCTTTAGTCTTACTCTGCTATTGACTATTGGCACAATAGTACAGGCAGAAATTCGCCGGGTCCCTGGCCGGTATTCTGATATTCAATTGGCCGTTCGCGACTGCAATGACGGAGATGTTATTGTCGTTGATCCCGGTACGTACTACGAGACCATCAATTTCAGCGGTAAAAATATTGTTCTGACAAGCACCGACCCGAACGACCCTAATGTTGTGGCAGGTACTATTATCGATGCCGATGGCGATGGTAGTGTGGTTACCTTCGAAAACGGGGAAACATCCGAGGCGGTGTTGACAGGTTTTACCATCACAGGGGGCTTCGGGACGCTGAATACTGACCTTAATCCTGAAGTTAGGATTCTCTGGGGAGGGGGTGTTTATTGTTTCCGGGCATCGCCTACTATTACTAACAATGTGTTTACAGGCAATCATGCCCCAAACGAAATTTTTGGAGACACAATAGAGGATTTAATATTTGGCTATGGGGCTGCAATAGGCGGTGTGGAAGCCTATCCAATAGTTACTCGCAATATAATAAATGGCAACACTGCATATGGAGGCGCGGGTATATTTATAGTGGGAGACCCCGTAATCAGCAACAATGTCATATACGGTAATTCGGCCTATGTCGGGGGCGGAGTTATTATGGCTGGAGGCAGTCTGAGCAATAATACAATCGCAGGTAATGATGCGAGCTTTCAGGGGGGCACCCAGGCCGGTGGTAATGTTCATATGGTATTTAGTCCGGATATTACTCCTACGCGTATATTGAATAACAATATAATCTTTGGCGCCAAGTCTGGTGGAGGTATATCTTGGGAGGGTGATTATCCGGGAGGTATAATAAAGTTCAACAACGTTTGGAATAATACTCCAGACAACTATGGTTTTGCTGTCCCCGGAGTCGCCGAGCTGACCTACGGTGGCCAGGCCGACCATACAGGTATTGATGGTAACATTTCTCAAGACCCGTTATTTGTTGATATCCAGACCGACGATTACCACTTACAAACCGGTTCACCTTGTGTGAATGCCGGTGATCCCGCAATTGTTCCTGTCCCCGGTGAAACTGATATAGATGGTGAGCCTCGAATGTACGCTGCCAGGATTGATATGGGTGCGGACGAATATGTTGGCTATGTCAAACCTGTTGCCAATGCCGGTCCCGACCAGCATATTGACGGGCCTGAGTTAATCACTCTTGACGGCGGCGGCTCGTTCTTTTATGACCCGGACGGGGTCATGGAATTTAGCTGGGAGCAGGTTGCAGGTTCCGCTGTGGTAATGAGTGATTTCGCTGCCAAGCAGCCAACGATCATCCCAGAATCTGAAGGGGAATATCGTTTTGAGCTGGTGGTAAGTGATGGTTTGAATACCAGCGAACCCGATGAAGTACTTGTTATTGTTCGCAATCGTCCCCCTGTGGCCGATGCCGGACCAGACCAGTCAACGAGTTCTATTCCCTCTGTAATTACTCTTGATGGCAGCCAATCTTATGACCTCGGCGGTGTAACTTTGACTTATCACTGGAGGCAGACATCGGGACCTGCCATTACCTTAAGTAATGCAGATGCCGATAAGCCAACCTTTATTCCCTCTCAGACAGGGGTATATGTATTTGAGCTGGTAGTAAACGATGGTCAAATGGATAGTGTCCCTGACATCGTTGGAATTGTTATAGGCAGCCGTGCTCCGGTGGCGGATGCAGGATTGCCTCGTTACGCGGCCCGGGATCCGGTGGTTCTTGATGGAAACGGTTCTTTCGATCCTGATGGCTACGGACAGCTAACCTATAACTGGCAGCAGGTTTCAGGCCCGTCGGTAGATATTACAGACGAAAACACTAAAATGCCTACAATAAGCGGATTTAGCCAGACAAATGCGATTCAACGATGTGAATTTGAATTGACTGTCAGTGATAGCGACCTTGATGGTCGGCCGGACACAGTACAGGTAATAATTGTACCCAATTTCGGTAGTAATAATTTGACACAGGCAAATCCTCCTTTTGACCCGAACAAGCCGACGATTGTAGCTTTCGGCGGGGGCGATTGTGTAATGGGTGTGGCTATGGTCTTTTCCGATCCCACTGACTGGTATTCCAAGGCCAATTATCTTACTATCGGTTCCTACGGTCCACCCTATTATCAATATGGAGATGCGCTTATTGCTTATCTTTCAAGTGTGGCGCCGGATTATACACAGCTAATCCAGACAATCGGATTTAGTACCGGTAACCTGCCGGCGATAGATGTCGCTGTCCGCGTCAATGAGACCTACGCCGACGCTCGCTTTGCAGTAAACCGTGTGTCACTGCTTGATGCAGCCTGTCGGGATTTCTCCGATGATATTGCTAAATTAGCTGCAGGCAGCGTGGACGGAGAGACTTTCTGGATTGATAATTATTATGCAACGCATGGAAAATTCTATCCGGGGACATTGAATATTCGATTTCCGGTCCCTCCGGCTGAACATTCGAGCCCGTTCGTATGGTTTCAACAATCGAATAATCCCGGTGGCGGGGCTCGAAGCAGGCCTATTTACAACGGCGGCATTACGGCCGGCTATTATTTTTCCGTTGCGGGACCTGCTAAGAATCTTCAATTGGCCTCTGACGCTGAAAACTATTACTTTGAATGGAATTCGCAGACCGATGTTTTAAGGTTCTATAATGAATCTCAATATCCAGGCCGAATACCTGAAGCTGTGAGACTTGTCGGCCCTGCAGATGGGACTCTCGTAGATGCAAACGGAGTTGTATTAAGTTGCCAGACCAGTGATAATGCTGTTGGTTACCAGCTTCTGTTCGGAGCAAATGCTCACGATTTGATTTACCTTGTTTCTTATACTCCGGGCCCGCCGGAAGAAGTAATCACGGAATTTCCATTTAAGACGACTTACTGGACAATCAGAGTTCACGATGAGTATGGATCAATGGTTTATGCCGATCCAATCCGTATCAAATCCGGTAGTGTGACGACACAGACCATTGAAAATATTATCACCGGCAGAACATATAATTCTATACAAAATGCCATCGATAATGCCACTCCGGGTGAAGAGATTGTAGTCGGCCCGGGAATTTATCAGTATCTCGAAAACATCGATTTCAAAGGTAAAGCTTTAACAGTCAGGTCAACCGATCCCAATGACCCTGTCGTCGTGGCGGCTACTGTTATCAACGGCAGCGGTCACGGCCCGGTAGTCACTTTTTCCGGCGGTGAAGACGCAAACAGTGTGCTTGCCGGTTTCACTATAACCGCCGGAAACGCGGGTATCTACTGCTCGGGCACATCACCTGTGATTACCTTTTGTAACGTCGTTGGTAACATGGGTGCAGGGGTAGAATTACACGATGGCAGCAATCCGGCAATCACCCACTGTGATATCGCTTCTAACGCAGGCACCGGTCTTGCAATGTGGGAAATAAAAGGTGGACGGAATATAAACTACAACAAACCTGCAATCACCAACTGTGTTATTGCTGAGAACTGCCAAAACGGCATTTCTGGCGGCATGCCCACAATCACTAACTGTACAATTGTCTCAAACCGCCAGGTTGGCATTTCCGATTCCAAACCGACAATCACCAACTCTATCATCTATTACAACGGCATTGAATCTGATTTTGTTCAGATAGAAAACAATGTCACCGCCACAATAACCTATACTGATGTCCAGGGTGGTTGGCCGGGGCCGGGTAATATCGAAGCCGACCCGTTATTTGCTGATCCTGACAATGGCGATTATCATTTGAAGTCGCAGGCAGGCCGATGGGATTTGACCACCAATAGCTGGATTGTGGATGATGTGACAAGTCCTTGTATCGATGCCGGTGATCCGGATGCTCCGATTGGCTTTGAGCCACCACCCAATGGTGATATCACTAATATGGGCTTTTATGGGGGAACATCCCGGGCAAGTAAATCTCTTGGCGAGGGTGGATAATATTGCGTTGGCTTGCTGAGATAAGTAAAATAATCCGGGATTGATGTTGGTAGAATTCAAAAGATCATAAGGATTGACATATACGTCGTTTGATTCAGATGAGAACTATAAAAGTCGCAATGTGCCAGATATTCTCACTTGATGGTGATCGTAATGGCAATTTTGTGCGAATTGAAAATGCTGTTGACCAGGCCAAGGGCGCCGGGGCCGAGATTATCTGCTTTCCGGAAACAGTAATATTGGGCTGGGTCAACTCGGATGCACACAAAAGAGCATATGCAATTCCGGGAAAAGATTCGGCTCGTCTGTGCAAGCTGGCCGAAGATTATCGAAGTTATCTTTGCGCTGGTCTGGCGGAAAAAGAAAGGAGCCACTTATATGATTCGGTGGTGCTGATAGACGACAAAGGGCAAATTCTTCTCAAGCATCGCAAGATTAACTTACTAACCGAATTGATGAGTCCGCCTTACACAGCCGGAAAGAACGTCGATGTGGTTGAAACCGGATTTGGAAAAATCGGTCTGTTGATCTGTGCGGATACGCATAAAGATGAAATCCTTAACCGTATGGCGGCGCTGAGGCCGGATTTGTTACTTGTTCCGTACGGATATGCGGCCGAAGAGAATCAGTGGCCCCGACACGGTAAGGAACTTGAGAAAGTGGTTAAAACAACAGCGAAAAAGACGGGAGCACCTGTCGTAGGGACCAATCTGGTAGGTGAAATAACAAAAGGGCCGTGGAAAGGTCGGATCTATGGTGGTCAAAGTATAGCTGTTGATAAAACCGGCAAGACAATTTCAATAGCTAAAGACCGTGACCGGGATATTAATATCTTTAAAATAAACACCGTGGCACGGGCTTCCAGCCCGTGAACACGACCATCCTGAACGTGCTACACAGGCCGACTCTCATTTTAGGGATAAATTTATTCCAAAGCCCCCGCATGGCGTCTTGCCTTGGGGTCACCCGCTGCGTATATCATTCCGGTATTCGGGTCTAAATAAATCATGACCGGATGAGCGATAGGCCTTGATGTTGTTTTTATTTTATGCCCGCGTTCAGCCAGCTCACTCCTTATGCTTTCATCCATATTTTCATCCAGAGTGAGACTTGCCAATGTCCCAAGTGTTTCCTTGCGGTTGGGATTGGGATTGAAAGAGTTCTCTTGATGTCCCGTGCTGAAGCGGGATGCCGTAACAGCATCTTTGGGCATCATGCCAAACTCAAGGTGGTTGAGAAGACAATTGAGGGTGGTCTGGTCCTGCAGGTCACCGCCGGCGACACTGATGGCAATAACTGCTTTGCTGTCCTTAAGCACTATTGTCGGTGTTAATGTGATGCGGGGGCGTTTGCCCGGCTCGATACGATTAGGATGCCCCGCAGTGGTATTAAGGCTCCGAAGCCTGTTGCCGTGTGCTACTCCCAGCTCGTTGCATACGGCATAGGGACCGTTGCCGCTTGGTGTGGCCGCTACGAGGTTTCCCCAGCGGTCGGCAGCAACGCACGTAGTTGTGCCTCCGGGGCCGGGCCGATACGTTCCGCGTCCCTTGACTGCTTTCATTCTAACAGGGTCACCCGGACGCACCTCCGTAGAAGCTCTGTTCATATCGATTAAACTACGGCGGAGCTTTGTGTAATCGTCGCAAAGAAGCGCCTTTAGAGGTACGTCCGCAAAGAGCGGATCGCCGTAGTACTCGTCACGGTCTGCAAAGCCTAACTTCAGCGCCTCGGTTAATACGTGAATATAATCTGCAGACAGATGCCCCATTTTTTTTAAGGCGAAGCCTTCCAGAAGCCGCAGCGTTTGACACAAATATGGCCCCTGCGTCCATGTATCGCATTTGCAAACAGTGTAGCCTCGATATTGGACTTTTACGGGGTCCTCCACACGAGTAACATGCGCGGCAAGGTCCCTCTTGCGGAGGAATCCCCCGTTCTTAATGTAGAAGTCAACTAATTCGTCGGCTATATCTCCCTTGTAGAAACGGTCTCTGGCTGCCTGCAATTTCCTTTTTCGATTGCCGCGGGTCTCTTTTTCCGTTTCAATGAGCTTGCGAAAAGTGATGGCCAGATTCGCATACCAGTCTTTATCACCGGAATCGAGCAGTGCAAGAGATGGTGCTACAACTTGTTCGAACCTCATCGTTCCATATAGCTTAACTGTCGTAATACAGAGGCTAAGAGCGCCCGGAACAGGTGCGGCTTTTAAGCTCCCGTTGGCGGGAATACCATTCTTATAGTACCATTCAATCGCCTTTTTATTGAGCGGTGCGCCGCCGAGTCCGCACAAAACTTTCACCTCTTTTTTGCGCGCATCATAGATAATGAGCGGTATTTCAGCGCCGATAGCATAAGAGCCGTAATCTGTTATGCTAAGTGCAAGAAGCGTTGCCGCCGCTGCGTCTGCTGCGTTGCCGCCTTGTTCGAGCATGGAAATACCCGCTGCAACGGCATCTTTTCCGCCTGCTGCTACCGCCCCACCTTTTCCTGATGAATTCCAGCCAATCTCGGATGCGCCTAAGGCTGCGGACATGATAAATGTAACGAACCATATGGTGACAGGAAATTTAAGTTTTTTCATGAGATATACCTCCAGTTATTGCATTGCGTTTACCGGCAGACATATTTTAACAAATCTTTTCCGGATGGCAAGCTCTGTAGCCGGTTCCGGCAGGCCGATGTTTTATAATATTTTGTTTTGTGTCAGAGATTAAATCTTGACTGTTCGATATTATTGCTGTGTGCCTTTGTTCACATCGGGTTCTTGTGCATTTTCAAGATGCTGGCTATAAGATACTTTTTCCCCATCGCTATTGACCTGGACCACTCTGATTGTTACTTCCTTGTCGTCGGCCTCCGGCCATTGCCGGCAGTGCCATGTTTCATCCGTTGTCCTGGCATGGTAGATCGTTGTGAAAAAGCCCGACCATACTACAGAATGCCAGTTTTGATGAATATGTCCTGCATAATTTGAGTCAACGTATTCCCTGTAGTCGTAAAGAAAGCTTTTTACCCTGTTCATTTCATCCTGCGAGAAAAGATAATGGTCGGCTGACGCAAATCCTGTCCGGAACATACCGATATGGGTTATGATGACAATACTTTCCTTCCTAACCTTTGGACAGGTTTCGATATCGTTCCTGAACCATGGCCAGCTTCCGCCTGCAAAATCGTGAAGCTCCCCCCCTTCATCGTCTGATTTCCTTGAGTTAAAATCACAGCATACGAAATGACAGCCTTTGTAATCGAACGAAAAATTTTGAAGATACTTTCCGTCAACAGGAATTGGTGCCTTCCGCCAATGCCCCAGAACGCTGCGAAGATACTGATACTGCCTGTTAAAGGTCTCTTCGAATTCTTTCTCGCATCTGCGCTGGATTTCGTTGTCACCTATTACGGGAATATAAGGGATGCCGGCATGATTTAAACGGTCAAGTATTGCTCGGGCGATTCTCAGGTTTCTATTCGATCTATAGCCGCCCCATGCAATGTCTCCCACAACAAACACCAATTTTATGTCCTTCTTGTCTTTGTTGCTGATTATCCAGTCAACGGCACTTAAGAATTTGGCTTTGTGGTCCGCGTTCCCGTCGATATGCGGATCGGCTATGATTGCAAATGAAAAAGTCTCGCCGTGTCCGGCAGAAGTGGTCAGGATAACCATGGCCGATAGTGTTAATACGGACTGAGTTGAGAACAGGCTTTTTATTCTATTGAGCATTTTTCTACAAAATAGCTGTTGTCAGGATTTTCCGTTTACCTCCGATTTCAGTCCGTTGCACCAGCCTTTTAATACAATACAAAAATTATATTAAAAATGCAAGCTCTCCGTTATTGTCGGAAATTTCTGTGTGACTACCCTGTGGGGTGTTTGAGTGTTCTGCGACTGCCAAACTCAGATAGGATAGGATCTCAGGACAGGATAGTAGATTCTGGGGGTAAAAAAGGGGTCGTATGTGAGATTCTACAGGCGAATCTGCGAGAAAATGTGATTTACCGGGCAAAGTACCCTCTCCAAATGGCCGATATAAAGGATGTTTTCGGCAAATGTGATAATTTGTTTAGGCCCGGAAAAATGAGAAAAAAGGCTTTTACACTCATTGAATTAATAATAGTTGTAACAATCTTAGGCGTCCTTGCCTCGATGATTGTGCCCACATTTCAGGGTCATGTTCTAAAAGCAAAGGAGGTGGCGGCTAAAGACAATCTAAAGGTAATGCGAACCCAGATAGAACTCTATAGGGTACAGCACAACGGAATCCCGCCGGGATATATAAATGGCTCTGGGGCTCCAACGGCATTACTGGCGTTGCAGTTTACTGCCACGACCACGGGAACGGGAGCGGTTTCCACGTCCACCATTCCTGCCGGGGCTTATGTGAATGGGCCTTATATAGGGAAAATACCCGAAAATCCCTTCAATAAATTATCGACCATCGCTTATGTTGCTGACGGGACAGACTTTTCTGCGGCGGTTGATGGTACATCCAGTGGATGGTTGTACAAAAAAGAGACTGCTGAGTTTAAGATCAACTGGACTGGCACAGACAGCGAAGGCACTTCCTTTAACGATTATTAAATGCGGGTTATTCTCCGCCGATAACTGTGCGCAGCCCACTATGCTATGATTGGCTGGTGGGACTGGTCCGAGGAATTTGGGAAAGGAAATAGACCACTCATGATTCATCAATGGGAAACCAGGCTCTATTTCTTCTTTTGACTCTTTCGCCTGGCCAACCTGTACATGAGGAGAGGTAGATTAGGAAATGCAACACTCAGATCGCGCCAACCGAAAAGTCCAATTCGAGCAGCTTTTCCGATGATATGGATGATCTGCCCCGGATCGTAGAACTCCGACCGGATTCGGTTGCGGATTTGCTTGAGTTCCTTGTGTCCGAAACGGTCCGAATACACGGAACCACCGATATGGCTACTGTCGTAGTAGTAGCCCGGCGCTGCCTCGACAACTTCCTTTAGGGGCGAGAATTTCTCAATACGGAGTTTCTGGAAACTGATGGAATCCAGCTTGAGTTCTTTGGCGAACTTCGGGATGTAGAGCATCTCTTCTTTCGTCTCGCCGATATTTCCGTAGATGAAGTACCCATGCAGATAAAAATCGTATTGCGTCAGGACCGCAAACGCGTCTCGGACCTGCTGCTGGGTGATGCCCTTCTGAAGCTGCTCCAAAATCCAGTCGTGCGGGGACTCGATCCCGATAAGGAAGACCCTAAAGCCTGCTCTCTGAGCCTTCTCAAGGATCCGAGGATGCTTCGCGATGTCAATTCGGGCCTGGACGATAAAAGTCTTCTTGATGTTGTTCTCGATAATCAGATCACAAAGCTCTTCACTCCTCTTCGGATTCGTGAAGAAGTTGTCGTCGCTAAGTTGTACAACACCGGCCTCAACTGTCTTCAACTCCTCAATGACTGATTCGACCGGCCGTTCCGTGTAGCTCCTCTTCTGTCCGAGCGGATTGAGACTGAAGGTGCAGAACTTGCATTTGAACGGACATCCTCTCGTAGTCAGTACCGTGTCGAAAGTGTGACTGCTGAATCGAACTCCGTACACAACGGCCCGATAGTCGTACTTTCTCAGAGACCGGTCAGGAAACGGGATCCGTGTGATGTCAGGCAGAGGATGAATCTCGTTATGGACAATTCGTTCGTTCTGGCGATAGGAAAGCCCACGGATATCCTTGTATGGGATTCCCGTGACGATCTGTTTGATGATCTCCTCGCCCTCACCTCGTACGATCATGTCGATATTCGGACAACACTCGAACAGGTACTCCACTTCCTGTGTCGCTTTGTAACCTCCGACGACTGTACAAGCCTGATGAGGCAGCTGAGAGATGAAATCACAGACTTGCTTGAAGCGAGAGTTCCATTGGATGCTGATACATAGAAGATCAATATAGTCCCGGATGAACGTGCTGAGCACCTTCAGGTCCTGGTAATCCCTCTCATACCGCAGGTCGAGAAGCGTCACCTTTCCGACCAGGTCTTTCATACTCGCTACGATGTACTCAAGTCCAGTCGGAGGGAAAATACCCATGGCTGCTGTAGAATACCCAAAGTAAGGGTACAAAGCTAAAGCGTGTTTGTACCTGTTCATATTGGGATCATAGCAGGAGAGAATCGCAGATTCAAGTAAAAAATGCAATGCATGTAGTCAAGAAATAATATGCGGACGTATCACTTTTTCTGGCGGATTCCTGCATTAAGTCTGAGTAGTGGCACCTTGGTTACAGTGCCAAGAACAAGAAAGAAAACCAGAGGAAGAACGTAGTCTTAATTGAAATTTGTGCATTGGTAAAGTAATATTGTCTCTAAATCTTAGAAACATTAAAGGTGAAACGATAGGGTTCTTTGCCAACTTATTTGGTCAAGCCCTTAAGTCAGTCGAGGACTACTTCAATCGCGGAGTCACGTTTGCCAAGAAGGGCAAATATGACCAAGTTATTTCGTCAAAAATGCAATAAAAATTTCTTCGGACCCGCCTGGATGTAATTTTAGCCCAAGTTCGCCAGATAAAAATATTTTTTGCAATTTTCAAAAAAAATACAATTGATGCGAACCAATCAGAAGTGATTTTGGGAACAATATCCTCTTAAATGCTTTGTAGTATAGACTTTTGTACAAAAAACCCTTTACCAGGCCCATAAGTGAAAAATCACCTCATAACTGGCGAACTTGGGATAGGAGCTAAGCGCGGCAATCTTCATTCTAAATTCTAAATTCTAAATTCTCCTAATTTTCCTCAATCCCAATTATCATTAATCATTAATCAGTAATCAATTAAAATAGCCTGTCCTGAGCAAGGCCGAAGGATTCGATATTTCCTCCCTCTTCCGTCCTCTGCGTTGTGCTGCCTGCGGTTCGGTACTATTTTGATTTACTACGTCCATGACAGGACTTCGTAATACTGTATGTTCCTCTTGCTGGCCTCCGGCAGCACTAACAATCCCCCAAAAACCATCAGCCCCATCCCCCACCACGCCATATATAATTTCTCTCCACTCCACTATTCGACCTGCACCGACTACCCTGATCATTTCTCTCCACCCCACATAACCATTCCCCATCAAACGCCGCAACATCCGATAATGTTGACTGCTGGCCACAATTACCCATCCTGCCCAAACCAATAAAACGTAAATATTTAAAAAGTGCCGTTTTCCTGCAATTTTCTGCCAATTTGAACCAAAATAGCTCAATTTCTTTCAATTTCTATCCATTTTAGGACAATTTTAAACCACTTTTTTCAGCGCCCTATTCTTTCCTTTTTTTCTATATTATCCATATCTACAAAACTGCCCCCTTATGCGCCTGCTTTGTGTTGCCTGTGGTTCGCACTAATTGTAATCACTCCGAAGTTTACCCAGAGTTTATCCCCGAGAGCTGCTCACCTGACTCGCAGCAGGGGAATGTTAGCTCAATTGCTTTTCTGTTCTTGTTTATAAGAGTACATAAAACTATTTCCTTAGTATATTTCTTTATAAAGGGCGGTAAAATAATGGAAATGATGGATAATAATAAGGCGTGATGTTGATTCAGTAACTCTTAATCCCGCGACAAGCTGTTCATTATGCTCTCATTTCAATCTATTATACGCTATTAGTATATCGGCGACTATTTGCGCGAATCAAGTATTTTATTTTATTTTTTAAGAAATATACCCTGAAGCCTGTTTGTATAATTGAAGGTTCGTGCAAGGTAAGTATTCCTAAAACTTCGGAATTTTCAATAAAACTAATCTCGCAAAAGGACAACCTTGACTGTTCATGATGATTTTGTTAAAAAAACCTGACATTCAAAGGATTGAATTATGTTTTGTATGAGTGTAAATGAGGGTGAGGGCTCCCGGCTTGGATTTCTTTCAATCCTGCGAAAAATAGGTCCTGTAGCAGCTCTCATTCTTATGCTCACAGCACTGCTTCTATTAATCTGGATAATGCGTACCACTTATGCCTCACTGGTTAATTATGATTCATCCCTTTTATGGAATGGCTGGCTATGTCGTCATTCTGGGATTTCTGTTCTGGGCTGTCCGTAAGCCTCACTAGAAGATCTCTCAGTCCCAATAATCAATAATCCATCATCAATAATCATTTGATAAGTTGCAAGCCTTTTGGCCGTATTCGAAATGTATCGGCCACCATCAGCGCAGCCGAACTATCTATTGAAAACATTTCCTGCGATGGTAGGAATCTACATTAGATACGCTTAACAACCTATACTGGAGTAATCTAAAGATTGTAAATCTTAAAATATATACGCTATACCCTTTTTTATAAGTTGACATATTATTAATGATAAATTAAATTACTTATCAAACTTAATTTATTGTATTATGTTGCGCTTATTACGGTTTAATTCGATTTCGTCTCCGTAAAAAGGTTGGCCAGTCAGGCGTTATGATCAAATTATAGCGAGCTTTATAATTCTAGTGTCAATAAATGAAACAGAGAGTTTCCAAATGGACAACATAGCCGTTCCTCTAACAGTTACAGAATATTTTGCCGGTATTGGTCTGGTAAGAATGGGTTTGGAACCTTGTGGCTGGCGCGTTATTTTCGCAAATGATATCTCAGAAAAAAAATTTGAAATGTATAAGGTGTTTTTTCCAGACGCTCACAAACACTACAAAGTACAGGATATTTTTGAACTAACCGAAAACGACACACCAAGTTCTACTTTAGCAACCTGTTCTTTTCCGTGCATAGATTTATCTTTAGCCGGAAATATGAATGGGATTAGCGGTATGCATTCAAGCGCGTTTTGGGGATTCCTAAACGTGTTAAAATTACAAGGTGATATCGCTCCGCCCATAATCCTTGTAGAAAACGTTCCAGGATGGCTTTACTCTAACAAAGGTGCAGATTTCAGGCTTACAGTTCAGTCTTTGAATGAATTAGGTTATATGTGCGATGTATTTACTTTAGATGCTTTACGTTTCACTGCTCAGAGTCGGCAAAGAGTTTTTCTAGTAGGTACAAAACTACCTATACCAGGTGTAAATGTACTTTCTCTATTGCAACGTCCGCGATCTTTGATATCTGATACGCTTCGCAGAAGTCTCCTAGCCAATCAAGACTTAGAGTGGTTCTATACTGATCTACCATCACCACCTCCACTCAGAAAAGATGGTTTATCAGAAATAATCGAAACTATGGACAATAATGACAGTCGATGGTGGAAACCAGACGAAGTCAAACGACACTTTGACATGATGAGCATATCTCACAGGAAAATGGTAACTTTGCTTATCAACGACAGCAAGATTAACTATCGCACTTTTTATCGTCGAATACGCAAAGGGCAACAACGTGCAGAAGTCAGATCTGACAATGTGGCTGGTTGTCTGCGTACGGCTGTCGGCGGTAGCGGTAAGCAGTTCTTGATTAAAGCAGGTAAGGGACAATTGAGAATGCGGACGATGACTGAGAGAGAGTATGCGCGTTTACAAGGCGTGCCAGATAGCTACCCTATTAAAACAAACGGCGTGCAAGCGCTTACAGGTTTTGGTGATGCTGTTTGTGTTCCTGTAATTACTTGGATTGCTTGTCATGCCTTAAATCCTTTGTTTGAAGGATATTTATCGAAATCGAAGTTAGAAACAGTCACAGTCAGAAATGGTAGATAATCTCAAGCCTGAAGACCGCCGAAGAACAATGCAGGCCGTCAAAGGTAAAAGGACAAGACTAGAAAAGCGTTTGTTTTCCATGCTCGCAGGAATGAATTTAAAAGGCTGGAAACAAAATGTTAGAGATATCATCGGAAAACCTGATGTTGCTTTCATAGATAAGAAGGTGGCGATTTTTGTTGACGGCTGTTTCTGGCATGGTTGCCCTGTTTGTAAACGAAAGCTACCCCAAACAAATCGTAAGTATTGGGCAAGTAAGATTGCACGAAACATGGAATTAGCAAAAGTTCACAATAAACAGTTGCGTAAGGACGGATGGATTGTTATACGAATTTGGGAACACGAAATATCAAATAATAATAAAAGAAAAAGAATTAGGTCAAAAATCCGTCAACATGTAAAACTGGAACACGGCTATTAATGGACATCGATAATATAAAACAGGAAAGCCGTCAAATTCTCGACTCGTGGATTGTCTCGTGCACGCGCAGTGGAAAAGTTTCAAGAAACACGATTTCCATTGGTATTGTCGTTTTGGACCATATGAAAAAGACCTGCCCTCTATCAAGAGATGATGTAATTTCTCAGGGTGGTGAGGTCAAAGGGGCACGTTCAGGATTGAGGAATATTCTAAAAACTTATGGTCTTCCAAGTTCATATCTGAAAGAAGTAACAACTCGTCAGGGGCATCAAGATGGACAAAAACTATTTGAACACTTTGATTGGGGAAAAAAACTAATCGATTTGACTGATGCACAACGCAAACAAGTCTTGATGGGATTGATTGAAATTCTTTTGAATCGAGCAACAGATTGGTTAAAACGACAAAACTTAAAATTGGCTATTGACAGACGACAAGCGCCGTCAACCTGGATTAACATGATTGTCGAAAACGCAAAAGAGCGTTCTAGCGGTATTGTGGAACAACACCTTATTGGTGCAAAATTGAAACGACGTTTTAAGGACATTTCTATTCCCAATCATCCGGTTCATGCTGGTGATCGTCAAACAACCAGAACGGGGGATTTTGAGATAGCTAAGTTGGTTTACCATGTTACCGCAACACCGTCACGAGATGTTATCAAAAAATGCGCTGAAAATATCCGAAGAGGTTTGCATCCAGTTTTATTAGTACCTTCAGAGCAAGAAAATAAAGCTCGAATATTATCGCAAGATGAAGGAGTTGATAAAGAACTTTCGCTAATTTCAATAGAAGATTTTATTGCCTTAAATATCATTGAATTAGCAACTGATGAGAATAAGGATTTCTTTGGCGTCTTAAAAGAAATCGTGGAAATATACAATAAACGGCTTGCAGAAGTTGAAACAGATCTTTCTTTGCAAATACAAGTTAGCTAAATTTTGGAGTGGGTAATCATAAGGTATAAGATTAAGTCGGGCTTCAAACATCCCGCTTCTAAAATCAGGGACACAGTGAGCAGTCTTGGAGATTTTTAACCGAATTTACTTGATTTCTGTTCGAAAATATGGTATAATACCCCCTGTTGCCTTTAAAGCTAACGTAAACCGCATTTCTACCTTCGGTTCGCACCAGTTTTATTCACTCCGGCACTTCGTGCCTTTGTGATACTGTACGATGCTCATGCTGGCCTCAGGTAGAAATGCTATATAATCTCAGCCCCGATAATTCACCCCTTAGGGGTCAATAGTAAATCATCAACCTGTGCCTTAGGTATAATCATTTTAAAAAGTTTGCCCCCGATGTATGCTTTCTTGCTTTTCTGCCGGGTGCCGTCCTCCCGTATTCTTTCTTCTGCTTCAAAGCTAAAGATATTTCATTAACACCTAATAAGCTTACAATTACCTCAGGTTGCATTAGCGTCCGGCAGGATGATCAGAGATAAGAATGTTTATGTGCTGAACAAGTTTTCTTTCGGCCCTTCGCAAGAAAATGA
>CAZZAX010000130.1:0-15785 GCA_964653075.1 uncultured Pirellulales bacterium
CTTGAGTAAATCATCCCCCCAGAATCCATCTTAAAAAACCCCTAAGTTTGAGTATCTTCTTTTACTTTTATATGAGAGTCGGATAAGTCAGAGATTTTATTTGAAAGATTATAATCTTCTAACGAAACCGCTTACATCGGAGTTTGGGAAAAGTTTGTGAAATTTTTTATTAAAAAAGGATTTACAAATGGATTTATCCGATATATAATTATGTCTATGAACGAAAATGGTACAATTTGTTCTTCAATTCAAGCTCTTGAGCTTAGCCTGCTCCTACTGCGCCGTTAGGCGCAATTAATATACCCCCAACAAAAATCTATTATAATCTTTCGTCTTAACCATAAGCTGCACGGATTATGCATTAAAAAAAATAATTCGTGGCAATTTAACGCTGTCTGGGGCATAATTGGCCTCGAACGGTACTAAGAAAATTTGGAGAAAAGCAGATGTCAGAAGAAAAAGTATTAATATTCGACACCACCTTACGGGACGGCGAGCAGTCGCCGGGCGCTTCTCTTTCGATAACTGAAAAGCTCGAAATAGCCCAGCAGTTGAAGGTTTTGGGCGTTGACATCATCGAAGCGGGCTTTCCGGTATCCAGTCCGGCCCAGTTCGATGCGACCCGGCTGGTAGCAGAGCAGGTCAAGGGCCCGGTAATAGCCGGTCTTGCCCGTGCGAACGAAGGTGATATCGAGGCGGCCGGAAAGGCAGTAGCCCCGGCCAAGAACAAGCGAATACACACCTTCATCGCCACCTCGCCGGTCCACATGGAGCACAAGCTCAAAAAGAAGCCCGACGAGGTCCTGAAAATGGCGGTCGCCGCCGTGAAGTGCGCGAAGAATTTCGTCGATGATATCGAGTTCTCGCCGGAAGACGCGTGCAGGAGCGAGATGTCGTTTCTGATTGAAATATTGGCGGCGGTCATCGAGGCCGGAGCGACAACATTGAATATCCCCGATACGGTCGGCTATATTTTGCCGTACGAATACGGCAAAATCATCGCAAAGCTTAAATCGGACGTGCCCGGCGTAAACAAATGCATAATAAGCACGCACTGCCACAACGATCTGGGTATGGCGGTTGCCAATTCACTGACCGGCGTACGAAACGGCGCACGGCAGGTCGAGTGCACCGTGAACGGACTCGGTGAAAGGGCGGGCAACGCGGCGCTCGAGGAAATAGCTATGGGCATCCATACCAGAGCGGACTTTTTTGTAACACTAAGTATGGGCGGGTTGTCCACCAATATTAATACGAAGGAAATCTGTCGCACCAGCCGTATGGTATCGCGGCTGACCGGCTTTGTCATTCAGCCTAACAAGGCCATCGTCGGCGCCAACGCCTTTGCTCATGAGGCTGGAGTACATGTCGATGGAGTTTTGAAGGAGCGCACGACGTACGAGATTATGACGCCCGAGAGCATCGGCCTTGGCGGCTCTCGAATGGTTTTGGGCAGGCATACCGGCCGGCACGGATTCGTTGATAGATGCAAACAGCTCGGCTTCAAGCTTACCAAGCAGGAAATCGAATATGCCTATGAAAGATTTCTGGAGATAGCCGACAAGAAAAAGGAGGTCTTCGACGAAGATTTGACGGTGTTAATCAACGACGAAATCCGCATTGTCGAGCAGACTTACAAGCTGGAGTATCTGCACGTGGCCTGCGGGACCGGTACGCTGCCGACCGCGAGCGTGAAGATTAAGACCAAATACGACACGAAACAGGCCGCCGCATGCGGTGACGGGCCGGTGGACGCGGCTTATGAAGCGATAAGGGAAGCTACGGGTCTATCGCCGAAGCTCGAAAACTATTCGATTAGAGCTGTCACCAGCGGTAAAGAAGCGCTCGGCGAAGCCACTGTCAGAATTACAGAGAACGGCAGGACCTTCATCGGCCGGGGCATTTCGACAGACATCATCGAGAGCAGTGCGAAAGCTTATATCGATGCCATTAACAGAATGGTCTCGGCGCAGAATAAAGGCCAGCAACCGGAAGTAAAAGTGGAACTTTGACCGGCGAAGCCGGAGAGCGTAAGCACGAAATTCGAAATACGAAACAAATCGAGATTGCTTCGCTTTGCTCACAATAACATGAGAGTCGAATGCTCGTATAACGAGCAAGTCTTTCATTGGTAGTGAGCAGTGAGCCAATAATGGATAAGTAGAGTAATTAACCAACAGAGAGTGGACAAAATTATGGGTATGACAATAACCGAAAAGATATTAGCAAGGGCGGCCGGTAAAGAGAAAGTCGTGCCGGGCGAGCTTGTGGATGCGAAGATTGATATAGTTATGTGCCACGATGTTACGACGCCGCCGGCGATTTCGATGCTGGAAGAAAAGGGTATCGATAAGGTTTTCGATGCGGAAAAAATTATTGTGACGCCGGACCATTTTCAGCCGGCCAAGGACATCAAAAGCGCAGAGCTTCATAAGCGGCTGGACGGCTGGGCGAAACGGCACAAAATAAAATATTATTACAAGCTCGGCCGGGCCGGGGTATGTCATGCACTGCTGCCGGAACAGGGGCATATCCGGCCGGGTGAGGTTATCGTCGGGCCCGATTCACATACGTGCACTTACGGGGCGTTCGCGGCGTTCAGTACGGGTATCGGCTCAACAGACGCTGCGGCGGCGATAGCGACAGGGCAGTTATGGTTCAAGGTGCCGGCATCGATGAAGTTCGTTCTCAACGGCTCACTCGGGGCGGGTGTTTACAGTAAAGACGTTATCCTTGCGGTTATCGCACGAATCGGCACGGACGGGGCGCTTTATAAGGCGATGGAATTTGTGGGGCCGGCCCTTGGTGATATGTCGATGGAAGCGAGGATGACTATAACGAATATGGCCATCGAGGCCGGAGCGAAAAGCGGCATAATCGGTTTTGACGAGACTACAAAGCAATATCTCGACGAGCACCTGAAAGACAAAAAAGACTATACCGTTTATGAATCCGACAGTGAAGCAGAATACGAGAAAACAGAAGAGTTCGACTGCTCGGCCATCGAGCCGATGGTTGCCCTACCGCACCTGCCCAGCGGGGGTGTGCCTATCAGCGAATGTGCCGGCAAGGAAATGGACCAGGCTTATATAGGCAGTTGTACGAACGGGCGAATCGAGGACCTGCGCATCGCGGCGAAAGTTATTAAAGGTAAACAGGCAGCCATACGCACGCTGATTGTGCCGGCGACGCCCACTATCTGGAAGCAGGCAATCGACGAAGGCCTGGTCGATATATTTTTCGAGGCGGGCTGTGTATTCGCAGCTCCGACGTGTGGTGCGTGTCTGGGCGGATTCATGGGTATTTTGGCGTCCGGTGAAAAGTGCGTCAGCACGACCAACAGGAACTTCGTCGGAAGGATGGGACATCCGGAGAGCGAGGTCTATTTGGCCAGCCCGGCAACGGCGGCGGCCAGCGCAATAGAAGGGAAATTAACAGATCCAAGAAAGCAACTATGAGAAATTAAATATCAAAAATTAAAATGCAAAATGACAAAGTAAAATTCAAAAGTATTAAAGAAACAGTCGTACAAATTTAATTTTTCAAAACAGGTTGTACAGGTTAGATGAGGAAGGATAGATGATGAAGAGAGAAAAGAAGCCTACAAGTTTGTTTGCGATTTTGTTCACCGTCTCTGCGGTATGCAGTCTTTTGATGTTGATTTTAATGATCATCGGCCGCAGAACAAGCACGGGTCTTATGGCGTTTCAGTCATTGACGGCACTACTGCTGGTAATAGGTGCGGCGGGCAACTGGTATCAATACACTCAGAGGTATATTAAATACGAGGTCCAAAAAAAACTGGATGAAGAAAAGAAGAATCAGTAAAACCGAAGTAAAATAAAATATTAAAAATCAAAATGTGAAATGATACAGTAATGAGAAATTCTAATTTCTAAATCCTAAATGCTAAACAAATCATAATGACTAAGAAACTAAATTCAAAACAGTACGATTTGGAAGATAGGACGCTCGAATTTGCAAGACGGACAAGGTCTATAGTTAGAAAACTAAATAAGAATATTACTAACATTGAAGATGGCAAACAACTTGTCAGAGCATCCGGTTCTGTTGGAGCAAATTATATCGAAGCAACTGAGTCAGGGAGTAGGAAAATGATTCAAAAAATAATCTTCTTCGTAAAAGTTACAATAATCATTGGTCTTTGCAACCCTTTGTACGGAGACGGTGTCTTTGTGTGGAATAAGGGAGTGGATTTGTATGGACCCAGCCAAAAGGCAATTATTCTCTACGATGAGGGAATCGAAGACTTAGTGTTGCAGGTCAAATATAAGGGAAAGGCATCCGATTTTGCCTGGATCGTGCCAGTCCCGAGTAAACCGAAAGTTAAAGCGGTTGGCGGCGATATCTTCGCGGAAATAAGTTTATATACCCAGCTTCGTCGTAGATGGGATGTCTTTTTGCACCGGAGAGGCATCGATGAAGAGGTTGAAGTCATTGAACGCAAAAAGATAAGCGTTTACGATGTGGCTGTGCT
Source organism: uncultured Pirellulales bacterium (assembly GCA_964653075.1). Taxonomy (GTDB): domain Bacteria; phylum Planctomycetota; class Phycisphaerae; order Sedimentisphaerales; family Anaerobacaceae; genus NIOZ-UU13. The sequence goes on from CAZZAX010000130.1 coordinate 4,499, forward strand.
CAATGCGAAGAATTCACAAGCACTTCTAACATGGTTGAATGACAATGGCTTTTTCATCCCTAACAACGCTAAACAGATTATTAACGATTATATCAGGAAGAAATGGACATTTGTTGCACTTCGCATTCATCCGGACGAAGAAAAGTTATGGGTTGAGAAATCTTTGAATGAAGGAACACTTGTTCCACTTAAGTTTACCTTTTCCTCTAAAGAGATAGTTTACCCGTTAAAGATTAGCTCTCTGAACAAAGGAGAAACGGAAGTGCTTCTTTACGTTTTTTACAAAGATGCAGTGGTACATCCTGATTTTCTGGTAGATGCTCCTGGGGCTTTGGAGTTTTATCGTTATTCCATGAAAGCAGAAGCTGTGAGATTATATTATTTCGATCCTGAGCTATGGAAAAAAGATCGAAAGGATTTCCCGAAGAGCTTCGATTTTGAGCGCAAGTTTTACCGGCAGGTAGCAAAAGATGAACTTCCGCTTTGTCGGAAGGCTCTGCCTCGGCTCAATGATAAAAAGTTTTTCCTATCGAAGCTCAGGAATACGTTTCACACTGAGCAAATACAATCTGACATTGTACTCAAGCGAATAGAAGAACTCAGTAAACATAACAGATACCTTTTTGTTCAGAAACAGATTGAGGAGACCTGGCCCTGGCACGAGGATCGAAAAGTTAAGGTATTGTCCTTTGGAGGTGCGTTCCTGCTTCGGGCAAAGGAGGAAGCAATTAAATATATTGCGTATGAATTGGAAAAACAGGGAACTGAAAAAATAAGGTATTACGGAGCTTTTGAATTTCTTGCACATCATCCATCAGAACAAGCTCTGAAAGTCGTTAACAAAGCAGCAGCCCAAACAAACGAACAAATTCGGGTAGATCTTGTGGAAGCACTATATTGGACGACGTATCGGTACGGTTTGGACAAACAATTTATTCCGATATTGAAAACATTAGCTGAAAAAGAACATAAAGCCCGAGTTCAAGAAATTTTGAATATCATGAATAATAAATAAGAGATTAGAAAGGGCTGCGACGGTTGGCATCCATGGCCAAGCAGCTACTGAGCAGCAGACCGAGCTGAGGTGATAATGTGCTAATACTTACAGATACGATATAAAGGGCGTTAAGAAAATGAAGGGTAACAAACATACAATTAGAGCGGTGACGTTTTTGTCTGTATTTGTGTGTTCAATGGGGCAAGCGAGCATGCTTACTCACGGTCCTATGATCGGGCATACAACAGATACAACTACCCGGATATGGGTTAGGGCCGACGGGCCGTGCAAGATGCAGGTGCGCTTTTCCTCCAGGGGCAGGACGGTTGTTTCAGAAACGATTCGCCTTGTGGAGGAGAACAACTTTTGCGGCAGCGCGGAGGTAAGGGATTTATCGCCCAGAACCACCTATAGTTATCGCGTGTTTCTAGACAATAAGGAGCAGGATAGTGATGTTCGGCAGGAAATCACTACGTTTGGCCATGCTTCGGAGCCGGGTATTATTCGAGTCGGCTTCGGCCATTCTTTGAGAGGGCGTGGCACTCAGGATATCTGGAAAGCTGTAGCAGCCAAAAAGCCCGATCTTTTTATCCTGATGGGTGACAATATCTATTCCGACAGTACCGAGCCTGCCAAGCAGCGCAGGATGTACCTTCAATTTCGTGCAGATAGATACTTCCGCGCTTTCGGAGCTACGACGCCGATCTACGCTGTCTGGGACGATCATGATTACGGCATAGACAATTCGGACCGTACCCAGCCCGGCAAGGAACGTTCTTTGAAGACCTTTAACGAGATTTGGCCCAACCCGAAATCGCAGGCCGAGCAATACCCCGGCATCTGGACACGTTTTACAGTCGGCGGAGCTGAGTTCTTCCTTATGGACGTTCGGTATCACCGCTCTGCCAATAGCGACCCTGACGGGCCTGCAAAAACGATGCTTGGCAAGGAACAATTAGCCTGGCTGAAGAATTCTCTTGCAAGCTCAAAGGCTGTTTTCAAGTTTCCCGTCTCCGGCAGCAGCTGGAACTGCGGGGGGCCGGAAGCCTGGAACCACAGCTTCACGTATGAGTACGATGGTCTTGTGGAACACATAGCGTCGAACAAAATAACCGGTGTTATTCTATTGGGCGGCGACCAGCACTTCTGTAAAATCGCAGTGCGGCCCAAAGAATCGTGGGGCGGCTACGACCTGCATGAGTGGATGGCAGGTCAGCTTTGGAACTCCAAGGCAGACCGAGATAGAGGATATTTTCGCGGCTTCGGACTTATTACGCTGGATACAACAATAAAACCGGCAACTGCACGTTTAGAGTTTTTTGACCGGCTCGGTGAGCCTCATCAAGGACGACGCATACTTTATACTACATTAGGTGCGTTGCGTGCACTTTTGGACAGTCCTGCCGGAGTGACCGGCGTGCCGAAAGAAAATCTAAGATATATCGACAGGCTCAGACCGAAAACATCCGGCCCGCTGTGGGAGATAATGCCGGTGACAACCGGTGAGAAGTTAACAGAAGACGATTTGGAGTGGCCATCAGGCGGGTAAAATAATGATTAGGAAATCCGGAGCATAAAGTAAGAGATTAAGCTTTTACGTGAGGTTATAGAGATGAGTGTAGCACATGTTTATAAAAGAAACCAGTGCCTTTAGGCACATAAATATTACACAGGCAAGTTAAACTTTTAGCAGGTGATAGTTATGGCGAAAGCACATGTATATAAAAGGGACCATATAAATACGGATGAAATAATTCCGGCCAGATATTTGAATACGGACGACGAAAAGGAATTGGCGAGCCATTGTCTTGAGGATTTGGACAGGGAATTCGTTAAGAAGGTCAAAGAAGGTGACGTGATAGTGGCCGGGGAGGATTTCGGCTGCGGCTCATCAAGAGAGCACGCGGTCTGGGCCATTCGAGGGGTCAAAGTACAGACGGTCATCGCGAAGACTTTTGCACGAATCTTCTATCGCAATGCCATTAATTGCGGCTTTTATCTGATTGAATCGGCGGATGCGCTTGAGAAAATCAACGACGGCGATGAAGTTGAGATTGATTATAAAAACGGCCTGATTAAGAATAAGACAGCCGGGATGGATATCAGCTTTGAGCCCTTGCCGGATTTTGCTCTTGAGATAATCAAAGACGGTGGACTGCTGGAACATATAATTAAAGTAGACAAAGATTGACGAAGGATTTTCTCAATTTAGAACAGTTAATAGAATATTGCAAATTCTAAATTCTAATATCTAAATCCTAAACAAATTCTAATGACCAAAAATAAAAATTCAAAACAGTATGATTTGGAAGAGAGGACATTTGAATTTGCTAAGAGAGTAAGGTCTTTAGTTAGAAAATTGAATAAGAGTATTACTAACATCGAAGACTGTAAACAACTTATCAGGGCATCAGGTTCTATTGGAGCAAACTATATCGAGGCAAATGAATCTCTTGGCAAGAAAGATTTCCTGATGAGAATTAAGATATGTCGGAAGGAAGCTAAAGAGAGCCGATACCGGCTTCGTTTGATTGACACCGGAGGAAAAACTGAAATTGAAAAAGAGAGAGACTTTTTAGAAAATGAGGCTTGTGAGTTAACGCACATATTCGGAGCGATTGTTACTAAAAGTCAAGGGTGAAAATCCATCCGAAGTCAGAAAAAGATTGGATGAGAGAAAAAAGAGTGTGCCTCGTGGAGCGGATAGAAGAATCGCTGAGCGATGGCTCTCCGAATTTTTTCTTGATTGATGGAGCAATTCGAATAATAATAGAATCAGCAGAAGCGGAAATTTCACCATTGATTTAGAAAAACTACGGCGAATAAGAAGCGGACTTCAAATGCAGATTATTATGTTGGAGGTAAAAAAATGAAAAAGATAATTGCTTTTACATTAATAACATTCACTATTCTTGGAAATAATGCCTATGCAGCCATCCTTGGAATGGAAGAACTCAAAATAAATTTTACTGATAAAGATGATGCAAAAAGAAAAGCTACATGGTCTGAGCCAGACAAAATAAATATTACTAAAAATGGCTTAGGCTGGGATGGAGAACAGAATGCCTCCCGCGACAGTTGGGTTGAAACTATCCCATTAGCAGTTGGCTTATCATGGCGTCCAGCGCAGTCTGCAAATATCACAGTTGAAATAGAACCCGAAGTAAAATCAATCACGTTACCAAATGGTCAAACATACACTCCTTCTATTGGCAGTATGTTCGTTAGATATAGTCCAGATGGAAAACATTGGTCTTCATGGCAAGCCATGAATTATCCAAGACCACGAGGTTCGGCTGTAACCAAACGAAAATATACAGCATTTGTAAACGTTCCCCGGAGAGAACGCGAAGAATATATCCGCTATTTGAAAAAATACTGGAAACTTGATGTGCCATGGGTAAGTGACGAAGAAGCATTAGTTAAATGGATATTAAGACAGGACCCTAAATTTTTCAGCAAATATATCCCTTTCGTGGGATATCTCCAATTTTTATACGAAAATTCATTACCAGGAGGGCAACGCATTACTAAATTTCATGCGACAGCCAATTTTGGACTAGGTGGTATGCATCAAGCGCCGAAGGATAAAGAGGTTTACAAGAAACGTGGTCATATTCCATGGAGATTCAAAGCTAAATAAAAAGACAACGCTAAGGGTACAGCGCGGAGCGTTTAATACGAGGTCGCGTGTGCAACAAGTCCCTTATGGACAAAATCAGAAGAATTTAGAACATTGAATTGTGAATGAAGAATTGAGAAGGTAAGACTTATTCAGATCTCAGATCGTATGGTTTGCTTTTTTACACGTGTACAGATTTAATGTAGTATGCCAGATCCTTCGACTCCGCTGCGCTTCACTCAGGATGACATTGGTGGGGCGAACATTGAAATAGATTGCTTCGTAAGAGTAAAGTGTTATGATATGATTTGAGAGAAGAAGATTTAGTATTTGGTGTTGAAATGCGAAATCGAACTCAGAGGTCAATTTTGTTCTCTTTAAGAAACGTCTCACGGCGGAGTCCGGCAGGGTTGGCGCCATCAGAGAAGGGGAGACATCATCCAAGGGGGTTTACGCTGGTCGAGTTGCTGGTCGTCATTGCTATTGTCACTTTGTTGGCGGCGATATTGCTGCCGGTGCTTTCCCGGGCCAAGGGGAAGGCCGAAGAAGTGGTTTGTCTGAATAATCTGAAGCAGCTTCAGATATGCGCAAAACTCTATTCACAGGACAACGATTTCTTTCTGCCGCCGAACCGGAACGTTTATTATATCGACACATTAGGTCCCTCAGACGGTTTCGACCCCAACCTGACATGGTGTGCCGGGCTGGCACCATTCGATAGGACCACCGAGAACATCGAACGGGGCAAGCTGTTTTGCTACAATAAAGCAACCGACATCTATCGGTGTCCATCGGACAAGTCGCGTGTACGAACTGAGGGAGGTAAAATCCTGAATCTTCGGCGGACGCGCAGCTACAACATGAGCCAATCTATCAACGGCCTGCCGTATTCGCCCGACTCGTCCGTGCTGCCGAGCTTTGCCAAGGAAACCGAAATCGACAAGCCGTCGCCTTCGAAGCTGCTGTTCTTTGTTGACGTCCACGAGGACAGCATTCTCGATTCTCACTTCGGTATTCCGCCTTTGGGTCCGATGTTCGCGACGGTAGAGCCTCAGTGGTGGGACCTTCCGGCCGGACGACATTCGCAGGGAGGCAACTTCTCTTTTGCAGACGGCCATGTAGAGCACTGGCGATGGGCAACCCCGAAGATTTTCAATGAGCTCGGTCAGCCTGTCAGGCAAGACGGGGAACTCCAGGACTTTCTTAGGGTTCAGCGAAGCGTAAAAGCCGAGACAGGGTTTTGATACCAATTAATAATGGTGTGCGGACTTCGGCGAGCTCAGCCGAGCCGTGCACAGCCTGCCAGTTCTATTTTTTGAAATATTTTCCCATCCACTTCATTCGCTTCGCTCATTCAGTGGCTGGCAGACGTAGATTTTCTTGATAAACAGGTCGTTGGAGAGTATAGTATTGGCAATTAGAGAAAAGGTAAAAGTAACAACCAGCCGGGTAATTAATCCACACGAAAGGTATTGAAATGAGTAAGCACACAAAAAAGCTGCCCCAACCGTCAGAAAAGACTATTGAGGACGTGCTTGACGAGTTCCTTAAAGAACAACAAAAACGCCTGAAGCCTTCAACCATGCGTAAGTACGAAGACATCATCGATTTGTTTCAGTCGTGCCTAGATGGGTATGGTCATCAGGGCCTTAATAAGAAAGAGGCTGCGTTATTCGATCGGCTATATAATGCCGAGGGCGATGAGCATCGGGAGTTTTGCCAAGTATTCGGCCCGGAAAAAATCGCCGACAGTATGGATGAGTTCCTGAATTATTTTATGATTCGCAAGGTTATGTGCGGCAAGGAGCTGATGCAGGCAGCGGGTACGGTTATCAAGAAGCTGGGCAAATGGCTCAAGGAAAAGGGATATATTCAATCGGAAAGTGCCGCTAAGGTTGTGAGTTGTGGCGCTACTGCCGCCAAGGAATTGCCCGCCACGGAAGAATTAGCCTGGATGCTTGCCGATTATGCTGACTGCACCGCTGTTGATTGTGACGAAGTGATCGAAGACCATTTTACCATCGAAGCTGTAGAGCCAGGCAAGCTGCGCCTATCCGCTTTTTTAGGAAATGACGAGATCATAGTTCCTGTCTCCCGGAACATCAGCAACGCCTGCCGGGTGGGTTGGTCCATTTCCGGAGCGCTGGGCAAGACAGATAAGGGTTGGTTTATTCTCGAGGCTTGGAACGTATATCCTTAGGACGGCCGTTTACAAGCCAAAGAGGTGTGAAACATCGCACTCTACATGGTCTGCTCTGTCTCCATGTGAACAGATTATAGCGACATTCTATGTTTCTTGAAAGATTTTTTCCATCGGCTCCATTCGCTTCACTTATTCAGTAGCTGTCAGCCATAGATTTTCTTGATAAACAGCTTCCGGGAGGGTATAGTATCGGCAATTAAAAAGAAGGCAATTATTGTACGATAAAGAGTAATTTTATGAACAGACGTGAATTTTTCAAGACAATCGGTTTAGGTGCGGCGGCACTGGCCGTACCGGGGTGCGCGGGCATTAATTCGCAGGCGGCAAGAGGGCCGAAGAAAAAGCTGAATTTCGTATTTTTTCTAATCGATGATATGGGCTGGACGGATTTGGGCTGTTACGGGAGCAGTTTCTACGAGACGCCGAATATAGATAAATTAGCAAGCGAATGTATGCGGTTTACCGAGGCCTACGCGGCTTGTCCGGTCTGCTCGCCGACGCGGGGGAGTATTATGGCGGGCAAGTATCCGGCAAGATTAGGGATAACGCAGTGGATAGGGGGAAGTCAGGAACCAACAGAGTATGCGGACAGGCTTGCTCTGGAGGAGGTGACGATAGCCGAGGTATTGAAGGGGCAAGGTTATGCGACCGGCTTTGTGGGTAAATGGCACCTGTCGCCACGGGAGGCCGACATCAGGTCGGATTTCTATCCCGACAAGCAGGGTTTCGACGTCAATATCGGGGGAGACTGGTCGGGAGCGCCGCCGACGTATTTCTATCCTTATAAGAAGAAGAATCGTGCTCTGGAGAGGATGCCGCCGGGGGGCGAGGAAGGTGAGTATCTTACGGACAGGCTGACGGATGAGTCAGTGAAGTTTATCGAGGCGAACAAGGATAGGCCGTTCCTGCTGTACCTTTCGCATTATGCGGTGCATACGCCGATAGAATCCAAGCAGGTGCTTACGGACAAATATAAGGCCAAGGCGGAAAAACTGCCAGCTTCAGAAAAACAGAAGTTCACCAGCGTTTATGGCCGTTATCAAACACGACTGGTTCAGGAGAATCCGGCTTATGCGGGGATGGTTCAGAGTGTGGATGAAAGCGTGGGGCGGGTGATGAAGAAGTTAGAGGAGATGGGCGCGGCGGACAATACCGTGGTGATATTCATGTCCGACAACGGTGGGCTGTCGACGGTGCCGCGAGAGGGGCCGACGGCCAATCTTCCATTGCGAGCGGGCAAGGGCTGGCTGTATGAAGGGGGGATTCGCGAGCCGATGCTTATCAAGTGGCCGGGCGTAGTGAAACCGGGAAGCGTGTGCAGTGAGCCGGTGACCAGTACGGACTTTTATCCAACAATGTTAGAGATGGCGGGATTGGGGCTGATGCCCGAGCAGCATATTGACGGTGTGAGTATGGTGCCGCTTTTGAAAAACAAGGGCAGGCTGAATCGAAAGGCGATATACTGGCATTACCCTCACTATCACGGCAGCGGCAACAGGCCGAGCGGTGCGGTGCGGGCGGGGGATTATAAACTTATAGAATGGTACGAAGATAACAGCGTTGAGCTGTACAATCTGAAAAGTGATATAGGTGAAAAGCATGACCTGGCGAAGGAAATGCCGAAGAAGGCGGCAGAGCTTCGGGCGATGTTAGCCACATGGCGAAGACAAATGAATGCAAAGATGCCGGCGGCGGGACCGCGGAATGATTTCGAGATATGGAAGGCTTCGAGGAGACAATAACGAACGGACAACAAACCTTTTTTTACGACAAGGAGACTGAAAAGTGTACAAGATTGCAGTTATAGCCGGTGACGGGACCGGGCCGGAAGTGACCGTTGAAGCGGTAAAGGTGCTAAAGGCCGGCGCGGACAAGTTCAATTTCAAAGTTGATTTGACCGAGTTCGACTTCGGTGGTGAAAGATATAAAAGGACGGGTGAGACTCTGCCCGACAGTACGGTCGAGGAGCTTCGCAAATTCGATGCAATCCTTTTAGGTGCGATAGGGCACCCGGACGTTGCACCGGGAATTCTGGAAAAGGGCATTCTGCTTAAGGCCCGCTTTGCGCTTGACCAATATATAAACCTGCGTCCGGTGAAGCTATATCCGGGTGTTGAGACGCCGATAAAAAACAAAGGGCCGGATGAAATTGATTTCGTGGTCGTTCGCGAAAATACCGGCGACCTTTACACGGGCACGGGTGGTTTTTCAATGAAGGGAACGCCGAACGAGATAGCCGTGCAGTCGTCGGTTTATAATCGTTTTCAGGTTGACCGCTGTTTGAAGTACGCATTCGAGTACGCAAAAAAATACGGCAAGAAGGCCCGGGGCAAAGGCGATAAGAACACTCTTGCTCTTTGCGGCAAGACGAACGTATTGACCTATATTTACGATCTTTGGGAACGGGCGTTTCATGAGATGGGCAAGACCGAATATCCGGACATTGAAAGAGAATATTATCACGTTGACGCAACCTGTATGTGGATGGTCAAGAATCCCGAATGGTTCGACGTTATCGTAACCGGCAATATGTTCGGTGACATTATAACCGACCTCGGAGCGATGGTTCAGGGTGGTATGGGTATTGCGGCCGGCGGAAATATCAATCCCGAAGGCGTCAGCATGTTCGAGCCTATCGGCGGCAGCGCACCGAAGTACACGGGCAAGGGAGTTATCAATCCGCTGGCAGCTATCTGCGCGGCGCAGATGATGTTAGCTACTTTAGGAGAAGAAGACGCAGCGGACAGAATAGAGCAGGCGGTGAAGTTTGTAACGGGCAACAAGCTTAAAAGTCTGCAGGCCGGGAGGATGGGTTATTCGACTGCCGAGGTAGGAGACTTAGTAGTAGAAAAACTCACTGAATAAAAACCGCGGATTTCGCGGATTACACAGATACAAAAGCAGGCTAAATTCGAGATTCTCAGGAAGATGCCAGCTAATCTTACACCGGAATATTTCAAGGCCGAGAAGTGGTTTCGAAGCGCCACGTCAAACGACGAAAAGATTCTGGCGCTCGAGCAAATGCTGCGTGTGATGCCGAAGCACAAAGGGACGGACCATTTGCGTGCAGATCTTCGGAGGAAGCTCAGCAAGCTAAAAGAGACCGGTACGCAAAAAAAGAGCGGTAAGCACGTAGACATTTTTCACGTGCCGCGCAGCGGAGCGGGGCAGATTGTTCTTTTGGGTGCGCCGAACTGTGGTAAAAGCTCCATCGTTGCAGGTCTGACCAATGCGAAAGTCAACGTTGCCGATTTTCCCTTTGCGACCAGCGCCCCGGTACCGGGGATGGTTAAGTTCGAGGACATCCAAATTCAATTAGTCGATATGCCTCCGATTACGGCCGACTACAGCGCCCCGGGCCAGGTGGGGACATACCGCAACTGCGATTTGATTGCAATTGTGATTGACCTTTCGGCGGACGTAGAGGAGCAGATGCTTATTTGCCTGGACTTTCTCGAATCACGCAGCCTGCTTCTCGACAGCGAAACGCCTGAACACGACAGCCAGGGCAATGTGCTCGGGAAAAAGGCGTTTTGTATATGCACAAAATCCGATATTGCCAAACCCGGCGTTCTTGAGAATCTTAAGAAATTCTGTAAATATCCTTTTGAATTTGTCGAGGTCTCAGCGGTTACCGACGGCGGGCTTAAAGGGCTTTCGGAAAAGCTGTTCACACTATTAGGCATAATCCGCATATATTCCAAGCCGCCGGGCAAGCCCGCGGACATGACAGACCCTTTCACACTTCCTGTCGGCTCAACGGTTATGGACCTTGCCACGGCCGTTCACCGGCAGTTAGCCGAGAAACTCAGGTTCGCGAGAATCTGGGGGACGGGAGTTTATGACGGTCAAAACACCCAACGAAACCACATCCTCAACGATAAAGATATTATCGAATTGCATTTCTCGTAGCTGTTAACTACAATATTCCACGAAAAAAAGAGAAGAAACTCTTCAAGAAAAGGTACCGTTGATTATGAAATGTCAGAAAGAACAGAACCTGCAAAACTGTAATTGCTCATATCCCGGCTGTGACAAAAAGGGAATATGCTGTGATTGTTTAAGATATCATTTGTCACTGAAGGAGCTACCCGGCTGCTGTTTTCCCAACGATGTGGAGAAGACCTACGACCGCAGCTTTACGGCCTTTGCCAAGGCATGGAGATTGTAGGCATTCGAATCCTGCAATAAATTACGGGGCTAAATATAATTAACAAAAAGGCCGAGCGATCAAAGCCCAGCCTTATGTTATAAACGTTCTTTTACTTTTTGCAGAACTACCTGGCTTTGGTCGGTTTTTGGAGGTCGCTTTTAAAGTTAGATTCTTCTTTAATAAATTGCACATGAGCATCAGCGTAACCGACGTTAATACCGTCAGCCCATGAGTCATGTGCCTCATACAACACGACCTGCTGGGGCGATATAGGTGTGCTCGGCTTTATATAAATGTAGCCATTTTCTCGTT
>CAZZAX010000131.1:0-15767 GCA_964653075.1 uncultured Pirellulales bacterium
CCATTGATGTTTATAAACGTAATAAAGCTTTACCAATATCATGAGGCAGGACTATGTATTTTGTTTTCGTTTTTTTCTCCTTTGTTATTTTCTAAACCGGTAGTTCCCATATGCACTTCAGTGAAACCGTCAATTAGCGATGCAATACAGGTATTGATTGCCTCTCAGGAATATCTCCCTGCCGACGATCGCAGGGGATGCGGAGAACGTGTCGTCGAGTTGGTTGACAGCCAGCGTTTCGAGGACAGTGCCCCGCTTAAAGACCAGACAGGCCCCGTTGCGGCCGGGAAGATAGACCCGATCAGATGCTCCGACAGGAGAGGCGTATACAGCACTCAGACTGTCTAATCGCTCCTGGTTTATATGAACCTTACCTGTCCTGGCGTCCAAACAGGATAAAGCCGACCTCTGGTCATTCAAGACATAGATCAGATCTCCATATAGTAAAGGAGAGTGAACCCATTGCCCCCGATGTTCGAAACGCCAAAGGATCTTGTCGGCGCCGGTGATGTCACCGGATGAATCGACAGGGAGGGTGTACAACATCGCTTGGAAGCCCGTGTGCGACATGCAATAGACAATTTCCTTGGCGGCTACGGGAGAAGGTAACACGCTCTCAAGTTGGCCGCTCCATTGCCAGATGAGGTCGTCCGTGGCCAGATCATAACTTCGCACACGGTTGCATCCGTTGACGATGACCTGGACGCGTTTATCGCTGGCAGCGATCAGAGGCGTCGACCAGGTTGTCTCCTCGTTGCGCTGCCTCTTCCATTTCTTCTCGCCGGTTTGCGCATCCAGGTCCACGATAAAGGAATCGCCTTCGTGGTCCCAATTCACGATCAGCGTTTCCCCATAAAGGGCCGGCGAAGCGCCCTCCCCGTAGCTGTAACGCGTCTTCATGTCGCCAAGGTCACGTTGTCAACTCAGATTCCCCTCCAGATCGTAACAGTAGATGCCGCGAGACCCGAAAGAGGCGAAGAGGCACTGGCCGTCGGTGACAGGTGAGGCCGAAGCAAAGCCGTGGGTGCCATGATGTCCTTCGTGAGGGACCTGCTCGGACGCGATCTTGCGCCAGCGAACCTGCCCCGACCCGCGATCGAAACTGAGAGCCACGAACTAATGAAGGTCTTGGGAGCGCACGACTCCTGGACCGTCACCCCTTCCCCGAAGGGTGCGCCCTGACTGCACCGCGGGCGGGTCGTCATCATCGGTGGACTTCTCGCGGGTCTTGCCGGTCTCGACCGCCGTCAGAATGAACACCTGATCACTCCAGACAATAGGCGTCGAAGCGCCCTGTCCCGGAATCTCGACCTTCCACTTCACATTCGTGTTTTCGTCCCATTGAATCGGAGGGTCGCCCAGCGGCGCCACGCCGTTTGCCTGCGGTCCGCGCCATTGATGCCAGTTCTGATTCCAGTCCGAGGCTTCGGTGTTCCGAGCTGATACTATGCCAACCGGAAGCACAACCATCGCACACAGCAGGACACATGCATGGGACCAATGTGAGTTTAATCGGTTCGGGTTATCTAATACGATCATTTTTAAATCACCTTTGAAGGACTCCGCCACGGATGATTACGCTTGCTACCTCGCTGTTTTAGGCAGTCATCTATTTGCCGTCTTCCCCACCATATTGCTCTAGAACGGTGATCTCGCCGGTAGTGTCGTCGACCTCCACCCGCGACTTGGAACCGCCGCCTTCATACCAGGTCTGGCCTTCTTCGGTGATATATATATTGTAACCGTCGCCCATGGGTATTGGCCGGAGGCCTCCGGACTTGCCGCCACCGATATCGATTACGTTCATCTCGCCGGTGGTCTCATCGATGTGAACCTGTATCTTGGTGATTGAACCGTCGGGCTGTTTACTGACATACCAAAGCTCGCCCTTTCCGGTGATATAGAGATCCTCGTAATCGCCCATGGATATTTTTTCGAGGCCTTTCGAGCTTTTGGACTTGGCGTAGTCGCCCTTGGATGGTTTGGCCTCGGAGTAATCTTCTAAAGGTACTTCCTCAGCCGAATCCAATGCGTCGGCGTACTGCGGATCGGGCTCTGCATCGACCGTGTCTAATTCGGCCAGGAGACGGTCATGTTCGGTCTCTACGATAACGGGACTTTCGATGGGCCCGGCCCGGTTGTCACTGAAGTGGATATGACGGATACCGAGAGACGCGACGCTTACTAAGGCCAGAATGAACGCCCCGATTATCAGTTGTTTGGTTATTGGCTTCATGTTTTGCTCCATCTGCCATTTTCCATCCCACATTCTATCATTTATTCAGTTGCGCCGCCAGCCAAATTTTCATGTGCTTGGTTGAGATTGGCTCACTCAATTCACTTTTTTCTTCCTGAAGCTTCACGAAGAGCCTTGAGATATTCCGGGTCGGCTTGCAGTCCCAGATTCTCATGTTTGTGGATATTCTCCCATACCTTGTCATATTCCTTTCGGATGAAGTGGATAACCGCACGCTCGCTGTAGGCAACAGCAAGGGCCGGGTCCAGTTCGATGGCTTCAGTTAAGTCTGAGAGTGACTTGTCATGTTCGCCTTTTCTGAAGTACGCGCGCCCCCGATAGAAGTGGGCCAAGGCGAACCTCGGTCTCTTTTTGATCGCCTTGGTTAGGTCTGAGATAGCAGCGTCATATTCGCTTTTCTCAAGACGGGCCACCCCTTGATTGTAATAGTCTCTGTAGCTCTTGGAATCTTTGCAACCGCCCACAGCCAAAGCAATCGTTGTTCCAACCAAAGCGGTGAAGACAATCCACATCACACCACTGCCCATGCTGGCAGACGACTCACTCAATTTGTTCAGATACTCTGCGTACTCCCTAATCGCCTTGCTTATCCTTGACATCTTTCTCTTTCCCTTTCTGACCCAGTCTCTCTCGGATCTCCTTGTACTTCGCATCGGCTCGTTCGCGGGTCATATCGCCGCTTTTGACAGCGCCCTCGGTTCGCCTCTTAATGCCTTCCCAATCTGGACGCTCCCTGTCGCCACGCTCACCACCACGTTCCCTTTGCCGGCCTATCATCCTGCGCATCTCGATCAGACGGCGTTCGACATCCTCCGGCTTTGCCTTGCCTTCATCGACCATCTTCCGCATCTTTGCCTCGGCGCTCCTGTACTCCTCTACCGTGATGCGCCTCTCGTCGCGCTCCCTTTCACCGCGAGCACCACGCTCGCCTTGGGCTGCCATCATCCTGCGCATCCCATTGAGGCGAGTCTTTGCGTCCTCTTCCGATATCTTACCTTCGGTGACCAACTTTTTCAGTTCAGATTCGGCACGTCCGTAATCCTCACGGCTGATGCGCCTCTCGTCATGCTCACCCTGCTCGGCCATCTCCAAACGCCGGCGAAAACCTTTGAACTGTTCGCCGGCTTCGACGCGGGTCATCTTTCCTTCTCTGACTGCCGCTTTGATACGCCGTTCAAAGCCTTCATACTGTCTTTGTTTGTCGTCAACACGCTGACGCTCTCTGCGTCCGGCGGCCATTCTTTCCTTGATCGGTTTCACGGCGCCATCGTATCTCCTGGCTGCATCTTCCCTGCTGATACTGCCGGCCTCGACAAGTTCACCGAGTTCTTTCTTGAACCTCATCAGATAGGCCTCCGCTCTTTCCACGCCCTGGTCTTTCCCGGCGCCGCCTGCTTTCCGCAGCACATCCATCATAAGGCCGGCCTGTTTTAGAGTAAGTTCCCCCCTCTTCACGGCCTTAGCGAGCCGCTTTTCAACTGCCTTGTAGTCCTGTGCGGATGCTATACCAAGGGGAAGTATGACTATGGCGAACAGCAGGACACATACCTGTAGCCAGCGTGAGTTCGATTGATTTGATTTATTTGATACGATCATCTTGAATCTCCTTTCAAGAAATCCGCCGCTGTTAATTTCACTTGCCATTGCCAGTGGGCGGAGAGCCGGGCGCGCAAGAAACTCTACTGCTGATAACAGAGAGTCAGCATACAATTTAGGTTTAGGATTCAGGCTGGACATCACCAGGTCGTCACAACAGATTTCCTCCATTGCTCGCAGGTTACGCTGTGCCCACCATACCACGGGATTCCACCAGAAAAATACACATGCCAGCCACTCGAGCCATCGCACCAGGTAATCTCGACGCCTCACATGCGCCAGTTCATGTGCCAGAACCCATTGCAACTGCTGAGCATCCATTCGGTCAAGCAATGCCTTTGGAATGACGATTCGCACTTTTCCGCCAGCCCACCATACCATTGGCGAAAGATTCGCTGATGTCGTGAGAATCGTTGGTATTTTGTTCATTCCTAATCGGCGCGCAATCTCCACCGCGGCAGTCTGCAAATCCTGCCGTGCAACTTCAGATTTCGCTGCCAGCAGGCGGCTAAAGCGACATACCCTGACTATTGAGAAGCCAAAGACAACCACGCTCCCCAGCAGCCAGATGGGTGGCAGCCATACTCTTGCGTGATTCCATGCAGCAGATCCAAGTTTGGAAAGTTCTCGTTGTGTATCAATATTAAGTTGGGGATTATTAGAAAGCAGTTGCCCTGCTCTCGAATTCTCATTGATCGCAACGGTAGTTTCACCTTCTACTGGAATTGTGATAATGGGAATCCTCATCACAGGCGGTGTTACTAATTTGATGAAGACAAGCAGCCAAAGCATATGGGCAAGGTGAGGACGTCTGGCTTTTGCCCCCACGACCATTGCCACGATGCCTAAGGCAAGCGATAAACACGCATTGCTTAGCCCCATCTGGAAAAAGAAATCGATCATGCTTTGTCTCCCTCATCAGCCTGCCCGTCAAGGATGGCCCGGATCCGGTTAATCTCTTTTCTAGAGATCTTCTTCTCCTCGATGAGGTGTGTAATCAGCGGTGCGAACGAGCCTGCTGTCAGTTTGTCTGCGAGCGATTCCAATTGCCTGCCTGCATACGTTTGGCGAGAGATTGCAGCCGAGAACAAGTGGACGAACAAACTGCGGTCACGTTCTACATATCCCTTATCTTCCAGACGCTGCAGAAGTCTCTGGACGGTTCCGTGCTGCGGTTTAGCCGAGTCAGGATAGAGTTGCTCGCGAATGTGGCGGGCAGTCAGGCGATCGTTCTGCCAAAGCAGATCCATGACCGCCAATTCCGCGTTGGCCAGTGGTGGTTGTTTCATTTTGGAAATCCTCAATATATAAACCAAACCACGATAACTTGTCGTAACTCTACGACGCTCTGTCGCAGTTGTCAACGATAAATCTGAAATTTTCACAAAATTTTTCGAAGACCTTGTTTTGATTTTGAAAAAAGCATATCAATTGGCAAACGGCTGAGGGAAAAATCACAAAAACTTAATGAAGCAGCATTCGGTTAAGCATTTTCGGGATTATGATATCGAGCTGATAAAGACAGCCGGTAATTTAACGTTGTGTTTTTATATTGAGTGAATCGGTTTCAGACCGAATATACTACATAAAAACGCCCATAATTGGTGTAATTACGTCTTTTTTACATAGGTTTTTATGCTTGCAAGGTTATGATTTAACTTGGGGTCATTTCTGGACGATTAATGGGGAGGTAAGTCCACTATCTTCTTGGATGAGATGTTTAATATTGGCAGGCAGAAAAAACGTTACATTTGATATAACCAGTGGCACATAACTATATAGACTTTTCGGATTAATTTTCCTAAGGAGGGGTAATATCAGTTTCTTAATTAGCATGCTGGAATTTTAGCAATTTTTGAAAGGGTAATAGGATGAGAAGGATATTATTTGCATCAATATTAGTTTTGCTGATTAGCGGGGCCGCATCTGCAAATGTCCTTTCCGAGGCGTTGGATACGAATTTGAGTATCACAACGGGCGGCGATGCGGATTGGTTTGTACAGTCAGCGGATTATTTCAACGATGGCGACGCGGCCAGAAGCGGAAATATCTCACACAACCAGGAATCATGGATGCAGACGACAGTCAACGGAACAGGAACGGTAAGCTTCTACTGGAAGGTATCTTCCGAACACAATTACGATTTTCTGGAGTTTTACATTGACGGCGCATTGCAGGACAGTATCACCGGGCCGGTTGACTTTCACCAAATGACATATACAATCGATACCGGCGGTTCGCATACTTTGGAATGGCGATACGTTAAGGATTATAATATAAATGCAGATAACGATCGCGGCTGGGTGGATCAGCTTGAGTGGACGGGCGAAATTGAACCTCCCATCGGACCTCTTTCGGGTTCCCTCGATACCAATTTGAGCTTCACAACAGACGGCGAAGCCGGCTGGTTTTCACAGACCTCAATAGCGTTTTTTGATGGAGATGCGGCCCAGAGCGGAGATATTTTTGACGACCAGGAGTCGCTGATACGGACGACGGTCAGTGGGGTGGGAATATTCAGTTTCTACTGGAAGGTATCTTCCGAGGCCGGTTATGACTTTCTGGAATTTTACATTGATGGCGTTCTTCAGGAGCGTATAAGCGGATTGGTGGACTGGCACCAGATGGTGTACGAGTTTATCGATTCGGGTGTGCATACATTGGAGTGGCGATATGTTAAGGATTACAGCGAGAGTGCAGGAGACGACAGCGGCTGGATAGACCTTGTGGAGTGGTCGGGCGGAACACAGCCTCCTGTCGGTGGGCCGCTTTCCGAGGCGCTGGATACGAGTTTGAGTTTAACTACAGACGGTGATGCAGAATGGTTTTCGCAGACCGATATGGCTTATTTCGACAATGATGCAGTCCAGAGCGGAGCTATCCTGGACGACCAGGAGTCGTTGATACATACGACAATCAGCGGAGAGGGAATATTAAGCTTCTACTGGAAGGTATCTTCCGAGGCCGGCTATGACTTTCTGGAATTTTACATTGACGGGGTGTTTCAAGACAGAATCAGCGGGTCTGCTGACTGGCAGCGGATGATGTACACAATAACCGAATCGGGTTTGCATACACTGGATTGGCGATATGTCAAGGACAAAAGTGTCAGTTCAGGCAGTGACAGCGGCTGGATAGATCAATTGGAATGGTCCGGCGGAACTCAACCTCCATCCGGCGGTCCGCTTTCGGAGGCCATGGATACAAGTTTGGGTTTCACAACAGCCGGCGAAGCCGACTGGTTTTTCCAGACGACAATGACTCACTTTGATAGTGATGCGGCCCAGAGCGGAGATGTTGAAGACAACCAGGAATCGTTAATGCAGACGCTGGTGAGCGGGACAGGAACATTCAGCTTCTACTGGAAGGTATCTTCCGAGATCGGTTATGACTTTCTGGAATTTTACATTGACGGTGTACTTCAGGACAGAATAAGCGGTACACAAGACTGGCACCAGATGATTTACACAATCACCGAACCGGGTTCGCATAATTTGGAATGGCGATACGTGAAGGATTATAGCGAGAGTATAGGAAACGACAGCGGCTGGGTAGATCAGGTGGAATGGTCGGGCTCAAGTCAACCACCGCCATCCGGCGGCCCGCTTTCGGAGGCTCTGGATACGGGTTTGAATTTCAGCACCAGTGGTGATGAAGAATGGTTTTCCCAGACAGCCATGTCGTACTTTGATGGTGACGCAACCCAGAGTGGAGTTATAATGGATAATCAGGAGTCACTGCTGCAGACGACGGTCGATGGTGCGGGAATGCTCAGCTTCTACTGGAAGGTATCATCAGAAGCTTATTATGATTTCCTGGAATTTTACATTGACGGCGAATTGCAGGACAGAATCAGCGGCTCGGAGGACTGGCAGCAGATGATATACACAATTGCCGAACCGGGATTGCATACTTTGGAATGGCGTTACACCAAAGACTGGAGTGAAAGTATAGGAGAAGACACCGGCTGGGTGGATCAGGTGGTATGGTCCGGCTCAAGCCAGCCGCCGTCCGGCAATCCACTTTCCGATGCTATGGAGACAAGCTTTACTTTCATAACAGGCGGCGATTCGGACTGGTTTTACCAGACTACGATGTTTTATTACGATTTGGATGCAGCCCAGAGCGGAATTATTTCGCACAACCAGGAGTCCTGGATGCAAACTACGGTCAGCGGTTCGGGAGATCTTAGCTTCTACTGGAAGGTATCTTCCGAGAACGGCTATGATTTGCTCGAGTTTTATATTGACGGCTCGCTTCAGAACAGCATCAGCGGCTCGGTGGACTGGCAGCAGATTGAATATAAGCTTTCTCCGGGTTCGCACGAGTTAAAATGGCGATATGTCAAGGACTGGAGTGTAACGGAAAGAGACGATGCCGGCTGGGTAGATGCGCTGGTTGTGGATTAAAATTTTCCGGATAGATTGATAATCAGGGCATCTTTGTAACTCAGAGATTACTATGGCCCCTGTCCTGTAAAAGCAGGACAGGGGCCTTTCAATTGATTATTGACAAGTGATTATTTAAGGATTCCTGCTTCCCGCATTCGCGAAGGGGCAAGTTTCGGATGAAGTATTTTTAATAGACCCACCCACTGCGCTTGGGGCGCCGTTTTTGTTAGCCCTCACTTTCTGTTACGGCTCAGTGGCGAGCTACTCGGACTCTTTTTTCTTTGCGTATTGGGCGATGATTTGCTGCTGGACGTTTGGCGGTACTATTTCATAATGGCTCAGTGTCATCGAGTAACTGCCGCGTCCGCCGGTAACGCTTTTTAACTGGCTGTTATATTGTGTAACTTCGGACAAGGGCACCTGCGCTTTAACAACAATATAATTTCCAGGCAACATGTCCTGTCCCATTACCCTGCCGCGTTTGGATGCCAGGTCTCCGGCTATATCTCCCATGTTCTCGGCGGGGACGGTAACCTCCATATCCACTATGGGCTCGAGCAGGACGGCCTTTGCTTTTTGAATTGCGTCGGTGAATGCACCCTTGCCGGCGGCGCGGAACGCAACTTCCTTCGAATCGACCGGATGGTGTTTTCCATCGTAAACTGACACTTTTACGTCCTGCAGTGGGAATCCCGCAACGACACCGGTTTGCATTACGTCGTTAACACCCTTGGCAATGGCGGGCTCGAACTGGCCCGGGATTGAACCGCCGAAAATATCCCAGCTATACTGCAAAGACGGGTCGGAATTTCGTTCTGCAGGCTCGACACGAAGATAAACTTCTCCGAATTGTCCTGCTCCGCCTGTCTGCTTTTTGTGGCGGTAGTGGCCCTCGGCTTTGGCGGTAATTGTCTCGCGGTAAGGAATCTTCGGCTCCTTTGTTGTTACCGAGAGTTTATAGCGGCTTTTCATTTTCTCGAGCATTATCCGCAAGTGCAAATCACCAAGGCCGTTGGCGACAAGCTCCTTTGTCTGGGTGTCTCTGGTAATCTTGAAGCAGGGGTCTTCTTCGCATAATTTTTCAAGTGCTGTACCGATTTTCTGTTCGTCGCCTCTTGTGGCCGGCTCAAGTGCCAGGGAAAACATCGGTTCCGGAGCGGCGGGCATTTCGAATTTGCCGGATACTTTGCCATCGTGTATAAGGTCGCCGGTTCTCAGCTCTTCCACCTTTGCCAGGGTAATAATGTCACCGGCAACACCTGCTTCGATTTCCTTATTTTCGCCGCCCTGAGATTTTAAGATGTGACCCGGTCGGATGCTCTTTTTCTCGTTGTTGCGGAGCAGATTAGTGTCCGCTTTGATTGTTCCACTGAAGATGCGGATTGTGGAATACTTCATATTCGAGCGAGGGTCGAAACCTATGCGAAAGACCAGTCCGGCCAGCGGGCCGGCAGGATTGGGGGACAATTCAGTTGAGCTGTCGCCGTCTTTGAGGACTGTGGGCTTCGCCTGTCCGGGCGAGGGTGTGTAGTTAACGATTATTTCCAGAAGCTCTTGTATGCCGGTTCCTTTGCGGGCATTTGTGAATACTATCGGAATGAGAGTTCCGGCTTTTAAGGCCTCTACGAATACGGAAGCTATTTTTTCCGCGGTTATTTCTTCTTCGCCGAGATAGCTTACCATAAGGTCATCGTCGGCCTCAATGGCGCTTTCGATAAGGTCGGTATGGGCCTGGGCGACGTCCATCAGCGGTGAATCGCCCGATTCGTTTTTGATACAGTCTATAATGGATGCTTTATCGGCGCCGGGCAGATTGGCACAGCGGCATTGCATCCCGAAGGTGGCCTGAATATTTTTTATAAGCTCAGGGAGGGAAACGTTTTCCGCGTCCATCTTATTTATAACGATGATGCGGGGTATATCAGCCTTTGCGGCTAATTCGGCCATTTTTCGTGTATTTGTTTCAATACCGGCCGCGGCGCTAATGACGATAATGGCTGTTTCGGCGGCCGGTATTGATTTTATAGATGGACCTATAAAGTCGGGATATCCGGGGGTATCGATGATATTTATCAATTTTCCGGCGTGCCGGATGTTGACTATCGCTGACTGGATGGAATGCTGATGTTCTTTTTCCTCATCGTAGTAGTCGCATATACTTGTTTTATCGTCAACGCTTCCGAGCCGGTTAGTTGCTCCTGTTTTGTGCAGCATTGCCTCGGCGAGGGAGGTTTTGCCGCTGCCGCCGTGTCCTAAGAAAACAATGTTACGAATGTCGTCGGTATTAGCCACTTTTTATGTCTCCAAACAGCTTATTTTGAGGTATTCATTAACAAACTTATCCAAAACCCTAAATAATATAGTATTTGAGATATAAACAACAAGGATTTTTTTGGGTATTTAATAAATGTAGGGATTCCCTTTAGATTCTTCAGCCGAGATCAGGACATGCCGCGCTCATAAGAGGTTGTTTTTTGCTTGACCTGCGGGCGGATTTTGGTTATTATCATAAGGGAGCAGCCTGAGGAGAGATGGATATTTACAGCTTTTATATTTGAAGGTTACGTTATGGTAGATGCTGGTTTGTATGAGCTGGTGGAGAAAATTTTATGGGCGGTTAGCTTTATGGCTGTCGGTGGGGGTCTTGCGCTGATGTTTTTCTTAATCTTTGCCCAGAGCATCCTCGGCTCAAAGACGATACATTCACAGCTTGAGATTCTCCTCAGGCAAAACAGGCAGATATGTGAGCAGTTGAAACAAATCGCTCAATATCTGGAAAAGGAGGGCAAGAAGCCCAAGAAATCAGAGAAGTAATTAATTCAGCGTGTTTGGCTGATCAATTCATCAGACACTAATCATTCAGAAGAATCTGAGCAGAATCAACTTTGACGAA
Organism: uncultured Pirellulales bacterium; assembly: GCA_964653075.1. Classification (GTDB taxonomy): domain Bacteria; phylum Planctomycetota; class Phycisphaerae; order Sedimentisphaerales; family Anaerobacaceae; genus NIOZ-UU13. The sequence continues at coordinate 11,138 of CAZZAX010000131.1, forward strand.
ATACTATTTATGTCTGCGATTTACTCCTGTCAATTTCGTTTTCCCGGCGAGATAAACTGGTGTAAACGGTATACGAAAAGATGGTAAAATCGAAGAAAAAGGAGGCTAAGGGACCGATAATAAAAAATTATAATTGAAAAGTTTATGTGGTATTTTTTGGTTATCGCGAAAAATAAGTTATATTTTAAATATAAGTGGGGGACATTATCCTAACAAGTCATTCGATCTTAATAACAGGCATAATACTCTTTCCTTCACTATGGGAGACAGGTGAGCTCGACCAGGGCTTTTTTAAGCAACTGGGGGGCGCCTGTCTCCCGGTTTTTTATTCCCTGGGAACGCAAATCTACAGTTGTGCTGTTTAGGACAGCCGGAGTCGACTGTCTTCTAAGCGATGGGGATTTTAATTAGGCTGTGGGCTTTTAGTAAATTATGCCCCTGTCTTTGATGAGTTTATCCACTTTTTTCAGCAGAGTTGTTGTTGGAGAGTGTGTTGTCTTGACGTTTGTTTTTTGCCCGGTTCCGGTGTTTGCCTGAGGTGGTGAATCGGGATTTTGTTTTAGTTGTGCTTTGAGTCCGGCTATGGTATCCGCTGCATCAGCTTTTACTTTGGCAATTTCTTCGGCAGCTTCGGCTTTGATTTTAGCTATCTGGTCGTTATAAGATTTAATCTTCTGATGCATTTGAGCTTCGAGCATTTTTCTTTTGCGGGTTTCGGCTTCGGCCTTCTCCTGAGCCTGAACTCTTAAGCTTACTTCGTATTTGGCCTTTTCTTCGGCTTTTACGCTTTGTTCGGCCTGAGCAATTGCGTTAGTTTCTGTTTTGCATCTGTTTTCAATTTCAGCATTTAGTTTTTCTTCTATCCGGTCTTTTGCTTCGGCATAGGATTTTATTCTTTCTTCAATCCGTATCAATTCTTCAGCGTGAGCTTTTACAATTTCCTCGATGTCAAATTTGGCTTGTTTTTGTGCTTCTATTCGTGCCTGTATTTCGGCTTCGGCCCTGCTCTCGGCTTCGATTCTTGCTTTTGCTTCGGATTCGGCCTTAGCGCGGGCTTTGGCTGTTGCGAGGGCCTGTATTTTTGCTTTTTCTTCGGCTCTTTCTTTTGCTTCGGCGTAAGCTGCGATTTTTTCTTCGGTTTCGTCTCTTAATTTAGCTTCGGCTTTGTATCTTGCCTTGATTTCGTCTTTTAATTTTTTTTCTGCTTTGGCTTTGGCCTGCTCATAAGATGTTGTCTTTTCTTCGGCTTTAGTCAGTGCTTCACTGTACAGCCGGGCCTCTTCTTCGGCTTTGGAAATTGACTGAGCTTTAGCTTCGAGTCTTTGCAGGGCGTCTGATTCGCTGATGTTCTGTTCACCGGGTTTGAAGAATAACGGTCTGGCGAACCGGACTACAACACGATTTACCAGGTCGGTGAGTTTATCGACGCGAGAGACACGTCCGATGCGATTGAAAAATACCGTGTCGAAGGAATCGGCCGAATCGAAGTAAGGGACTCCAAAGTCAACGGTTATCAATTGTTCCGGGCGGGGACATTTTTTGTCGGCGTGGCAAAGAAAAGACAAATTCCAACTGGAAACATCAAATATCTGGCCTGGAGAAGGTTTTTCCTTCACGCTCCTGGCGAAGCTAACAGGCCAACGATAACACAACCTTTGCTCTTGTCTTTGGTTGACTGCTATGTCCATTGTCAAGACCACAAAATCCTTTTTGCGTAATGTATTGGAAAAATACACTTATTTTCGGTCTTAGTCAAGAGATTTATTTTTTGGAAAACCGATTTGGCGTGATTCGAATGTGCAGGTGAAAAAAAATTGCTTCAGCCTTTAGAGAATAAAAGTAGTATTTATAAAAGCGTGTGATTATAATAATATACAGCCACATCGGCATAGGCGGGCGATGCAGAAAAGTTTACTAATGGAACAGGAGGCAGGAAAATGAGTAAGAGGTTATTGTCAGTATTGATTGCAAGTGTCGTTATATGTGCGGTGCCGGGTTTGTCGTTTGGGTGGGGTGCGGCTACTCACGCGTATCTTGCCAAGGAGTTAGGGCATGAGCCGGATGTTATGAACCTGCAGGAGATGTATGGTGCAGTTGTGCCGGATATGTTTAATTTAATGTACGGATATGAGCATCAGGGTTATTTATGGGACAAGACGCATTATGAGTTTATGAAGGTGGTCGATGAGGGAAAGCTTGACGAAAGCAGGGCGTTTGGGTACGGGTTTGCGAGCCATAATGAGGAATGGGGGGCAGACTACACGGCACATATTAATTCTGTCGGCATCAAATCAGGAGAAGGTTATGTCGTAACGAAAAAGAAGATATTGGCACCTCAATTAAAGCTGGGTATGACGTTGTTTTTGAACTCAAAAGGCATTGCTTACACGCCTGAATTACTTGAGGAATTGTCTTTGGCGATTGCCGACAGTGCTGTAGAAAGTGCGATCGATTTGTTGGTGAGCCAAAATGAAGATACGCAAATCGGGAATCGGATGCTGGCGGCTGCGAAATTGAGGAGCCCATTCGTTCCGATGTTGTTGAGCAAGGCATTTGCGAAAGATTTGGCCGGTGAGGCCGGGATAATAGCAGAAGAGGCAATACTGTGAATTGTTGAAACTGAGACACAATTCAAAGAATATATGGAATTTTACGGGGGAATATTGACTCAGGAAAACGCCGTGGATTTGATGGCCGGGCAGGGCGCTCAAATAGCTGAGCAAATGCTGGAAGAGTTGTATGGGATTATTGTTGAAGTGCCGGCAGAGTTAATGAAAACGGGTTTACTTGCGGCTGTTGATGTAGTGAAAAACGATTACTCCGAAGAGCTGGCGGCAACGCTTGATTATGTTTAAGGGCAGCTTGAGAGCCATGGGGTAGATAGTCAGCTACCGGCTGATTGAGATTTGAAAGGGGAAAAGCGTCTGGCAGGCTTTACCTGGCCGGTTTTTTAGGGGCTATTCTGACCTGCAGGGCTGAATTTTTTAGTTCCAAAATTAAAGAAAATTTATAAAACGAACAATTGTCTTTTGAGCAATTGTGTGATAGAATTCCGAATTGTGGGAAATCCGATGTTAAAGAGATCGGTGGATTTTGCTATGGATGGTTAATGCTATGGATGTAAAAAATGAAGCAGTGCAGTAAATGTAAAAAACGTAAAGACGAGAGTGAGTTTGGCAAGAATCGTACACGCGAGGACGGACTGAGGATTTGGTGCAGGGAATGTGAGTCTGAATATGCGAGGGAACGTTACGAAAAAAAAAGAGGCTCTGTGAAAAAATACAACAATTATAAAGACCTTCATCGTGTTTACGGAGGCGTTAAGCAGAAGCGATGCGGCAGATGTAAAAAGTGGAAGGCCGAGAGCCAATATTACAAACATAACAGACATAAAGACGGATTAGCTGTGTGGTGCAAGGAATGTGCAAATAAAGCAACCAATAGCTGTCGAAGACGTCGTGCCGTGCGGAGTTAACAGACAGAAGGTTTTCATTCCATCGTTTCCTTTACAGGTGCTCATTATAGAGGATCTTACAAACGTGAAATTAGTTGTTTATCAAGAGCCTTGGATGAGCAGCAGGGTTATTAGTTAAATACAAAGTTGCCTTTGCCTTCAGCCCATCTTTGCCTGTAACCTGAATTTCGTCAAAAAACCACTCAACAAGCCCATCGATGCGGTGTCGGGTAATGCATTCAAGAGTTCTCCCCTCCATTCTCCATATACAAAAAGCTCAAAAATAGCGATTTTTAGGCAAAATTCCTGTTACCGGCCTTGAATTTAGTGCCTTTTATAAGTAGAGAAGAACTCTCGAATGTATATGTTTTACATTAAGTATTTAAGGAGAAGTATTATGGAAACAATAAAATACCACAAAAACGTTAAAATTGTTGTTGGAACGTTGTTTTTGGCCCTAATACTGACCATTAAACCGGTTTTGGCTGAGAAGTCATCCAGCAAAAGCAGTAAATCGAGTGGTAGCAGTTCCAGAAGCCAACAAGCTTCAAGGTCTTCTTCTGCATCGAGAAGCCGTCAACCTTCATCCAGCAGATCAAGCTCCTCCAGGACTACTACCTCGTCGCGCTCGTCGCGGTCTGTCAGGACTCCGACCAGGACGATTACGCCAAGGTCTTCAAGTCGAAGCAGTATTTCTTTGCGAAGCAGCTCAACGCGAAGCAGTTCTCTGCGAAGTACCGGTTCGGGCAGAACTACCGGTAGAGTAAATGTTCGCATACCCAGCAGGGGTAGTACCAGCAGTCGATCCGGTCGAACATCGGTCAGCCGACCTGTTACCATACGGTCGGGAGTTACCTCCAGCACCCGCAGCCCATACAGCAGCTCTCTGAGTAGTAGAAGGCCGACATCTACAAGTTCAAGCAGCCGTATAAGCTCGAGCAGGTCTTCTCGCATCGGCAGCTCCATCAGCACAAGGTCGCCAAGTGTTCGCAGCACACAACCGCAAGCCGGCAGTTCGAGTGGCCGTATAAGCTCAAGCAGGTCATCGCGTATCGGCAGCTCCATCAGCACAAGGACACCGAGTGTTCGCAGCACCCAGCCGCAAGCCGGCAGTTCGAGTGGCCGTATAAGCTCGAGCAGGTCTTCTCGCATCGGCAGCTCCATCAGCACAAGGAC
>CAZZAX010000132.1:0-15765 GCA_964653075.1 uncultured Pirellulales bacterium
TTAGACGTACCTGCACGTTTGATACGAAAATTCGGGGATTTTATGATGAGTGAATCAGTCTAAGTGCTTATGAGTAAAAGAATTAAAATTTTTTTAGAAATTTTGAAATTTGTTCAAAATTACCAGCGTTTTTTGTCGAAAATTGAGAGATTTTCGGCGTTTTTTTCAGTTTTTTGTGCTGCCTGAGGCCAGCATGAGGCTCGTTTAGTGTTACGAAAGTCCCGTGAAGGACGTAGTAAATAAAAATAGTACCGAACCGAAGGCAGCACAAGATATAAGAAAAAAGTAAAAAGGTAAAAGTAAAAAGGACAAAGGGAAAAGATAAAAATAGGGTAAAAATGTGGATGATTTTATTTAACTGGGATTGAAAAAATAGTTATTATTATAGTTTTTCCCATGAAATTAATTCTTTACTGACTAGATTTAGTTTATTACCTTATCTTTTTAAAAATGTTTTTTAAGGAAATTTATGGCGAGAAAGAAACCAATTGTTATAGATATTTTTGCTGGGTGTGGGGGATTATCACTTGGACTTTATCATGCTGGCTGGAACGGTTTATTCGCAATTGAGAAGAGCGAAATGGCTTTTGAAACTCTCCGCCACAATTTAATTATTAAGAAAAAGCATTTCTTTTGGCCGGAATGGTTACCCATAGAAAATCATGACATTGATGAGGTTATACATAACCATAGGAAAAAACTAAGGTTACTTCGTGGAAAAGTTGATTTAGTGGCTGGCGGACCACCGTGTCAAGGTTTCTCAATGGCAGGAAAACGAGAAGAAACTGACGTAAGAAACCAACTTATACATTCATACGTAAAATTTGTTGAACTTGTTAAGCCAAGAATGATTTTCTTTGAGAATGTTCGTGGATTTGACATGGGATTCAAAAAAGGAAAAGAAATAGGAGAGCCTTATTCCCACATTGTATTGAAAGGATTGAGTAAACTCGGATATACAGACGTTAGCGGTAAGCTTGTTGACTTCTCGGCGTTTGGTGTTCCACAAAGAAGAAAGAGATTCTTAATTGTTGGAACATTGCATGGAAAAGCAGGTAAGTTTTTTGAACTACTTTGGAAAAGGAGAACAAAGCTGCTATCAAAAAAAGGGCTAAAAACAAGGATTGGCGTTATGGCAGCTATATCCGACTTAGAAAGAGCACACGGGGAAACAGATAGTCCTGATAGTAAAGGCTTTAATTCCGGAGTTTATTTTGCTCCAAGAAACAATTACCAAAGACTTCTTAGAAAATCTATACAACAAAAAAGAGTGCCCGATAGCCATAGGTTTGTGAATCATATGGAATCAACGGTTAAAATATTTCAAAAGCTTCTTATAAGTGCCAAGCGAAATGTAAAAATTTCTGATGAAGATAGATTACGTTTTGGCTTAAAGAAACGAAATACTGTAATCCTTGAACGAAGATCCCCCGCTCCCACACTTATGAGTATACCTGATGATTATATTCATTATGCTGAGCCAAGAATATTGACCGTAAGAGAATATGCAAGAATCCAATCTTTCCCGGATTGGTTTGAATTCAGAGATTCCTATACTACAGGTGGAAAAAGAAGGGCTGACCAAGTTCCAAGGTATACCCAGATTGGAAATGCCATTCCCCCCTTGTTTGGCGAGCAAACGGGACGCGTGTTAATGGAGATTCTTGAAAATGGCTAAGCTCGATCCAACGAAATTTCGAGTAAGTTCAGCATTGAAAACCATAATCGGCAAAGAGTTAATTACCGATGATTTCATTGCTGTTTTCGAGTTGGTGAAGAATGCTTTTGATGCCCATTCTAAGCGTGTTGATATAATCTTTGAAAACCTGCATTCGGGAAACGCTCGCCTCATAATCAAGGATAATGGCAAGGGCATGGACCTAACAGATATTGTAGAAAAGTGGCTTTTTGTTGCCTACTCTGCCAAGAAAGATGGAACGGAAGATTACAGGGATAAGATACGCTCAAAAAGAGTCCACGCCGGTTCAAAGGGAATAGGGCGGTTTTCTTGTGACAAGCTTGGCAGTGAACTTGTTCTTTATGCCAAGAAGAAAACAGAGAAAAAGATTAATAAATTGGAAATAAAATGGGCAGCATTTGAAGAAGACTCCAAAAAGGAATTTAAAACCATACCCGTCGATTACAAAACTGTTCGCGACCTTCCATATAAGGGTTTTAATCAGGGAACGATACTTGAAATAACGGGCATCAGGGAAAACTGGGACAGGAAAAAGCTTCTAGGGCTTAGGCATTCCTTAGAGAAACTTATAAATCCAAACCAGGAAAATGATCCGCGAGGATTTGCCATATATTTGAACGTAGACGAGGAACGTATAAATGATTTGGATGCAATTGATAAGGGAAAGGCAAGAGAACAAGTTAATGGTAAGGTACAAAACTCTATTTTTGAAGACCTCAAAATAAAAACAACAAAGATAGAAACGATTATTTCTAAGGATGGAGAACTGGTTAATACTATTTTGGAAGATAGGGGAATGTTAATTTACGAAATGGAGGAGGAGAATCCATATCCTGATTTATTACATGATATAAGGATCAACCTTTTTGTTTTAAACCGTTCTGCGAAGTATCACTTTACCAAGTCTATGGGAATACATGCTGTTCAATACGGCTCTCTATTCCTGTACAAGAATGGTTTTAGAATTTACCCATTTGGAGAACCAGGTTTAGACACCCTTGGGATTGACCACAGGAAGCAGCAGGGTCAAGCTCGTTTCATGGGAACACGTGACATAATAGGCAGGATTGAAATTAACGGGAAGAACCCTGCTTTCCAAGAGACAAGTAGCCGGGATGGAGGGCTGATACGTAATCCAGCATACGATGCCCTCAAAGGTTTTTTTCGTGAGTGCGTGCTAAAAAGGCTCGAGAAATTTGCCATAGGGGTAATTAAATGGGGCAATGATGGCGATTTGTTAGACCATGAAATACTAGACCCCGACGAAATGAAGAAGAAAGTTTCGGATATCGTATACCATTTGACAATGTCAGAAAATATTATTGATATCAACTATAATCCCAAGCTTATAGATATATTAAAAGACAGGACCGAGGGTAGCCTTAAGAAAATTCTCGGCAGACTGCAACATCTTGCCGAACAATCAGATAGTCAACTTGTCGCCAAAGAAATTAGGCGAGCCCAAAGACAGTATAATGCACTCATGAAGGCCAAAGAAGAGGCCGAAAAAGGAGAGAAAGCAGCCAAGAAAGAAGCTAAAGCAGCGAAAGAAGATGCAGGGCAAAAAGAAACACAGAATCTTTTTCTACAGTCAGTCTTGTCTCAGGACCGGAAAGATATTTTAAACTTTCATCATCATATAGGCATTGCAGCAGGTACAATCGAAGATTATATAAAACTTTTAGTAAGAAAAATCAGGAAAGGGCATATTGCTCATGAAAAAATATTATCGTCCCTACAAAAAATTAGCTACCAAGCCAAGATGATATCTTCAATAAGTAAATTTGCGACAAAAGCTAATTTTAATCTTAAGGCCACTGTAATAAGAGGGGACCTGATAGGTTTTATACGTGAGCATTTGTTAAATGTCTGGGCTGACATTTTAAAGTTCTCTCACAGAAAAATAAAAATTAAATATAATCAAGTTCCCGACGAAAAATGTACCTGTAAGTTTAAGCCGATAGAGATAACTGTTATACTTGATAATTTGATCAACAACTCTAAAAAATCAGAAGCTTCTGCGATAAATGTCGAGGTAAATAAAATCTCAAAAAATACTATTGAAATGACTATTTCCGACAATGGCAAGGGAATACTGCCCAAGAATGTTGATAAAATTTTTGAAGCTGGCTTCTCAACGACGGATGGCTCAGGCTTAGGTTTATACCATGTTAAGGATATATTGAGGAAAACTGGTGGTTCCATAAAAGTCAATCCCGAATTTGAAGATGGCGCGGAGTTTAAAGTTAAATTTAGAGGGGAAATTTGATGTTAAAGTATAAAGCGTTGTGGATTGATGACACTCCAGATTCGGCAGAGCCCAAGATGGAGAGCATAGAAGAGTTTCTTCTTGAAGAGGGTTTTGTTTTTGAGCCAGTTTTACAGGAAAACGCAGATGGTATTAGCGATTATTTAGATGACCCTGAACTTGATATTATCATTACAGATTTTAATGGTATAGACGTAGAAGAACTAATAAAAAAGGTTCAAAGCTTGCACAAGTATATAGACCTCGTTTTATACTCAGAAAATCCACCTCCTGAATTTTATGAGGCAGCAAGAAGTATTCCAGGGACTTATTCTTGTACGAGAGAGGATGTAGAAGATACTATCAAAAAGGTGATTCAGAACACTATCCGACGGACGCAAAATGTAAATAACATGCGGGGCATAGTTATTTCAGAGGTTATTGATATTGAAAACCAAGTTGAAGAAATAATCGTTAAATATTTTGATGATAAAGGAGATTTAGCTAAGAAAGTCTTAGAAAAAGAGGATGTCTGTGATTTTGGAAAGAAGATAGCTTTTCTTAACTCAATTCTAAAAAAAATTGTAAAAGACTACAATAAGAAAATTAGTACTGAAAAGGATCCTGACGTTAGGGATAAACTTGGAACGCAAAAAACTATGCTCCAATCCTTATATAATATTTCCAAAAAACTATCTGACGAAGTAATGAAAACTAGAAATGTATTGGCTCATGTTGAACAGAAAGTGGGGAATGATAATGTTCCTTATTTAAAAAGTATGTATAAAGAATATGAAGATATCAATGCTGATTCAGAATGGTATAAGAATACACGTAAAGATTTACATAAGCATTCAGAAAATCTAACATCTATTCTCGAATTCATTAGTGAAAACTGAAATTAACTTGGCAGGTCGTGTGGCTATACGGTTAGAAACTAAAAAGGTAAGGTGGTTTCGCAAGAAAATATTACTATGGTATGAAAAGGGGGGGCGTCATTTTCCATGGCGAAATAAATCTGCTTCAAATTACCAGCTTGTAATAGCAGAGGTTCTTTTGCAACGAACTAAAGCCGAAACAATCGCAACCTTCTTTCCCTTTTTCATTAAACAATACCCTTCTTGGAAATCATTGTCTTCTGTGAATAAAACAAGGTTAAAAAAAGACTTGAAACCAATCGGACTTTGGAAAAGAAGGTCTGATACTTTAAAGAGATTGTCAACCGTGATGGCAAAACGTGGAGGGAGATTTCCAAGAACCAGGGGAGAAATTGAAGAATTGCCAGGTGTTGGACAATACATTGCCAATGCGATTTTGATGTTCTGTCAAGGTCAACCGCAACCGTTACTTGATGTGAATATGGCGAGAGTCTTGGAAAGGTTTTTCGGCCCACGAAAATTGGCTGATATACGTTACGATCCTTACTTGCAGAAGTTGTCAAGGGAAGTACTTCCAAGAAAAAGATATAAGGAATTTAACTGGGCAATACTTGATTTTGCGTCAATAATTTGCAGAATTGATCGTCCTGCCTGTAATAAGTGTTGTTTGGAATCAAAATGTCGGGCTCGCAGTGTGACGGACTCACTCAAATCCCGTTAGAGGCTGGGTTTTTCGGTTCGGAAACGGGGTGAAGTGAAAAAAGCTTGACCGCAGCGGCTATAAATGGTATGCTTATATAGTGAACCCCGTTAGAGTGTGTGCCTTTCGGTTCTCTAACGGGGTGAAAATATACGAACCCCCCTTCTTGTTTTCGCAAGAAAGCAGGGGGGGCATTCTCGAAGGAGGTTAAATATGGGCAGTTTAAGGACAAAATCCTACCTGACGGTACTACATAACAAAAGCATCTCAATAACAAAACTGCTCCTTCTATTTCTTATGACCTGCCTCTTTGTAATGCCTGTCTATGCAAAATACGAAGGGGGCACAGGGACTGCCAACGACCCATACTTGATTTATACAGCCGAACAGATGAATGAGATTGGTACCCACCAGTCCGACTGGAACAAGCACTTCAAACTGATGGCCAATATAAATATGAACGAGGTAGCCGGAACGGATTTCAATATTATTGAGACCTTCACCGGCGTTTTCGACGGCAATGACTGTACAATTTCCAACCTCAGCATCTCTTCAGCACTGACGGAAAATACCGGGCTTTTCGGCACCGTCGGCGGTCAAATCAACAATTTGGGATTAATCAAACCCAATATCAACGCACAGGGAGGTAATGTCGGCTCGCTGACAGGCTTTTTGAACCATGGTTTTATCACAAACTGCTACGCCAGAGGAGTAGTCGTCTCAGGCAGCAACTACATTGGCGGCCTTATAGGCTTAAACACCGGCAGAGCTGGTCTATGCTGGTCATCCGGCAATGTCTCGGGCCTTGCGTATATCGGTGGATTAATCGGACTAACCGACGACGGAACCGTCAAACAGTGCTACTCGAGGGCCAACGTAACAGGAGACAGGAATGTCGGTGGTCTGGTGGGAAAGACAACCGACGAAGCCAGCGAAGTTACTAATTGCTATGCCACCGGTACTGTTGAGGCGGACAGATATGTGGGCGGGCTCGTAGGACAAGTCGAACAAGGCAGAGTTTACAAGTGTTACTCAGTAGGCAGCGTTTCAGGCAACCGGGACGTAGGCGGCCTTACCGGATTTATCAGGGTACTGGGAAATGTGTCACGTTCTTTCTGGGACACCCAAACAAGCGGCCAGGAAACCAGTGCCGGCGGAACAGGTAAAACAACCGCCCAGATGAAAAAAATTAATACTTTTTTTTCCGAGGGATGGGATGTCTGGGGCATCTGGACAATCTGTGAGGACATTAACTATCCCGCCTTGCTGTCACTGATTCCCGTTGCAGATCTCGACTGTCCGGATGGCGTTAATTTTATCGATTTTGCAATTTTCGCCGGCCAGTGGGGCAGGGACAACTGTAGCCCTGCAAATGGTAATTGCCAGGGTGCGGACATCAACCAGTCCGGCACCGTTGATTTCCGGGACCTCGAAATCTTTGCTCGACACTGGCTCGAAGGTCTTGACTGAATTAAAAGCGAAAACCAATTTCAAATCATTCTGCAGCAAAGACTTCTTAGAAAAGCTAATTCATCATTCGTTTTTTTTCTTGCTTTTTAAACTGCTTTCGGTAGATTTTATGAGAAAGTTATAATTTGGAGAGTGCAAAAATGATAGGCAAAAAGATTAGACTCGAAAGAATTATCGACCGCAATTCACGCAGAACGGTCATCATCCCGATGGACCACGGCGTTACGGTAGGCCCGATCGAAGGTCTTGCGGACATGCGTAAAGCCATCAGCAGCGTCGTTGCTGGCGGCGCCAACGCCATCCTGATGCACAAAGGTGTCGTACGCGCAGGCCACAGAGGCGCCGGCAAAGATGTCGGACTGATTATCCATCTTTCCGGCGGAACATCGCTTAGTCCCGACCCGAACGCAAAGGAGCTGGTCTGCACCGTTGAAGAGGCAATCAAGCTGGGCGCCGATGCCGTCTCCGTCCATATAAATCTCGGCGCCGAGACCGACAAAGAAATGCTGCGCCAATTGGGACACATCAGCGATCGCTGCACGTTCTGGCAGATGCCGCTTGTTGCGATGATGTACACACGCGGACCGAAAATCAAAGATGAATACGACGTAAACAACGTAAAGCACGCCGCCCGGGTCGGGGCCGAGCTCGGCGCCGATATCGTCAAGGTGGTCTATACCGGCAGCGTCGAGAGTTTCACAGACGTAGTCAATGGCTGCCCCGTTCCGGTGGTAATAGCAGGCGGGCCCAAAATGAACAGCGACGAGGACATTTTCAAAATGGTCGAAGGTGCGCTGGAAGCCGGCGCTGCGGGCGTCTCGATAGGCCGAAACGCCTTTCAGCATAAAACCCCGGCCAAAATGGTACAGGCCCTGAGCAAAATGGTACACAACAGCGCAACCGTCGAAGAGGCAATAGCTGTACTCACTCAATAAACTAAATGCTAAAGGCAAAAAATGAGAAGTAAAATCGCAACAGTCTTAATAATGCTCTGTTGTGCATTCTGCGTTGTAAATGGTTGTGCAAAACCTAAACCTGTCAAGGAAAAACCTAATCAACCTGCCTACCTTAAACCCATCCCGCCGAAGAAGCTTAAAGAAGACCTGGATTTTCTCTTTAAAACAATCGAGGAAGTGCATCCGAATATGTATGCATACACACCTGAAAAAGAATTTGCCCCGCTACAGCAACAGTTGTATAAAGACATTAATCAACCAATGACTCAACTCAGCTTCTTGAAACTTATAGCTCCAAATATTACCTTGTTAAAGAGTGAACACACAATTGTGTTTCTACCTTTGCCACCTACTTCGAGTGAATTGATGGACTTTCTTCAAAACGGCGGAAAATTTTTTCCTCTATCTATTGATTGGTATGAAGAAAAAGTAATCCTCGCGAAAAATTACACATCCAAAAAGCTGCCGTTGGGAGGAACAATATTGCAGATTAATGGTGAGGATGTTTCAAAAGTAATAAAACGGCTGGAAAGGTATTATTCAGCGGAAGGCAAGGATACTTGTCCTGCTGCGCTGGAGAAGGACAAAGCTATGAGATTTCTCTTTTGGCTGGAATATGGACCTGTAGACACTCTCAACCTGCAAATCAAAGCGATTGATGGCACAATTAACAATTATGAAGTCGAGATGATGACCTTCGACGAGATAAAACAAAAAGAAGATCCAAATAAAGGCAAAAACTCATATAGATACTTGCGCGAATACGACACATTTTATCTTAAATTGGATGATTGGGCAGATTGGTCAAGAATCACAAAATTCACAGAATTTTGTGATAAGGTGTTTAAAGAAATTCAGGAAAAAAGGGCTTCTCATTTAATCATTGATCTCCGTAATAATCCGGGGGGAGATCTTGCGAACACCGAAGTTTTCACCACATATTTAATAAAAAATCCAAATCTGTCTTTTCGGGGAGCTCTTCCTTTGGAAAAACTTAATCCTTTTTATCGTAAAAATAACGCGTTACGATTCGAAGGATCAACCTACCTATTTATGGATGAGATAAGTATGTCAGCAAGCACAATCTTTGCCGGTATCATTAAAAATCATCGTTTAGCCACGATTGTCGGACAGGAACCCATTGAACCTCTAACATTTTATGGAGGTACTACTAACTTTGAATTGCCAAATACGGGTCTATTGTTAAGTATCCCGCAGGTCAAATTTGTTGTACCTGGAAGCAAAAATGATGGGCGAGGGATTATACCTGATCATGAGGTCAAGCAAAAGCCACAAGATACTGCTAAAGGTGTTGATACGGTTCTGCAATTTACGCTAAATTTTATAAAAGAAAGCAAGTAAATATACAAGACTATAATTAAAGAGAAGTGAACTATGTCAGAAACTGTAAACCGCCGTAGTTTTCTAAAAAAATCTGTTATCGCCTCCACTGGCGCTTCATTAAGTTTAAGTTTCAAACAGAAAGCCCTATCAGCTAAAGAATCAGTAGTACCGGCGCTAAATGTTTCAAATAACACTTTACCAATGGGCAGGATTGGTAACGTTAAATTCAGCAGGTTAATCGCCGGGGGCAATCCCTTCAGCGGCTGGTCGCACAGCAGAGACCTAAAATATATCTCCGAGTTATTCAAGGCCTACAGCACCGATGAAAAGATTCTTCAGACACTTCAAATGTACGAAGAGAACGGAATAAATACAATCCTCGCGGGCGGCGTCAGGGTCCTCGATAAATACTGGAACGAACGAGGCGGAAAGATTCAATGGATTGCACAGACACACCCGAAGGTTAACGACCTGACAACCAACATTAAAAGGGCAATCGATAATGGAGCCGTCGCCGCTTATATACAGGGTGGTATCGGAGATAAATGGGTCAAAAACAATCGTGTTGACCTTCTCGCAAAAACCGTCGAATTCGTCAAGCAAAATAAAATTCCCGCCGGCATAGGCGCCCATTCGATTGAAGTACCGATTGCATGTGAAAAGGCGGGTGTTGAAACCGATTTTTATATGAAAACTTTACACCACGGCAATTACTGGTCCGTTACCCCAAAAGAAGACCGGATCGAATGGAACGTCGATAGCTTCGGCCCGGACGACCATGATAATATCTGGGCACTCGACCCGGAACGAACCATCGAATTTATGAAAACGGTGGATAAACCCTGGATAGCCTTCAAGACTTTAGCCGCAGGGGCCATTCACCCAAGCGAAGGTTTCAAGTACGCCTTTGACAACGGCGCCGATTTTATTTGTGCAGGCATGTTCGATTTTCAGGTCACCGAAGACGTAATGATCGCAAAAGACGTACTCTCAAAAACAAACAGGCAGCGTCCCTGGAGAGGATAGAAATCTATAAGGAACCTATTATGAAACGCCAATCTGCAATTATCAACTCGATAGCAATACTGACCGTAATAATCCTGCTTTTCGTCCCAGCAAATACTTCGACAGGCCAGGACAAACGAAAACTCATAAAGGCCAAAGACGGCTCCGGCATCATAGGCTACAAAGACACGCCCATCCTCCCCTGGTGCGGCTACCACGTACATGATCCCGACCGCCCGGCGCCGAAAAAAGTCACCCCGGCCCCGCCGGATGTAACAGGAAGAACCGGCAAAGCCCCAACAGATGCAACCGTCCTCTTCGACGGCAAAGACCTCCGGCAATGGCAAACCTCCGACTGGAAAATAGAAAATAGCGAGCTTATCGCCGTCTCAGGCAATCTCAGGACAAAACAGCCCTTCGGCGACTGCCAGCTGCATCTGGAATGGATGGCCCCCGATCCGCCGCAGGGCCATATGTTCGACCGCGGCAATAATGGTGTAAGATTAATGGGCCTGTTTGAAATACAGGTATATGACTCATACACCGAGAAACTTTATCCCGACGGCCAGGCGGCCTCCGTTTACGCCCAGAGTCCTCCGATGGTAAACGCCTGCCGCAGGCCCGGCCAGTGGCAGACATACGATATTATTTTCTTCGCCCCCGTATTCAAATCCGGCAAACTCGAAAAGCCTGCCTATGTCACCGTCCTGCACAACGGCGTTCTCGTCCACCACAACCAGAAAATCTACGGCCCCACCGGCCACAGAATTCTGGCACGATACTCAAAGCCAATCCCTGAAAAATTACCGCTGAGCCTCTCGGCCCACAACAATCCAGTCCGATTCCGAAACATCTGGATAAGACCGCTTTAATTATTGACATCCCGTTTGAATTTCAACGAAGTTGAATCGAGAAATCCGGCATTCGAAAAAGCTTGCCCGGAGAAAAGAAAAAGGCTTGCCCGCATATTCGGACAAGCCTTCCGAATTTCCGACATTTCCAATACTGTCAATCAATCTTCCTGCCGGCCATCTCTCTGGTGCCCCTGGAAGTAGTACGCTCTCCGACGAGTGTCTTCCCGTCAACCTTGCCCTTGAATTCCATCGTGTACTCACGGTCCCCGTAAGTCATAGTAACCTTGAAGCTCACCTGATTGCCGTCCACCTTGAGGTCCTGAACGGCCACCTCATTATCACGATACGTGTACGTCGCCGTCATGTCTTCCTTAATCTTCAAAGTACTCGTACGCGTGCCTCGCGAGGTTTCTCTCGTAAATTCCCACGTGCCGACAACAGGCGATACTGTCTTGAGCATCTTACCGGCCACCTCGGTAGCGCCTCTTTCTGAAACAAGCTGACCCGTAAGGCTCTTGCCGTCCAGTTTGCCCTTAAAGTCCATTTTGAAGGTCCTGTCCCCGAAGCCCATCTCGATAATAAAGGTAACCTGGTCGCCTTCGAGCTTGAGGTCTTTGATGGGAATCTCTCCGCCAAAAGATTCATACCTGCCGGTCATATCTGAGAAGATTGTCAGCATGCGAGTGCGCGTACCTCTTTCCGAGGTCGTCGTCAGATCCCACTTGCCGATAAGCGGTGCCCCGATTCGCTCGCCGGCCGCCTGTATTTCTCCCCGATCACTCTTGAATACCCCGGCCAAATCATGCCCTTTGACCGTACCCTCAAAATTCGTTTCAAACTCAAAGTTTTCGTACTTGCTGTTTCGGGTAAAGCTTAACTTTCCATCTTGAAATTTAACGTTGGAGATAACATGCTCACCACGTGCAGCGTCCCACTTGCCCGCCAACTTACCGTCCGGCTCCTGGGATATCGTCACCTTCCCTGTCATTTCCCGGTCGCCAACACTATACTTCATGTCCCACTGACCAAGAGCAGGGCACCTGGGCTTCTTACGGCTGCCGTTGACCGCAAACTCCCCCCGGTCGCTTGACATCTGGCCGGTGATTTTACCTTCCCTTAAGGTTCCGACGTACTCCAATATGACCTCCGAGTCGCCAAACGTAATTATCCGGGCAAAGGTCAGCTTTCCATCCTCGAATTTGACATCGGTCAGCTCACCCGAGCCCCACTTGCCCGTTAAGCTGCCGTCCGCCTTCTTCAAGATGGTCATCGTGGCAAAGCTCTCCCGGCCTCCGAATTCCATCTTCATTTCCCACTGCCCTGTAATGTCTTCGGCCGCCCATAAGTACGACGTCTGAAACAACAGCAAAAGACAGGTAAGAATGATAAACTTTCCGACTCTCTTG
This sequence comes from uncultured Pirellulales bacterium, assembly GCA_964653075.1. Classification (GTDB taxonomy): domain Bacteria; phylum Planctomycetota; class Phycisphaerae; order Sedimentisphaerales; family Anaerobacaceae; genus NIOZ-UU13. The sequence continues at coordinate 12,561 of CAZZAX010000132.1, forward strand.
TGGACTAATGTCTGATTCATAACAGGCCTCCTGAAAAAAATGTTAAAAAATGAACTGCTCTTCGACTACATAAAAACCGCACTTTCAGGATAATACTACCCGACAGAATAAAAAACAACTGATTTTTCAAAAAGTCAGCCCCGAATTCACTCGATAATAAAAGCTGTTGACAATACTATGCAATTTGCGTTAAATGGTAATAAAGAATTAAAAAGCAAAGAAGCGATATGAATACAAAAATACAACAGATAAGGGAATTAATACTTCCGATTCTACAACGCTACGGAGTCAGCAAAGCCGCGCTTTTCGGCTCTGTTGTTAAAGACCGGACACGACCTGACAGCGATATTGATATTCTTGTTCAGATCGAGAAAGATATCAGCCTTCTTGACTTTGTTGGACTGAAACTTGAACTGGAGCATGTACTGAAAACAGATGTGGATGTAGTAGAGTACGACACCATCAAACCCCTCTTAAGAGAAGCCATCCTCAAGGAACAACAGGTGATTCTATGACGAGAGACATACGAGTATATATCGAAGATATTCTGGACAGCATAACAAAAATCGAGCAATACACGCAGACAATTAACGAGGAGGACTTCCTGACTAATACCCAGCTCCAGGATGCCGTATTGAGACGGCTCGAAATCATTGGTGAAGCCGTAAAGAACATCCCACAAGCCTTCAGAGACAAGTATCCAAATATTCCCTGGAAGAAAATTGCCGGTTTGAGAGATGTGCTTATTCATGAGTACTTTGGGGTGAATATGCGCCGTGCATGGAAACTGGCAAAGCAGGACATCTTTGTTCTGAGCGACAAACTCCAGAAGGTGAAAAAAGACTTAGGGACACAAAAATGAAAAAATTATGGGTAAATGTTGTTCCATATAGCAAGGAAATCTCCATAGCGGCCCTCGAAAGCGGGGCACAGGCCGTTGTTCTTCCCGATGGCCAGAGTGAAACCGTCCGGCAGTTCGGCAAAATAAAAACCGTCGAGAAAGACGGTGACATCAAGCCGGGCATAGATGTCGAGTTCATCGATATTGCCGGCAAAAAAGATGAGGACAAGGCCGCGGCGGTTTCGCCTGAAAAAATTATTGTACTTAGAATGCTCGATTGGACGATTATACCGATAGAAAACCTGTTAGCCCGGCGAGGTAAAAATATTATTGTCCAGGTCGAAAACAGCGAGCAGGCCAAGCTTATGGTTGAAATACTCGAAAAAGGTGTTGATGGTGTCCTCTTAAATACCACCGACATAAACGAGATAAAAAAATGCGCCGACATCATACACGGCGTCAGTGAAAAGGTCTCTCTCGTAACAGCCACCATAAAAGGCGTAAAACAATTAGGCATGGGCGACAGGGCCTGTCTCGATACCTGCACGCAGATGGCGCTGGGTGAAGGGATGCTCGTCGGCAATACCGCTTCCGGCTTCTTCCTGGTACATTCCGAATCCATCGACAATCCTTACGTCGCATCCCGACCGTTCCGTGTCAACGCCGGGGCAGTACACGCATACACCCTGGCGCCGGGCGGTAAAACAAAATACCTGGCCGATTTAAAGGCCGGCGACGAAGTCCTGCTCGTAAATTTCCGGGGCAAAAGCCAGATTGCTTATCTCGGCAGGAATAAAATCGAAAAAAGGCCCGTCATGCTCGTCGAGGCCGACGCCGAAGGCCGGCCCATAAGCCTCGTCCTTCAAAACGCCGAGACGATTCGGCTCGTCAGCCCCGACGGCAAAGCGGTTTCGGTCACAACTTTAAAGCAGGGCGATAAAGTGCTGGGCCATATCGAAAAAGCCGGCAGGCACTTCGGTATGCAGGTTGATGAAACTCTGATTGAAAGGTAGATTTATGGAATGGCCGGCAGATGTATTCAGTATAATCCTGGCGACTTTTCTCGGAGCGGCAATAGGCCTCGAGAGAGAGCTTAGCGGTAAGTCCGCCGGTCTGCGGACAAATCTCTTGATATGTCTTGGAGCAGCCATCTTTACCATAATTTCCAAACGAATGATTGTCGATGAAGGTTCAACTACAAGGATAGCCGCACAGATTGTTACAGGTGTCGGCTTTTTGGGTGCCGGCGCACTCATTCAGGACAGGCGTGGTGTGCACGGCCTGACAACAGCGGCAACCATCTGGCTCGTTGCAAGCATCGGAATGGCCTGCGGAGCCGGTTTTCACGACCTGGCGGTCGTATCGACGCTTATTGCAATTATTGTTCTGGCGGGCCTCTTAAAGCTGGCAAAGCCCCTGGAACGGTATGCTAATAAACACAAAACCAGACATTTTCCTAACGACGAGGATCATACCGGAAATGATCGCCGAGAAGCCGGGGAATAAACCTCTTCATACTTTTCACTCTGTCGGTGTATAACCCAGCTTCCCCCACACAGCCTTCTGAACATTATACAAATCCTGACTGCCCGCACAGTTCGACATATCACCATGACGGCCGGTATTTTGCCAGTAGTCGTAGTCTGAATTGCAAATTTCCAGCGTACTCGGGTCTTTCCACTTCCAGTACTCACTGTGCCCATCCACGAAAGACAGGTTTGTCCCGTCGCCGTGCCGCGCCGTAATCTGGTCCCACCATCGCGGCTGGTCGTACCAAATTGTCCAGCTCGCCGGACTCAACCGGCCCTCATCAAGAAAAACGGCCCTCTGGGCCGGATTGCGAATCTGCTCCCTGTTTTTAACTATCTGCCCTTCCGCCCCGGGTATCGCATCGTAACCGTTCATAGCATCAACGATGGCATACGTCACCACCTCTCCCCTAATACCCGTGGGACACTTGTAAAGCTTCAAGTCCGGGCAGTAATCGTACAGCAATCCCCTGATAATACCGTCTATTCGTTGTTCTTCCGAAGCTCCCCGGCCGGGCCAATATACCCAGCAAGTTCCGTCTTTGTTCTGTGTTCCGGTGCTTGTATTCCCGTTTATAATCTTGCTGTCGTTCTCGTCCGCATACATAATCCATGCAAGTCCCATCTGTTTGACGTTACTAAGACAGGCCGCACGTTTGCCCTGCTCCCTGACACGATTTAACGCCGGCATCAATATCGCCATCAAAACTGCAATGATAGCGATCACTACCAGAAGCTCAATTAAAGTAAAACCTTTCGAACCTCCTTCTGCTCTGCGGCTGATAATCTTAATTCCGAAAGGTGTAAAAACTTTTATCTCGTCCATATTCCATCT
>CAZZAX010000133.1:0-15536 GCA_964653075.1 uncultured Pirellulales bacterium
AAAACTAAAAGATTTTGCCTGCTGGATGACCTCAAAAGCCACAGATGCCCGACTGTGCAGGCACAAGTTCAACTAATATTATCTATACTATATTATCTACCTTCCAGTCAAGGAAAAAATTTGAAAAACGTTTGAAATTCAACGGGACTTCTGGTAATATAATGTGTTGAAATGCGCAGGCGAGTTTTAAACGCAAGCAAATGGAGAATATCGATGCATGCAAAAGAATAAGGGGCATATCATGAACACAGCAAGAGGTTTTACACTGATTGAGCTGTTAGTTGTAATCGCCATAATTGCCATTTTAATGGCTATCTTGATGCCGGCACTAAGTGCGGCCAAGAAACAGGCGACTATGGCGAGGTGCCTGACGAACCATCGCAGTCTCACAGCAGGATGGATCATGTATACAGATGACAATGACGGTTTTCTTATGAGCAATGGCGCCTGCTACGAGACTGCGACTGATAAGAGCCCCTGGGTCCACCGGCCGAAGGATGTTGCAGGAAACAATTTACCTCAGCCTGCACCGGAGACCATAACTGATGAGGATAGGTATCGGGGAATACAGCTTGGGACGATGTGGCCGTACGTCAAGGATGTGGACGTCTATCGCTGCCCGGGTGATAATCGCCGAAGCACAAGGCGGCCGCCGCGTGATTGTTTTCGCAGCTACTCAATCTCCTATGCTTTTGGTCCCCTTAGCGAAAGCAATCTCCAGGGTCGCGGCGGATATAAATACTATAGAAGATTACTCGATGTCAGTAATCCGGCCCAATATTATGTTTTCGTCGAGGAGGAGCACAACGGTAGTGCATATGGCGAAAACGAAGGAGGATGGCATTTGCCTATGGGAGGCAGCATGAATCGCCTGGCCAATCCCGGCAGCTGGTCCTTTTATGATCCCCTGGCTTCTTACCACATCAAGGCAAGCACGTTCGGCTTTGCTGACGGCCATGCGGAGAAACGTAAATGGATGGATAAACGCACCCTCGAGTTCATAAGAGTCAATGCAGCAGATCCATCGGCCCATTCCGGAATTACGCTTTCATCGGCGAACAACGAAGACCTCCGCTGGATCGTTCGGCACTTCGTCTCACTGAAACGTGTCGAGTGACCGCACGGCTTTATTCCTTCTTGTCAGAGGTCATAAATATCGCTATAATCTGCTCCCACTGAAATGCCTATAGCGTATCGATATAGTTTACCAAAGGAGCGAAATGATGACGGGTCGCCCACGCATTATAGAACGTCCCTGGGGACAGTACCGGGAGTATGCACGCAACGAGCCGTGTACGGTATGGATCGTAGAGATGAAACCGGGAGAGGCCGGAAGCCTGCAATCTCATCAGAACTTCGACGAATTGTGGATAATGCTCACGGACGGGGGCCAGGTACAGGTAGCAGATGAGGTGCGACAGGTTCGAGCTGGTGATGAAATATTCATCCCCCGGGGAACCAAACACCGCCTTAGCAACCACAGCGGCGGACTCCTTCGCATGATGGAGGTGGCTTACGGTGAAGTACAGGATGAAGATAAGGTGAGGTACGAAGACAGATACGGCCGTGCTTATCCCGATTCCGGCCAGCGAAGGTGACACATGGATACGTCACAAAATCCGAAACAGGTCCTCTGTGTCGGTGACATGGTAGCCGATATTTTCGCCAGTCCCATGGCACGGCTTCCGGAACCTGGTGAGCTGGTGCTGACCGATAGAATCGCCGTCTTTCCGGGCGGCAACGCCCTGAACACGGCAGTTGCTCTACGTCGTCTGGGAGAGCAGGTTGTCGTGGCCGGGAGTGTTGGAGATGATGCCCTTGGCCGACTGCTCCTGGGTCAAATGGAAACACAAGGTCTGGACGTGCGTGGTGTGCGGCGGGAACCTGGAGGCAGGACTGCGTCGACGTTTATTCTCCGCGCTGAGGGCGAGGACCGGCGTTTCATTCATTCGTTGGGTGTCGCCGCCACCTTCAGCGGTGAACATGTGTCACCGGAACTGATTCCTAACAATGGTGTTATGTTAGTGGGCGGCTATTTGAAGCTGGGTGCCTGGAATGATGATGCGCTGGCTGATCTAATGTGCTACGCCCGGCAGCGTAATTGCACAGTCGTGCTCAACATTTGTATTGCCCGGGACAGTGGTGTGAATCCAGGCCGCTGCCTGCCGTTACTTGAGCATGTGGATTTGTTCGTACCCAACGAAGACGAAGCCCGCATCCTCACCGGTGAAACAGTACCGGCACACCAGGCGAAGGCTTTGCGTCGGGCGGGTGCACGAGTGGTCGTGATTACACGGGGCGTGCAAGGTCTCTACGCAGACGATGGTGAGCGTACCGTAGAGATGGGGATTTTCCGGGTACCCCTGGTAGATCCGTCGGGTTGCGGTGATTGCTTCAGTGCCGGGCTTATCGCCAGCTTGCTGCGAGGCTGGGATACTGTCCACATGCTCGAATTCGCAAGTGCCGTCGGTGCCATTGGTGCTACGGCCCTTGGATGTACGGAAGGAGTGCCGTCATTTGCAGCGGTGGAGCGTTTCCTCGAAGAGAACAAAGTGAAGATTTCCGTGAATCCCTGCGGCAATCAATAGACCAAATGACAAACAACGATATATAATTCTCATAGGCCCTTAGTGCTTAAAGTGTATCTGTCCTTTTTTCATTAAAAAATACACTTTTCTGAATAAATTCGCAAAAAAACTTGCTTACAATGATTGTGAGAAGGTATATTAGTGCGTTAAGTAAATTGTACGGGTGAATTATGATTTCAGAGGCTACGAATGCCCCAAAGTATTATCAGATAAGCCGGCAAATAATCGCAGCGATCCGTTCGGGCCGGCTCAAACCGGGCATGCAAATCTCATCCGAGAATGAAATCATCAGGAAATACGGGGTGAGTAACACTACGGCCCGGCGGAGCCTACAGGAAATCGAGAGGGCCGGCTGGGGGACACGAATCAAAGGCAAGGGCACCTTCGTTCGTGAGAGGAATATTCAACGCTCAGCGACAAGGATCCTTGGCTTTACCAGGAATATGATCGAAGCGGGCTACAACCCCTCTACGAAGGTCCTGGACGCCCGAGAGGTCACGAAGGGACATTCAGGGACGATCAATGGGCGGCGTTACTTCATGCGGGGCCCGGTGTACAAAATCCACCGCCTTCGGTTCGCGGACGATACTCCCATGATGCTTGAGGTCAGATACATCTCAATGGAGTTCTGCCCGGATGTAGAAAAGCAGGATTTCACGGATTCGCTTTACGACATATATCAAGAGCACTACGGTCTGTCGTTGGTTGAAATCCGGCAGACGCTGAGCACCGTGATGATCGACACCAGCACACAACGTTTCTTTGACGTACGAGAACCAATTCCCGCCTTCAGGGTCGAAGGCGTAACATTCTGTGGTAAAGAAATGATTCTCGAGACGGAAGATTCGATTTATAGAGGAGACAAGTATCGCTTCTCCGTGTGCGCAAAACCTTAATGTGATGACGCCAAAGATTTGATGTAGGCAAAGAAAGGCAATGATGTATTCGCGAGAATTTCTTGAACAGCTTTATCGTACGATTTACACAATTCGGATTTTCGAGACGCAGTGTATCAAGCTTTATCGGCAGGGGCTGATAATTGGCTACTTCCATCCCTACCTTGGTGAGGAGGCGATTGCGACGGGTGTCTGTGCCGCTCTTCGCAAAGACGATTACATTGTCAGCACCCACCGGGGCCACGGGCACTGTATCGCAAGGGGCGGGCAGTTGAAAAAGATGGTGGCCGAGGTCCTTGGCAGGGAAACCGGCTATTGCCGAGGTAGAGGAGGCTCGATGCACATTGCCGACCCGGAGATCGGTAACATCGGCGCCAACGGGATAGTTGGCGGCGGGATCCCGATAGGAGTAGGAGCCGGTCTGGGGATTAAAGTACGGGGTAGTGACCAAGTTGTGGCGATCTTCTTCTCGGACGGGGCCTCAAACAACGGGGTCTTCGCCGAGTCGCTGAATCTGGCAGCGATCTGGGACCTGCCGGTCATCTTTGTTCTCGAAAACAACCAGTACGCGGTCTCCAGCCCTATAGAGGAGATGAGCCGAGTTCCGGATCTTCACAAACGGGCGGAGGGATACGGAGTTGAAGCGTCGATGATAGACGGCAATGATGTATTTGCGGTCTTCGAAGAGACACAGAAAGCAGTCCAGAGCTGCTGTGACGGCAAAGGCCCCGTGCTAATCGAGGCCAAGACTTACCGGCAGGGCGGGCATCATGTCAACGACCCTGGTCTTTACATGCCGAAGGGCAAGCTCGAATACTACAAGGCACACGATCCCCTGACGATTGCCAGAGAACACCTCATGAATCGAAGCGATTGTACAGAACAAGATATTGCTGAGATAGAGAATGGAGTCAACCGGGCGATATCCGAGGCCGTCGAGTTTGCCCAGAGCAGCCCGCAACCCTCCGTTGACAGCTTTCTTGAGGAGGTGAAACACAATTGAGCACTGATACCGGCACAGAATGCGCTGAAAGGCAGATAATGTACCGCGAGGCCCTGAATGAGGCGCTTCGGGAGGAAATGCTTCGTGACGAGACCGTGTTTCTGCTTGGTGGCGGGATAGGTCAGCGCGGCGGGTCATATAAGGTCACTGTCAGTCTTCTTGATGAGTTTGGATCCAGGCGTGTGATTGATGCGCCGATTTCCGAAGCAAGCTTCACCGGTGCCTGTGTTGGTGCCGCGATAACCGGGATGCGACCGGTCGTCGAGATACTGTTCGTGGATTTCACGTCACTTATCGTAGACCAAATAGCGAACCAGGCGGCCAAATACAGGTTCATGAGCGGCGGCAAAGGAAAAGTCCCACTCGTGCTGCGGACTCAAGGTGGCAGCGGTAACGGTCTGGCAGCACAGCACTCACAAAGCCTGGAAGCCTGGTACTATCATGTACCGGGGCTCAAGGTCGTCATGCCTGCAACAGCATATGATGCCAAAGGTTTGTTGAAAACGGCCATACGGGACGATAGGCCCGTCATTTTCATAGAGCATAAACTATTGTATATGAACAAGGGACATGTACCAACCGAGGAATATACGATTGAGCTCGGCAAGGCCGACATCAAGCGAACAGGCCATGACGTTACGCTGATTGCCTGGTCCGGTATGGTGCCCAAGTCGCTGACAGCGGCTGAAGAACTGGCCGCGGCAGGCATCGAAGTGGAAGTAATCGACTTGCGGACCCTGGTCCCGCTGGATAAGGGCACGATTCTGGAATCTGTTCGCAAGACCGAGCACGTGATAATCGTTCAAGAGGCAGTTCGCAGGGGAGGTGTGGCCTCGGATGTCTGTTCGATCATTCAGGAAGAGGCCTTTGACTATCTGGATGCCCCGATTAAGATCCTGGCAGGGCAAAACACCCCAATCCCCTTTAACCTGAATCTCGAGAAGGCCTCCGTACCACAAGAGGATGATATCATTGCTGCCGTAAAGCAACTGGTCAATCAGGATTGAGTAGAGGAGTAAAGGAAGAAAAGAATGAATATATTGTTAAAGAAAATCATCGAATCATTTTGGCTGATCATTCTAACGTCAATTATGTTTACTTGTTCAATTTGTGAGGCTCAAGAGATACATTTTGAACATGTTGTTATTGACAAAAAGGCCATAGGGCATAGAGAGGTTGGTGATATCGACGGGGACGGTTTCAATGATATAGCTGCTGTAGATTATCCTATGCTGGTCTGGTATGAGCACCCGGATTGGAAAAAGCATATTGTGGTCGATATCAGCCAATTCGATGATTTTAAGACCTACCGCGCCTGTGACATGGAATTGGCTGACATCGACGGTGACGACGATCTGGATATCGTCGGAAGAATCGGCATACCCGAAAGTGACAGAGAAGGAATGAACTGTTGGTTTGAAAACCCCAGGCCGCATGGAAATCCTGCAAAAGATACATGGAAACGTCACAATATCGGAGCAACCGAGTATGTAAAAGACATAGAGGTTCGGGATTTCGATAATGACGATAAGCCGGATATTGTGGTGCGTACGAATACCAAGGTTTGTGTATATCTGCAGAGAAAGCCCGACTCCTGGACGCCGATTTCGATTAATATTCATGATCATGAAGGCATGGAGGCAGGCGACCTTGACAGAGACGGTGACCCGGATATTGTCCTCAACGGCTTCTGGTTAGAAACACCGGGCAATCCGGGAAAAGGTAAATGGATCGAGCATAATATCGATAAAAAATGGTGGAATCAGAAGACAGGAAGCTGGACCGACAATAACTGCAAAGTATCTGTTGCTGATATGAATAAAGACGGCCGTTTAGACGTTTTGCTGTCGCACTCTGAAAAGGCTGGTTACCCCATTTGCTGGTACGAGGCTCCCGGCGATCCGACTAAAAGCCCCTGGAAAGAACATGTTATAGGCCAGCTCGATAAGTGCCACAATCTCAAAGCCGCGGACTTTGACAAAGATGGCGACCTGGACGTTCTGGCGGCTGAAATGCCAAATATTCCCGGTGAAGCACCGCATCCGGTTGTTATCTTTATTAACATAAGTGACTGTCTGAAATGGGAACAACAGACTCTTGCCAACTACGGCAATTACAGTGCCCAAGCCGGCGATATCGATAATGATGGTGACATTGACATTATTGGCCTCCGCAATCATAATCGCGCACCGATTGAGCTGTGGCGCAATAAAACAAGTGATAACAAGCTTTCTCTTGATGATTGGACCTACATCGAGGTTGACAACAGTCGCGGCAAGTGGGGGGATTGGGACAAGCCGGAGTGGCTGCGTTATTTTGGTCTGGCCATGACCGATGTGAACGGCGACGGCTACAAGGATATTATCGCGGGGCGTTACTTTTATCGCAATCCGGGCGGCGATATGACTGGTTCATGGTCGCGTATTATGTTCGACTCAAACGTTGACGCCATGCTTGCTTTGGATGTGGATAGCGATATGTTTGCCGACGCGATTGCCGAGGCCCTGCCGGATGTGCTCTGGCTCGAGGCCGAAGACATACAAGGCGACTCATGGAAAGTGACAAAGATCGGAACGGCACCGAAGACGGGACATGTTAATGGTCAGGGATACATGCTGGCCCAGATCATAGCAGGCGGCAAACCCGAAGTTCTTCTGGCCGCAGAAGACGGCATTTATTGCTTCGAAGTGCCGAAGGCCCCGGAGAAAGGACACTGGCCAAAAACAAGAATTGCCTCCGAGACGATGGATGAGGGAATTGGAGTGGGCGATCTGGACGGCGATGGTGATACGGACATCGTCACGGGACACCAGCACGACGACACCTACTCCGTGGTGTGGTTTGTCAATCCCGATGATGGGAGCGGTGATTGGCCTCGTCGGACGGTAGGTCCCAGTGGCCATGCCCCGGATCGGATTGTTTTAGCGGAAATGAATGAGGATGGTCGCCTGGATGTCGTGGTTTCCGAGGAACGCTGGCCTGGTAAGGAGCCGGATGCCAATCTCTACTGGTACGAACAGATGCCCGAAATCACATTCAGACGTCACCTGGTTGTTACCGAGTATTCGCTGAACAACCTGGACGTTGCAGACCTGGATGGTGACGGCGACATGGACATCATCACTTGTGAGCACAAAGGACCCAAGGCAAAGCAGAGGCTTCAAGTCTTTGAAAACGAAGGCAAAGGGAAATTTACCGAACATATTGTTGACCGAGGAAAGGAATCGCACCTCGGAGCTCGGGTCGCGGATATGGACAATGACGGTGATTATGACATTGTCAGCGCCGCCTGGGATTACCCTGAGTTTCTCCATCTTTGGCGTAACAATGCCGTGGGCGTGCAGAAGGATACTCCGACGACCATTCGATGGCAACACCTGTCCACTCGCACTGCTGACATCGAATACCCGGACGTGGGCCGACAAGCCGCCTCATTGATCCTGGACATTGACCAGGATGGCATAGACATCTGGCTGAATAAGGGCACGGCTCATATAAGCCAGCCATGGAAACGGGATGACTACAAGTATCGTACTCTCATCCGAGTTGGTGCAGCCGGTTACGCTCGCCAGGACAAACCTGTCGAAATCGAGATTGACTTTTCCAAGCTGCTGCGGCGACTCGGCAAGAGCGACTTTATTGATCCCCAGCAGATCGTCCTGTATGAGCAACGAAAGGGAGGATTGACACGCGTGCCGTTTCAGTTTGACCGTGATGTGGATTTTCACCCCTGGACGGACGCCAAAGGCACACTGACCTTCATCCTTGATGCGTCCACCGCGCCCCATCAAGTCCGTCGTTTTGAACTCTATTTTGGTGACCGCAATGGATTTCGTCCCGATAAGCTCCCTGCCATTGCACCACTGGTGTCTGTTCAACGTGTAGAAGAACATGAAGGTCAGGCAAGTTATTGTGTCGCTGCACAGAATGCTGTCTACTATTATCACAAGTTCGGTGCCGGATTTGCGAGCCTGGAGGATCGGGACGGCAACGACTGGCTCAGTTATAATCCCGGTGTCGGTCCGGAAAGCCGGAGCGGCTCCGGCGGAAAGTATCGCGGCACGCCCAATATGGGCCATCCGGAAGGATATTGTCACCCTGGTGAGGCGGTATCCGACACCTGTATCCTTTCCATGGGTCCGATTAAAGCGACCCTGGAGTCCCAATCCCATGATGGCAAGATGCATTGTCTCTGGGACATCTTCCCCCGCTATGCCCGAATGACAGTGCTCAAGATGCGCTTGCCGTACTGGTTCCTTTACGAGGGTACACCGGGGGGAAAACTGGATATGCCAACGGATAAGTGTATTCGAGTCCATGGGCAAGAGTATATCGTGACCAGCGCTGACGAAAAATGGCAAGGAGATCTTCAGACCAGCGAGGGCCTGGAATGGCTGGCCTTTGCTGATCCACCGCTGAACCGGTCCATCTATATCGTCTACCACGAAGACGATGAGGCCATCGATTCCTATTGGCCCATGAACCATGAAATGACGGTCTTTGGCTTTGGCCGGCTCGGGTTGAATAAATACATGCGTGCAACTCCTGCCTATTTCACCCTCGGTCTGACTGATTCGACAGATGCCGACCAAATCCATACCGCCGTCAATAACGCTTGTCAACCTTTAAACATTGCCCTTGGGCCGGTTGAGGCCAGGGGACAAACTGATGGCAGTTGGTCATGCAGGGAGGTATCTGTGGGCCCTGGCCAACTGGTCCACGCAAATATGTCAATTGAAGTTAAAGAGGAGTCACATGGCAATTTTAAGTATGAGAGAAATGTTGCAGCAAGCACGCAGCGGCGCTTATGCTGTAGGAGCGTTCAACATCCTGGACTATAACTCGATGCGGGCGGTCGTTGATGCCGCTGCAGAATTGGCTGCCCCGGTCATCATACAAACCTCAGTCAAGACGGTTCTGTTCTGGGGCTATGAGCCGGTCGTTCAGTGGTACCGACAGCTTGCCGGCAGTGTGTCCGTTCCCATCGCGATCCATCTGGACCATTGCAAGGACCTGGAGGTCATCCGTAACTGCATCAAGCACGGCTGGACCTCTGTTATGATCGATGCCTCTTCCAAGCCCTTTGCAGAGAATCTGGCCCTGACCCAACAGGTTGTGAAGATGGCCGGGCCTAAGAATATAACTGTCGAAGCCGAAATGGGAGCAATTGTGGGAGTCGAGGATGATATTCATGTAAGGGAACAGGATGCCCACCTTGCCAATGTGGAAGAAGCGGAGCGATTTTGCGGGCAGGTTTCGCTGGACTGCTTTGCCCCAGCCATAGGAACGGCCCACGGTGTTTATAAGGGTGAGCCCAAGATTGCTTTTGACCGACTGGAGAAGATTGCCCAGCGGACCGGCCTGCCCCTGGCCCTGCACGGGGGCACGGGGTTGTCGGATGAGGTGTTTCGACGTTGTATTTCGCTGGGCTGTGCCAAGGTGAATATCTCCACGCAATTGAAATATGCCCATATTGGCGGTTTCGTGGATTACTACCATAATCATAATAAGGAATACAATCCACTGAAGAATCTGGCCGCTCAGTACGAAAAGCTCAAGGAAGGAATCATTAAAGACATTCAATTGTTTGGCAGTGCCGGAAAGGCGTAAAAAGAATCATGGTTACAGAAGTAATGATGCCCCAGGTGGGGCAGGATATTGAGACAGCAACTATTGTCACGTGGCATAAGAAGGAAAACGACACGGTAAATAAGGGTGACATTATCGCCACGGTCGAATCCGACAAGGCTTCGTTTGACGTGGAGGCCTATAACTCCGGTGTGTTGTTAAAACGACTCTATGAAGAGGGGCAAGAGGTCAAGGTACTCACACCCATCGCCTATCTGGGGGAGCCGGGTGAGTCCATGGACGAGGTACCATCCACGTCGGAGTTATCCCAGACCATCGTTTCTCCTGCATCCTCGGACTCCGCGGAGAAAACCAAAGGAGATCTCGAAGTGACGGCGTCCCCTTCGGCCCGGAGGCTGGCCAAAGAAAAAGGCATTGACCTGTCCACCCTGACAGGTACAGGACCGGGCGAAAGGATTACTAAAGACGATGTCTTGGCCGCCGTCACCGGTCAGCAAGCTCTGGCGCACGATACGGAAGATGAGATCATTGTCTTTTCACCGATGCGCAGCCGGATCGCGGAACGATTGAGCCGCAGCAAGCAGACCATTCCACATTTCTATTTGCTTGCTGATGTGGACATGACCGAGGTCTGCCAGCGGCGTACCCGGTTCAACAAGCAAAACGACACCAAGATTACGATTAACGATATCGTTATCAAGGCCGTGGGACAGGCCCTTGTCCGGCACCCTCGCATGAATACCCATGCCGGGAAAGACAGGATTATCGTGAAAAAGGCCGTTCATATCGGCGTGGCGGTTTCCGTACCGAATGGATTAGCTGTGCCGGTAATCGCCGATGTCCCCGGCAAGACCTTGGTGCAAATCAGTCAGGAGTCCCGAGAAAACGCCGAGGCCATCAAGGCAGGCAGACTGCTTAGTAATACGGTGGGAACATTTACGGTAAGCAATCTTGGCATGTACGCCGTAAACAGCTTTCTGCCCATTATCAACCCGCCCGAGTGTGCTATTCTGGGAGTAGGTCAAGCGGCAGAAAAACCGGCCGTGGTCCATGGAAAACTGGCTGTTCGGCGCCTCATGAGTATGACGTTGGCCTGCGACCATCGTACCGTGGACGGTACAATAGCAGCCCAATTTCTGGAGACAATTAAACAACAACTTGAAAACATTTCTGTATTTTCGGAGTAAATCATGTCCGAGCAACTGAAAGCACTTATCTTTGATTGTGACGGCGTCCTCGTGGATACCGAGCGGGATGGTCACCGCGTGACCTTTAACCGGGCCTTTACCAAAAAAGGTCTGAATATCGAGTGGGACGTACCTCTCTATGGAGAGTTGTTAAAAGTCGCCGGCGGCAAAGAACGGATGCGCCACTACTTTGATACGACCCAATGGCCTGCCGGTGTGATGGATAAAGATGCCTTTATCAAGGAATTACATAAACTCAAAACCGATTGCTACATGGAGATGATTGACACCGGTCAACTGCCCTTGCGACCGGGTGTGGCTCGTCTCGTGGATGAGGCCATTGCGGCCCATATCGACCTGGCGGTGTGTTCCACGTCTAATGAGCGGGCCGTCAACCTCGTGGTGGAACGCATGTTGGGACCGGAGCGTAAAAGCCGATTCGCCGCCATCCTGGCCGGGGATGTAGTGTCCAGGAAAAAACCGGATCCTGAGATTTACAACCTAGCCCTGGATAAGCTCGGTTTGCAGGCACAAGAATGCGTGGTGATTGAAGACAGCCGCAACGGCCTATTGGCGGCCAAGGATGCCGGTATGATCTGCGTGATTACTACCAATGGCTATACGGAAAATGAAGACTTCTCCCAGGCGGATTTGGTGGTCAGCGAGTTGGGGGATAAGCCCCATGTCCAGGTTACTTTGGAGAAGATCAGAAACCTGGTTGAGACTAATTGATTTACGGAATTGAGGAACATGAAGATATTTTTAGATACCGGCGATGTAGAAACCATACGAAAGGTATATGATACCGGTCTGGTTGACGGAGTAACGACCAATCCGACGCATATTGCCAAAACCGGCAGGAGATTCCAGGATATAGTCAAAGAAATCTGTTCCATTGTCCCCGGCCCGGTCAGCGCCGAGGCGGTGGCGGAAAGCGCGGATGAGCTTGTTGCCACCGCTGAGGACATCGCCGCCATCGCTCCAAATGTGGTGGTCAAGATCCCGATGACACCGGAGGGCCTTATGGCAGTGCCGGTGCTGGAGCAACAAAAGGGCATCAAGACCAATGTCACGATGATATTCTCCTCAACACAGGTGTTTTTGGCGATGAAGGCCGGCGCTAGTTTTGTCAGTATCGTATTGAGCCGACTTGATGCGGTTGCCAATGAAAGCCATATCCTCGTAGAAGATGCCGCCGTTATTAAGGCCAACTACAATTTTACCTCGGAGATTATCGCCGGCAGTGTAAAGACACAGAATCAGGTGCTTAGCTGCCTGCGTGCGGGTATCGATATTGCAACGGTTAATCCGCAGCTTTTCTGGCAGTTATACAAACACCCCCTGACCGATTCGGGTCTGGCCCAATTCGCCCGGGATTGGGACCGAGTACTAAAATAGACAAGGAGATTTTTTTATGAAAAAACCGTGGCTTGCTTTGGCGATTGCCCTGTTCCTATATCAGAATCTTGGCGCCCAACCCGTTCCGGGTGATGTATTCCGCGAATACCGATGGTTCCACGAAAAAGGCGACGCCGGTCAGACCATCCGCGTCGGCGGCAAACAGGGCCAATACCATCCGGACCGCGGTTCGGCACACGGTTATATCAATGCGCCCTTTCAATGGCCGTTTGCCATCGATCTGGAGGAAGCGATCAGGGCTGAAATCGTACTTGAAAAAGTCCTCTGTCACGAAGGGACCACGGGTCTGGCGATTCAAATCAATGACAGTGACTGGTTTTATGTGCCCGAAGCCGGCCACATCCCCGAACCCCAGGCTATGTATCAGCACCATACCTATCCTGTCCTGCGTGTACCGGTGTCGGTGTTCGAATCAGGAACCGGCAATTATTTCCGCCTGCGCGTGGATCCGAAGCATCCATGGAACTGGCCTCAGAATCTGATCAATGGGGTACACGTGCGCATCTATTACGATCCTGAGACTAAGCCCCATCCCACGGGAACCATCACGTCGTTAAAGGCCGATGACACTCTGGGTGAGACGGTGAAACTGACGGTCGAAATCCAAAGCCCGGATCACACCATTTCTCAGGTGGACTACATCGGCCTGTATAAAGATGTTAATTTGGAGGGGGACGGTGTATACCGCCAGTGGCACTACATCTATTTTCACGGCCGGCTCAGGCACCACATCGGATCCGGTACACAGGCCCCTTTTACGGTTCACTGGGACACGACCTGGATACCGGACCAGAAAGAGCCGATGCACATTGCGGCCCGTATCACCGACATCACCGGGCTGAATTATCAAACCGAGGCGATCACCGGGCTTACACTCCGGCGTACCATGCGGTCGGTGGAGCTCTGCCAACCCTACAACATCCCGCAGAAATGGGTCACACGCAGCGGTGAAAAAACAGAGTACTTTGACGTGTACGGCAATCTGGAACAGGCCCAGGCCGCGCAGTTGGTTTGGTCGAGCTGGAGCCCGGGCTACATGCGCGGTATCTCGATCAACGGTACGCAGGCCTTTGACCGGGAAGGTCCCCACTACCAGAGCTATTACCACCGCGTGACTCTGAAGGATCTTAGTGTATTTCACGCAGGACGCAATAAGCTTACCACCGGCAAGACCCCAAAAATCAATGGAAAGATGGTCCATGGAATGGAGGTCAACTGGCCGGGTATTATGGTATTGATACAGTATCAGAAATAAGGAAACGAACATGAAAACGATAAAGGGGCCGGGCATCTTTCTTGCCCAGTTTTTGCGTGATTATGAACCGTACAATAATTTGAAAAACATAGGATCCTGGGTAGCAGACTTAGGGTACAAGGGTGTGCAACTCCCGACCTGGGATAAACGGGCGATTGTTCTGGCTGCCAAAAAAACACTCAAACAAACCAGCGCTGTCGTTATGACATAAATCCAAAACCTTTTCGCTTTCATAATATCACCTTTTCAAAAAGAGCTTATCGCAGATATACCTTGACCCTTCTATCAGTTACTTCTCTTAAATCAACTAAATCCGCAGGCGTATAAAGTGATTACTGTAGGCAGGATTTTTGCGTTAAAATAAGCAGAATAGACGTAATTTTCGACAAAAAACGCTGGTAATTTTGAACAAATTTCAAAATTTTCAAAAAAATTTTAACTCCAATTCCCACATCGAGTTACGAGAATCAAGCATCCAAAATCGAACCCTTTTTTCGTATCAAACGTGCAGGTAGCTCTAATTATAGAGGCCTGCCTTTTTTGGCCTCGGCCCTCCTTACTGGAGGTCATTGTTTTGAACATTTGACCCAGCATTGCCGGGTTCTGATGAAAACCCGCCATTGGCGGGTCGAATCTTTGATTTTGTTTCGTATTTCGAATTTCGTGCTTCGTTTTTCTGCAATTCGCGGGGATTAAAATCGTCGAGATAGTTATCAAAATCCCGACCTGGCTTGAAAGGCCGGCCTTGTTTCTGGTACTGCTCTATCGCCGACTCCGCTACGGCTATACTTTCAGAAAAATCCCCCTCACACAGGGCACATTCGCTATAGTTGACCCCCATAATTACGACAGGCCCAGAAAATACAAATGGTATGCACAGAAAAACATACATACGTTTTATGCCGTCCGTTCTTTAACAAACGGAAAGAAAAGCGAAAGAACGAACACATGCACCATCTCGTCATTGACATCCCTGATGGCATGGTCTGCGACCATATCAACCACAACGGCCTCGACAATCGCCTGGCAAACCTCCGCCCCGTCACACACACCCAGAACGTCTGGAACAGAAGAAAGTTTAAAAGCCCATCACGCTCCAAGTATAAAGGCGTGGACTTCGCAAAGGATATGAAACGATGGCGAGCAAGAATCCGCGTAAACGGAAAACGAATCTACCTCGGCTCCTACAAAAATGAAATCGACGCCGCAAAGGCATACGACAAGGCCGCAAAAAAATACCACGGTCCCTACGCTGCTATAAACTTTCCACACAAGTAAATTTCCACCGGTTTTAAGATGTGTACATTTACTAACGTGGTTTGATGAATCGAAGCAGGAGTGCCGTTTGTGCGGATAAATGTTTAAACAAATGGCGAAAAGGCATAACTATAGAACGCTAGCCCAACTTTCGCAGTTAGGTGCCTAAATCAGCAGTTTTGATAGCGGCAGAGCGGTTAGTTTCCACCACAAACCTTGCTATTTAACTGTTGGCTATACACTTTGGACGGCGGTTGCTTCGGCAAATTCATCTTGAGTTTGTCGAGTATTATTCGCTGCTCAAGTTCCGGCTGGCTGTATCGACGCATCTCAAGTATTCGG
>CAZZAX010000134.1:0-15322 GCA_964653075.1 uncultured Pirellulales bacterium
AATGCCGGCGCTTAGCGCCAGGGCGAGAAAAAAACCTCCCCAGATAAAAATAAACCGGCCATATCCGCTAAATTCGCTTGCTCCTGGGAGAGTCAGCCAATAGAAACCACCATATAATGTCAGCCAGCTTAAGTGAACAATCAAAATGTATAACTTTCGACAGAACGTTTCTTTTATCAGTTCATAAGCTCTCATCGATTAATTCCTCTCGTTGTAAAGACGCAGAAAAATATCTTCTATATCTTCTGTCTGCAAGTTGACACTTCTTAGACGGGCACCGCCTTTTACCAGGTCGCTTATTATATCAGGGACATCGTCAGCATTATCGACAGCTATTTCCATCTCTTTGTCGGATACAGCTATTGTCTGAGACGGTGACAATAATTTTTCTGCGATATAACTGCCGTTTGAAACGAGTTCTACTCGCAGCCGTCCGGCCTGGCCGGCAATAATCTTATCGCCGAAACTGACGACCTCTCCGCGATATAGAAAGATGTAGTCGCTTGTCAGCTTTTCCAGCTCACCTAAACGGTGGGAGCTTATTACAATGGCCGTACCTGAATCTCGCAACTTTTTTAGCACATCTCGCAACTGGATAATACCAACCGGATCGAGACCATTGCTCGGCTCGTCCAGCAGCAATACCTGCGGATCATTCATTAATGCTACTGCCAGAGCCAGGCGTTGTTTCATACCCTGTGAAAACTCTGAGCAACGTCTGTCTATGAACTCATGCATATGTAGCTGTTCAATCGACTTGTCCGCCTGAAGAGAGATTGTTTTATGGGATAAACCTAATAATGCCCCATGATATCTCAGAACGGCCCGGGCCGAATAACGACCGAGAAATGATGGGTGCTCCGGCATATATCCCAGGCTGCGCCGAGCTTCCACCGTTCTGGCGGGACTGCCGCAGACGGCAAGACAGCCATCTGTCGGGAAAATAAGTCCCGCAATAAGATTTAACAAAGTTGATTTTCCCGCTCCGTTTGGACCAATCAGGCCGACAATCTGGCCTTTGTTCACCGACAGTGAAATGTTTTTCAAAGCACAGACCGCTCTCGAACTGCCAGCCAAAAGACCTTTGTACACTTTTGTTAATTGTTTGCATTCAACCACGGCCGTCTTTTTATTATCGTTAGAATTCATTTCCTTGTTTTTTCCCTAAAAGTAATTCCTAAGAACAAAAATAACGAATACGAACAAACACATTCACAGGGCTGGCTGAATATATCGACTATATTATTTAGAACCTGCTTACGTAATTAGTTAGCATGTTTGAAGTAAAGATGATTCTGTAATCTTCACTTTTTACTAAGACGTAAATTGCGGCTGAATGTTGACAGTTTTTTTCGCACATTTATCAATATTCAAGCGTTGAATGACAAATTTCTGCAAGTAGCCTACAATGAGGATTATACCGACAGCTCACGGCCTCTGTTCCCAATTACATAGGCTTCGAATATCTCATCGAGATTCAATGCTACCTCTGTCATGCTGTTAGCTGACATTCCTTTTAATTTGCCTCTTTTTTCTTCGTTGCAGTCTTCGACTGTTATCGAAACGTTATCACCGACCTTCAACACATCTAAAATGCCAGCAAGTCCCTTGAAGTTAGCCTCTGGCTTTGGTGCCAGGACAAACTTTCTGATGCTTTCTCTGAGCTGTTCCGTTTTGGATGCTTTTATAATGACTCCCTTGTCAAGAATAGCGATATGATCGGCCACCGGTTCAATCTCATAAAGCAGGTGACTTGAGAAAAAAACCGTAACGCCGTTGCTCTGCAGCAGGTCAATTACATGCCGCAGGAAATCCTTTCTTGCTATTGGGTCAAGCCCGAGTGTCGGGTCATCCAGAATAACAATATCAGGTCTGTGCCCCAGCGCCAAAAGCAGAGCAAGGCTTGAATTCTGGCCTTTGGAAAGCGCCTTTACCTTCGTATTCTTTGGCAGTCCGAGTCTATCGGCAAGCTCATCGGCGAACTTATAATCCCAGTTTGCGTAAAATCCCGCCACCCATTTGATTATGCGGCTGATTGTCATCCAGCCGTACATCTGCTGGTCCTCGGCCATAAAACCGATTCTTCTTCGCACCTCAAGGGTTTGCGTAAAGCTGTCAAGCCCGCCTATAATGCACCTGCCGGCGCGGGGCTTTTGCAGCCCGAGCAGTGTCTTTATAGTCGTCGTCTTGCCTGTTCCGTTCCTGCCCAAAAAGCCGAATATCGAACCTTTCGGCACTTCAAGGTCAACCCCCTTGAGCACTTGTTTTTTGCCGTAAGAAAAATGTAGGCCTTCAATTTTGATAGCCGACTCTGTCATTTTTTGTTCCTTTGCATTTTCTTATCCTCTACTCAGGATTCTTCAGTAGATACAGATATTTTTTTTGTTCGTCGGAACGGGTTAGAAATTCGGGGTTCCATCGCACACACAAAAGTATATTGCCGTCGTCCAATACCGCCATATCTTCAATATCATAATCCATACGGACAAAGTGTCCCAGCTTTCGTATCCTGCTATTGGATCGAACATCGAAGACCATTAACGTGTGGTCATCGTAACAGTAAAACTTGCCGTTTTTGACAAATTTATCATCATAAAAATGCCCTGTCACACTTTCCAAAATCGTAAAAGGACGTAGGGTACTGAACTTGCAATAGACCTTCTCATCGTCCCAACGGGTTACGTCGAACCGGACAATATCATCAAAGTCAACAATAAAGAAGGAGAACTTGCCATCATGGACATCAACTATCGAAGATTCATTGATTTCATTTCGAAAACCATAATACCAGTAATTCAGGTCTATGCTTAGTTTTATCCTTTCTTCCAGTCCGATTTCTTCAACCGGCACGAGCGGGATGGCAAATTCTTTTTGACGATCCATATAGGTTAATCGAATGTATTTCTTTAGTGCGTCGAGCTTTTTTTTATCAATTAGTTTTAATTCTCCCGGATCAGTCGTGTCCACCACAACATAGCTATCGTTCACAATGGCAATTAATCTGTTATCAATCATACGCATCGCCAAACGAATGGAATTTATATTATCTGTAAGACAGTCTGATATATCGAGTTCGCAGACCGGCATCCAGGACTTATCGGTATGCTTATAGCTTCTCAGATAGACCTTCTCATAGAATCTCTTCAGGGAGGGCCCTTTTCCTTCCGTGTGATAATACGCATGAATGGCAAAAGAATATATGTCATCTCCAACATTCTTATATAATCTTCCGCTATTGGGATATCTCCTTACATAGTAACCTTCCACCCTCGACGTAAGGTTATCATCTATTCCGAATTCTGGACCTCCGCTTATATTATTTAAAGAGATGCTGTTTTTGTCTATGTCAACATAACTATATCCTTGAAATACTGCCCTGCTTCCGGCGTAGTCCAGTGTATTCCGCCCAAAAGAAGTTTCGATTTCCTTTTCATGCAGTACTTTAATATTGGCGACCTGGCTGCTGAAAAGCATCAGAAGGATGAATGCCAGCCCCGCCCCAATCCATAACAGACTTTTCAGATTTGTCCTCAAATGCCAGTCGTGCTTTGCCGCGTAAAGAGCAAATATAAAAGCCGCCGCAGGTGCCACAAGAATAATCGTCAGGTAAAATCCGAACTTCAAAAACATAATATCGCTCACAAAATCCCTCAGATTCAAAGGGAGCATGAATGGAAGCACTAACAAAAAACACCCTGTCAACATCCCGATAAGCCAGGCACGTGCGGTTTTTCGTACCACCACATTGCATGCAAAGCACAGGCTGTATGTCATAATCGCTATCGTAATGGGCAGCGGCACAAATATATCGATGCCTTCTCCGTTCCAGATGATATTGCTTAAAATCGCAAAAACCACCGGACAGGCTATTATCAATAAAGAAGCGACCAGTCCGGTGAAAAATTTGAGAGTAATGAGTAATTTTACATCGGCAGGTTTTGATCGCCAGAAGATATAGCGTTTCTCGTTCAAATCACCCTGCACGTTCGCGCATGCGATAAGACCGGTGAGCAGTGGACTAAACATAACAGCCAGAGATGTCATAGCTGTTGTGAAAAAGCCATCGCCTTCCTTAAGATTGACTATAGCTTCTTCTACCGGCAGGACCATTATCAGTCCCAGGCAGGCCAGAAGGTGCCATTTGAGCTGGCAAATCTGTTGATGGATGATCCCTGACACTCTCATAGATACCTCCTGATACTAACGTACCGGTAACAGGCAATGATAAGAACTGCCGCAAAGGCCGGTATTTGCGAAAATATCGTTAATACAGGACCGATTTTGGTGATTCTCAAAAGCGAAAGAGAATAAGGCACAAAACGCTCGGCCCAGGCGACTTCGCACACGCTGGACCAGAAAAACACAATTCCCCAGCCAATAAAAACACCGAACATAGCAACCAGTGAATCGGCTTCACTCCTGCTCTGACAACCGAATGCACAGAACCATGTAAAAAGGACCAGTGCTGCCATTCCACAAAGCGAATTGGTTGCAAAAAGAAACAACACCTGTGCCTCTCTGCCCCGGGCCATGAATTCCATCAATACACCGCTTATCAGAAATATCAGAATAATCCCGGCGGCTGAAACAATATATTTGCTGAAAAAAAGCATCCATCTGGGAACCGGTATCTTGAAAAGCAGATGTACCGTGCGGTTGCTTATTTCACCTGAAAAAATATCAAGCGAGTAAATTACCGGTACGGCAAACATCTGGATAAATGAAATTAATATACAGTTGGAAAAATCCGGTATGATTCGTATCCTGAAAAGCATGATTGTGAATACAACGCTGGCCCCCCCGCAAAACCAAAGTTTCCAGAGGTTTTCTTTCCACTCTTTCCACAGAAGCATTCCAAACATATTACTTCTCCGACAAACCAGTTTTACCGCGGCCGGCTCTTTGTGAAACGATGTGCTCGTATTCTTTCTGAAGAAGCTCGCCGGCCTGCTCGATAGGCACCTCCAGTTGAACCGCCAGAATGGCCGCTTCGCGAAGGACGTTTGAGACGGTTTTTCTCCTTTCAGCAACCGGAATAGTCTGCTTATTGGAGGAGACATATGTTCCGTCACCTCTTTCGATTTTGAGCACATTCTGACGGCAAAGCTCGTTATAGACCTTCAGCACCGTATTTTGGTTGATTGCCAGCCTCGCTGCCAATTCCCGAACACTGGGGACTTTATCACCTTCTTTAAGCACACCGGTGGCAACCTGATACCTAATCTGGTCTATAATCTGCCGGTATATCGGAACTGACGATGATGGTTCAATTCGTATAAAAATGGCTGTAACTCCTTAAATAACATTACTGTTATATATAACTATAACAGTATGTCGGAATATGTTCAACAAAAAAATAATTTTTTCAAAAATTTTTTCTTCCTGTTCCGGCCAGGACTAAAATGGAGTATGCTCAATCAGAATTCACTTCCGCTTACCTTGAAACCCATCAATGTCTTAAAGCAGTAGTTATGATTCGTTTGTACGATTAAGATTCAAGGTCTCTGTAAGGTCGCTGATTTTGGTTTGACCAAGCATCCTTTCGGCGGTTGCTTTGGCTTCATCGATTTCAATATCTGAAATGGCCTTTTGTATTTTTAGCAGATATCCCGGGTTCATACTCAGGGTCCGCACACCTATGCCAAGCAAAAAAGGCAGATATTGTTCCTGGTGAGCCATATCACCGCAAACCGAAATTTCTTTGCCGTTTTGATTGGCCGATTGGACCACCTTTTTCATTGCCCGTAAAACCGAAGGATGATGAGGCAAATAAGAACCGGCGACGTTTTCGTTAGTCCTGTCAACCCCCAGCATAAACTGTATAAAATCATTGGTCCCTATCGAAAAAAAATCGGCCTCCTTTGTGAAATCGTCTATCAAATCCACGACACATGGCAGCTCGATCATTATTCCGAGTTTTGGTTTACGATTGTGCTCCTTGTTCCTTTGACCAAGCTTGTCCAGACATTCGAATACGACTTCACGCGCCTGGCAGAATTCGTCTATGGATGAAATCATTGGAAACATAATCCGCAAATCCTCCCCGGCCCCTGCACGAAGCATGGCACGAATTTGCTCGATGAAAACAGGCTTGTTCTGAAGTGAAAAACGTATCGACCTCAGGCCGAGGGCCGGATTCTGCTCCTTGACGTCGTGGTAATAGGATAACGTCTTATCGCCTCCCATATCGAGTGTTCTGAACGTGACGGGTTTGCCTTTCATTAGTTTAACGAGTTCCCTGTATATCGTAAATTGTTCCGACTCGTTCGGAAAATTATTCCTTATCATAAATGGGAACTCGGTCCGGTACAGACCCACACCCTCGCAATGCAGTTCGCTGGCAACCTTCAAATCGGCCAGCAAATTGATATTAGTCAAAAGATGCACTCTTGTACCGTCACGAGTGGTTGTGACAGGTTTTATCGAACGCTTTTGTTCGGCCAATGTAAGTTTGGCCTTTTGCTGAGATTCGAAACGCTCTAATACCTCGTCGGAAGGGTCCACGTATGCATGACCTGTTTCGGCGTCAACCAGGATGGGGGTATTGTCCGGAAGACCAAGAAGCTCATAAGTGTCGCTGACAATCATCGGAATTCGCAAAGATCTTGCAAGTATAGACAAATGCGACGTAACAGTGCCGCCTATTAGAACGATTCCGCCCGCCTCCTCAGAAGAGAGTATGAGCAAATCGGAAGGTAAAAGTTCTGAGGTTATTATGACCCGGTTCCGGAATTTACCGGGTTCTTCGGCTTCATTGAGGAGATTGCTCATCAGCCTTACAATCAGGTCTTCGATATCCTGGGTTTTTTCCTGCATGTATGAATTGCCGCTGGTTGCAAAACTTCCCATATACTGTGTGGCAACCTGTAATATCGCCACCGGTGGATTTACTCCGCTTTCTATCAGATTGACTACATCTGCCACGAAGTACTTGTCTTTAAGTATCACCAGATGCGCCGAAAAAATTAGTGAAGCGGCATCTGAAAGCTTCCGTCCCACCTGTTCCTGCAGTTCTTCGAGTTGTTCAGCCGTTTTGGCGATTGCCTTATGGAAATCTTCGAGTGTATATGTGTGATCGAACTCTCTGTTCATAAGTATCGCAAGACTTTTCTTCTTGTTGGTAACTCCGGCAGGGCCGTATGTAAAACCTTCCGATGCGACTTTACCCTTTATAAACTTAAATTGCTCTGAAAAAGCGGTTTTGATATGTTCCTCTTTCCCGTGCGGCTCATGCATCGCCATAAGGAAACGGGCATTTTCGATGATGTTGGCAAGCTGCGATGTCGCGGCCTCCAAAGCAGTAATATCGGAATCATTAAAGTATCTGCCCTTTTGGCGCTGAAGAACTAATACACCGATTTTCCAGATACCTCGCACTATCGGCACAGCAAGAAAACACTCGTAACGTTCCTCGAATATGCCGGGGAAAAACTTAAAGTTCGGATTATGAGTAGCATCTTTCTCGCATATCGGCCGCATCTCTTGGAGAGCAAGACCTGTAAGCCCCTGGCCCAGCTTGAGCCTTACCCTTCCAACCGAGTCCGGATTCAGTCCCCGTGTAGCTCTAAGGACCAGCTCCTGATTTTCATTATTGTAGAGATAAACTGAACAAACATCCGAATTCGTATGAGATGCTACCATTGCAACAGTTTTATCTAAGAGACTCTGGATGCTCGTGCTGTCTCGGAAAAGCTCATTTAGCTGACTTATATCATATAAAAGCTGTTCGTTATCCATCGATGTACCTGTAATTTTCACATTAATCTGTGCCCAAACGTCTTATTGGGCCTTCAAAACATCATCATAATCTTTGTGGCCGACGATTTCTATCTTTGTTTATACGTATTTGCCACAACAAAGGTCACTTCTTTTCAATCTATTAAAGCACCACATACGAAGGTATGTAACTTTACATTGTCGCGTGATAGAACGATTTTTTACAGGTTATTGGGCGGTACGTTGCTTATCTTTTTACCTCAGTAAACAGGTGAAGATATACAAGGTAATGTGCTGCATGTAAAACCGTCAATTACCAATTCGGCATTTATTGAATACGATTATAAATGGTCGTATAATCCGCCGTACGGAAGTCATATTTATCAAAATCGTTTTATATTATGGATACCAACATTATCATCGCGAATAAAAAAGCCCGGTGGGGGCTGAACCGTTCACGTGTCCGTCGGGCCGAGACCTTTCTTCACGAACACAAATTTACCTTTTCTTCGTTTACTACGGACTATCCCGGACATGCGAGGGAAATTGCGGCAAAAGCGGCAAACCAAAAAGTGGACACCATTGTCGTGCTTGGTGGAGACGGGACCTTAAACGAGGTGATAAACGGCGTCCTGGCAGCCGGGTGCGGCCGGATTCCGCGCATTGGTATTATTCCCTCAGGCTCCTCAAATGATTTTTCGAAAAGCCTTGGAATACCCCAGCAACTGCACGATGCCTGCCGGACTGTTATAAATGGAAAAACCAGATATGTGGATATCGGGCAGGCGGGCGGGCACTATTTTTGTATGGCCTCTTCTGTCGGTCTTTTTGCAGAAGTATCAGCCAAAAGTCTTCGTATGAAGGGACTCAGCGGCTCACTTCGTTACATAGCCGCGGCTCTTTGCGTAATCAGAAAGATGTCCTCCGGATGGGAAATGAATATTAAAGCCGATGAAAGAATGTTTCGCGGCAATTACGGTGTTCTGCTTGTCAGCAATACGCCCAGGTTTGGAGGGCTCTTTTTTACTCCCCAGGCCAGAGTCGATGACGGCCTGTTTGACTGCTTGATAATAGAAATGCCGAAGAAGCTGGAAGCTCTTGCTCTTATACCATTGACACTCAGAAAGGCGTTGACAAGCCATAAAAAAGTCACCATGTTTCGGGCAAAATCTCTTTCCGTTTCTCTTGATCCTTCTGCACCACTTGGTAATGATGGTGAAGTCTATCCGAACGCTTTCAGTTCTGTTGATTACAAAATACTGCCTCGAAAAATACAAATCATCTGCTAAGTCAAAAACATCTCTTTTCTTAAAGAACAGAAATCATAAAGAACAGATTGTATGTGCGTAAGTAAATCAGATTTGGTATCATGGAGTTGGCATTCTTTGAATTATTATACAGGTATTACCGGAGGTTATTATGACAGGAACTCTGCTTAGCATAATTTTGCTCTTATCGTCCTGGCAGACTTCGAAAGGAGTGGACTGGCCTCAGTTTCGTGCTGATGCCGCCCGGAGCGGTTACACATCACAGCATCTGCGGGGTAATCTAACATTGCGGTGGGTATATAAGCCGCTTCAACCACCTCAACCTGCATGGCAGGCCGAAGATACACGTATGCCTTTTGACCATGCTTACCATGCAATAATCGCAGAAGGATTGGTTTTTTTTGGCAGTTCAGCGGACAATAAAGTTTATGCATTGGATGCTGTAACTGGTAAGGAGCGATGGGCATTTTATGTTGATAGTCCGGTCCGTTTCGCTCCTGCTTTCCGGCAGGGTCGGTTATATATAGCCGGAGATGACGGCTGTCTGTATTGCCTTCGGGCAAAAACGGGAAAGCTAATTTGGGCAAAGCGCGGAGGACCAAGGGAGGATATGGTCCTCGGAAACGGACGTATGATTTCACGATGGCCGGCCAGAGGTGCACCCACTATTATCGATGATATTGTCTATTTTTCCGCAGGTATTTGGCCTTCGGAAGGAATATACATTTACGCACTCGAGCCTGAATCTGGCGAGGTCCTTTGGGTGAATGACTCAAGCGGCGGTATGCTGATGGATCAACCTCATCCGACGGCACGAGCCAACAGTGGTGTTTCAGTGCAGGGCTACCTGTCCGCCGCCGGTGATACACTTTTAGTACCGACAGGACGTGCGATTCCTGCCGCCTTCGACAGGAAAAACGGTGCTTTCCGCTACTTTCATCTCCAGAGATATGGTCAAATTCGGCCGGGCCCGTTCATTACAATTATTGACGGCCTGACGTTCAGCATGAATGAATTGTTTAGCTCCCGAACCGGCAACTTGCTGCTCAGGGGAACACCCGGCCACGCAGTAGCCGATTTCCCCGAATATATAGTCTTTGCTCAGGGAAACAGTATTAAGGGCATCCCCCGGTCAAAACCTTTTGAACAAAAGCAGACAAAAGATTCTGCCGGTAAGCTAAAAAAACAAAATGTTCTGAGTTCACCATCCTGGTCGATTGAAAGCCCGGAACCGATAGGTGTGTCTCTAATAGGGGCAGGTAAAACAATAGTCGCTGGTACGAAAAACCATAAGATTCTCACCGCGGATATAGAAACCAAATCTGTTATTATGACTGCTGATGTGGATGGTGAGCCACTGGGACTCGCAGCAGCCGACGGTCGTCTTATTGTCAGCACAGATAAGGGCACTATCTACTGTTTCGCTGGCAAAACTTC
Organism: uncultured Pirellulales bacterium; assembly: GCA_964653075.1. Classification (GTDB taxonomy): domain Bacteria; phylum Planctomycetota; class Phycisphaerae; order Sedimentisphaerales; family Anaerobacaceae; genus NIOZ-UU13. The sequence continues at coordinate 10,422 of CAZZAX010000134.1, forward strand.
AAAGAAGGCTGTTAAGATAAGTCCGAAACCGAAATCGTCTGTTTACGGAAAAAACCGGCTGTGCGCCAGGGCTGCTGGAGAGATTATCAGAAAGACCGGAAAGACCAAAGGTTATTGTCTCGATATGGCTTGTGGGCAGGGCCGCCTTGCTTATGAGCTGGCCAAACGTACGAACCTGAATATTTATGCTGTCGAATCAGACCCTGCAAAGGTCAAAAGGGCAAGAAAATTACTCACCGAAGCCGGACTTTACGGCACACGTGTAACCGTCCTGCAGCGCGACCTTGCAGAGACAAAGCTGCCCAACTGCTTTGCCAACCTGATTGTATCGGGCGCTTCTGTAAAAGAGGGTGCTGATAATTTACCGGAAAAAGAGATCAATCGAATTCTAAGACCCTATGGCGGCTCCGCATGTCTCGGTAAACCGGGCGAAATGCAATTGACTATTCGCGGCGGCCTCGAAGGTGCCGGTAATTGGACGCACCAGTATGCCGACCCCGCAAACACCAACTGCTCTCCCGATGAGTTGGTAAGAGGACCCTTGGGAGTGCTGTGGTTCAGTGACAATGATTTTGAAATGCCTTCTCGGCATGGACGCGGGCCTGCGCCGCTTTGTCTTGATGGCCGGCTTTTTGTCGAAGGTTTACACGGCCTGCGTGCTCTTGACGCATATAACGGGCACGTCATCTGGGAGTATCATCTCGAAAATATATTGAAGGCATATGACCAGGAGCACCTGATGGGAACGGCCGGGACCGGAAGCAACTTTTGCGTGACCACTGAAGGTCTCTATGTGCGCACAGGTGGAAAATGCCTGCAACTGGATAGCGCTACCGGCAAGCTGATTGCCGAGTTTCCCGCTCCTCAGCATCCGCAAGGCAAACAAAGCACCTGGGGATACATTGCCTGCAAGAACAACACTTTATTCGGTACACTGGCCGATACAGGGCACATCGTTCAGTATCGCTACGGAAGAAGCGACATGAATACGCAATTTACACAATCGGTGCTTCTGTTTGCAATGGATGCAAAAACTGGTAAGCCCAGGTGGAGCTACACCCCACAATATTCAATCCGCAATAATTCCATCGCTGTTGGAAACGGCAATGTCTATTTCATCGATGCGCCGTTGGATTTGCGCGACCGTCCGGATTACCCGAATAAACAACAAAGAACTCGAAAAATGGAAAATTCGGACAGCATCTCTAAAATGGAAAGGACACTTGTCGCATTGAATATGAACGATGGTGAAGTTGTCTGGACGTCATCGGAGGACATTTACGGCACGATGCTCGCTTTAAGTCAAAAGCACGACGTTTTGCTGATGGCCTATCAGGACACACGCTTCAAGCTGGTTTCGGAAGCTGGCGGCAGAATGACAGCTTTCCGTGCCTCAAATGGACAACGACTTTGGGATATTGAGGCCCGCTACGCCTCACGGCCTATCATAAATGACACGACAATCTATGCCCAGCCCGGCGCCTGGGATCTTCTTACAGGTCTTAAAAAAGATTTTCATTTTGAACGTTCTTATGGCTGCGGTATCATCGCCGGGTCAACCAACTTGCTGACTTTCCGCTCGGCCACGCTTGGATACAGAGATCTCCTCACTGACAAGGGAACAGAAAACTATGGCGGCATAAGGCCCGGCTGCTGGATTAATACAATTCCCGCCGGTGGCCTGCTTCTTGTTCCGGATGCTACCAGCCGGTGTATTTGCAGCTATCTTATAAAAGCCACTATTGCCTTGCAGCCTATGCAGTAATATAGCTACCTATAGCCACCATCCCTGCCGGTATTGGCGCTTTATGAGCTTGTCGGCTTCCGGACAGCCGATTGCTTTAAGGTTCGCGGCGTCCCAGTGCAGTTTCTTTCCGGTCCGCAGCGCAACATTGCAGAGCAGGGCCGCTTCGGTCAGTGCGCCCGAGTAGTCGAAATTGCACGTGGTAGGCCCGCCCGTCTTGCAGGCCTGGACCCATTCGCGATGGTGGCCGATGGAATTCGGAATGAACGGATCAGGCGGCTTGAAATCGACAAATTTTTCTTCCGGCAGCAACTGGTGTTTGCTGTAGTCGGAAATCAACATTCCTTCCGAGCCGATGAACAGTACGGCGCTTCCCCACCTGGGGATTTTCTTTTCATCCATGAAAGTGGGATACGGGCCGCCGTTGTACCAGGTCAAAGTAATCCCAAGCAGATTGCCGTGGGCGCGATATTCCTGCCTGGCTATGGTCCACTTGGCGGCGCTCTCGGGATGGACCGGACCCTCGGCTTCTATAGTAAGCGGATGCCGCAGTTTCAGCGCCCAGAATGCCAGGTCGCAGTAGTGGCAGAAAAAGTCGCCTAATTGGCCGTTTGCGAAGTTCCACCAGTATCGCCAGCCGAACGGGGCATAAGCGGGGCTGTAAGGGCGATAAGATGCCGGTCCCAGCCACAGGTCCCAGTCGAGAGATTCCGGCACATCAGGTCGGTCGGTGGGGGCATTGGGTTGTGAGATGTTGGTTGGTTTGGGCGGACCTTTGAAATTCGCGGCCAGCCATACATGGACCTCTCGCACGGTACCGATGGCGCCCGTTTGTACAAGCTCCACCACGCGGCGATAGTTATTTTCGGCGTGAATCTGCGTGCCCATTTGTGTAACGAGATTTTTCTCTCTGGCGATATTAGCCATCATTCTTGCTTCATATACGCTGTGAGTGAGTGGTTTCTCACAGTAGCAATGCTTACCGAGCTTCATGGCCATAACCCCCGGCGGGGCATGTGTATGGTCGGGTGTGCCAATGACTACCGCGTCTATCTTGTTATGAATCTCATCGAGCATCTTGCGGAAGTCTTTGTATCGTTTGGCATCGGGGAATCGCTCGAAGGTCTTTGCTGCATGATTATGGTCAATATCGCACAGGGCGACGATGTTCTCACTTGCAACGCCGTTTACATCCGCAGCACCTCGGCCGCCGACACCGATGCAGGCGATGTTCAATTTTTCATTGGCCTGGAAACTGCGAACGGACCGGCTGTTTGCAAGAATAATAAGACCTGTACCGCTCAAGGCCGCTTTGTGCAGGAACGCACGACGAGTGATAAGGTGCGTTTGCGTTGCGGCGCCGGCTTCTAAATCTTCACTGACGAAATCTGGTTTTGGACTCATTGTTTCCTCCTTTAGCTGCTCTGTTTATCTTTGACAACAGGTGCGGTATTCTCGGCGTTTGTAATGCCCGGCGGCAATTCCATTATCCGAATATTGCGAAAATGGATTTCAGCGCCTTCGGACTCCAGGCAGATGTAGCCTTTTTTGACGGATGCTTTGCTGATACCGTTCACGAACTTGCCGTTCACCGACAACTTGGTGGTTCCATCAACACAAACGACAACGTATGTGTTCCACCGGCCTTTTCCTTTGCAGCGGTTCTCGATGGACTTGCTGCGGCTGCCGCGCGGATTGTCCGGGACCGTCTTTAAGCCGCCTGCACCGAAGACTTCACCGTGCACGTAGGCGATCGGCGGGAGCGTGCCGTCCTTGCGCTTGTGTTGATTTACCCAGTCGAGCTCAAGCATCTGGACCTCGAGTCCTTTGGGCAGCCGCCTTCCTTCGGGCACAGTCCCCTGGCTCCAGATAAACACGCCGGAATTGCCACCGGCCTCCATATGCCTCCATTCAATGTGCAGGACAAAGTTCTCATACTGCCGATCTGTTCGCATGACTCCTATCGGATGGCCGGTGCATACAATCATGCCGTCTCGCACGGACCATGTGTCTTCGGCGGTGTTCACATTGACCCATCCGGACAAGTCCCTGCCGTTAAAAAGTTTGCGAAATTCCAGAGGTCCTGCAGCTCGTGCAAGACTATTGGCGCACAGAATTACGATTGTGATGCAGATTAGTGTCTTTACCTGATTTTTCATGATGTTTCCTCCAAATATGGTTTCAGTTTTTTCGAATATTTGTTTGGTATTAAGAGCACCTAACAAAATGACTCTGCATTCAAACGGCTTATTTCGTCTCTGGACGGCGTCAGGCTGCATCGACAATGCTGTACATTGCCTGCTTCGCCTTCCTTGCCAGAGGCGAAAACGCTCGTTTTCGATGCTACGATTCATTTTGTTAGTCACTCTAAGAGATAATAGCATAATCGGCCGGGATTTCAAGTATTTAAGATGGTCAAACTTCGGGGCAGGTGAAATTGGGTCCCCGACTGCGACATTCGAGGACAAGCTTTGCCCCCGACAGAAAAGCAAGTGAGCAATAATCGGGGGTAAAAATTGGGTTTGTTTTGGGTTTGTATTGGCTTTGTTTGGGTTTAAATCGGTCATAATTGGGTCATAATTGGGTTTGAATTGGGTTTGATTGGGTTTGTTTTTGACTTTTGTCAGACAGGTAAGAATTGCGTAATAGATTGTTGTAAAGAGAGTTAGGTCTAATTGGACATTTGGTGAATTGGGTTTGTTTTCACTAAAAGTTATATAACTTTTAGTGATTTTTCCTTTGAATAACCAACCTTTTTTAATATTTAAATGACGATTCATAAGGCTAAAGACTTTGAACTAAAGATTAGTCTGGATCCCCGATTACGACATTCGGAGACAAGCTTAACTGGGCCTGCCGGCCCCCCGACGGAAAAGAAAGTGAGCCACCGTCGAGGGTAAACTCAAGGGACAAAAAAACAATCCCTCTATAATTAGACGTACCTGCGTGTTTGATACGAAATAGGGGGAGTTATTTAAAGGTAAAATTTCGCTAAGTGCTTATGAGAAAAGGAATAAAAATTTTTTTAGAAAAATTGAAATTTGTCAAAAATTACCAGTGTTTTTTGCTGAAAATTGCCTTAGATTACATGGATTTCGCGGATTTTTCCTTGTGTCTTATAGTAATTGAACAATTTAGCTTGTTTTTGCCGATATCC